>NZ_JAMQAU010000004.1:0-365875 GCF_023701505.1 Pseudomonas sp. SR18 | reverse complement strand
CCCGTGAGGCTTGACCATATAACACCCAAGCAATTTGCGTCGAAAGGCCAGATTGCGGTGTGTGAAGACGAGATAAACCGAAAGTTCGACGCTCACAAGACACCGAAAGCTATCACATACCCAATTTGCTGAAGCGAGGCCAACAGGCCGCGACTCAGTACCCGAATTTCTTGACGACCATAGAGCATTGGAACCACCTGATCCCATCCCGAACTCAGTAGTGAAACGATGCATCGCCGATGGTAGTGTGGGGTTTCCCCATGTGAGAGTAGGTCATCGTCAAGATTAAATTCCAGAACCCCATTTGCGAAAGCAGATGGGGTTTTGTTTTGGGCGCTCGGAAAGTCCGACGCGCTGCTCGGAGTGCGCTTCAATGCCAAGCGTCCGCCTTTCTATGCAATGCCCCTGCGCATGGCTATCATGCGTGCCTCATTGTGAGGCGATACTTGCATGCTGACGTTGTTAGAACTTCTGAAAGATGGCCGGTTCCATTCCGGAGAAGCGCTTGGTGCTGCCCTGGGCGTTAGTCGCAGTGCTGTTTGGAAGCAGCTCCAGCACCTTGAAGCCGAATTGAATCTGCCCGTTCATAGGATTCGAGGGAAGGGGTATCAATTGGCTTCTCCTCTTGTTTTCTTGAGCGCTGCGGAAATTCGGCAACATGCGCCTGCTTTGGCGTGGCCTATCCATGTCTACGATTCCATCGACTCAACAAATGCTGAAGCTTTGCGCCTTGCGGGTGTCGAGTGCGCAACCCCCTTCCTAGTGCTTGCGGAACAGCAAACGGCGGGAAGAGGCAGGCGTGGTCGAAAGTGGGTCAGTCCGTTTGCTCAGAATGTGTATTACAGCCTCGTCTTGCGTATTGAGGGCGGTCTGCGGCAACTGGAGGGGCTAAGCCTTGTGGTTGGGTTGGCAGTCATGCAAGCCCTACGTGAATCGGGAGTTCAGGCTGCTGCTTTGAAATGGCCTAACGACGTCCTCGTTGGACATAAGAAAATTGCCGGGATCTTGCTGGAACTCGTAGGGGACCCTGCGGATATCTGCCACGTTGTCCTTGGAATAGGTATCAACGTCAATATGCAGAAGGCTGATGAGGTTGACCAGCAATGGACATCGGTGCAGTTGGAGACGGGCTCTCCTGTTGATCGCAATTCGTTGGTTGCCCGTCTTGGTCTGCAGTTGCAGCGGTACCTGGATCGGCACAGGGCATTAGGTTTTGCCGCGCTTCAGGATGAATGGGAGGCAAGCCATGCTTGGCAGGGCAGGGCGGTGTCGCTCATAGCCGGTGTCAATGAGGTCGATGGATTTGTTCTGGGCGTTGATCGTCAAGGTGCGTTGCGCTTAAGTGTCGATGGCATTGAGAAAATATACAGTGGTGGTGAGTTAAGCCTGAGGTTGCGTGATGATTCTTGAGCTCGACTGTGGGAACAGCTTTATCAAGTGGCGTGTGCTCGGTTCGAGTCTGGCTGGTGTAGCGATAGAAGGTGTGGCAGGTTCTGATGAGGCATTGGTTGATAGTCTACTGGCGGTGCCTGGCCTGTTGCTGACGCGTTGCCGGCTAGTGAGTGTGCGTGCGCTGGAGGAGACAGACAAGCTGGTCGCGGCGCTTGTGGATGCATTTGGTGTTGCTGTTACCTGCGCTGCTTCGGCTCGTGAAATGGCTGGGGTGCGTAACGGCTACGAAGATTTCGAGCGCTTGGGGCTCGATCGCTGGTTGGCGATGCTTGGTGGATTTAAGTTGGCATCCGGCGCTTGCTTGGTTCTGGACTTTGGTACGGCGGCGACGGCAGATTTTATAGCTGCGGATGGAGAGCACCTGGGGGGCTTCATTTGTCCGGGTATGTCTCTCATGAGGAATCAGCTGCGAACGCATACGCGCAAGATCCGGTATGGCGATGCCGCCGCTGAAAGGGCCTTGGAGTGCCTGTCACCTGGTCGCACCACGGTCGAAGCTGTAGAGCGGGGCTGTACGTTGATGCTAAGAGGGTTTGTGCTGACCCAGTTGGAGCTGGCCAGGAGCTACTGGGGCGATGACTTCACCGTGTTCTTGACAGGCGGCGACGCTGATCTGGTATTGGATGCTGTGCCGCAGGCTCGGCTCGTTCCTGATCTGATTTTCGTTGGTTTGGCGATGGCGTGCCCGTTATCTTGAGGTGTTTATGCGTTGGCTGTTTTTGCTTTTACTGATCCTCAACGCTTTTTACTACATATGGCATCAACAAGAGGCGCCGTTGCGCGCTAAAGATGTCACTCCTCTGAGTCTCTATCGAGGCAGCCAGCAGGATATTCGTCTGCTGAGCGAGTCCTCTGACGCCGTGGCCCGCAGGGAGCGGGCAAAGGCGTCTGATGCGCAAAATACCTGTTTGTATATTGGTGGTTTTGTAGATCAGCGCCAGGCGCAATCTGTCGAGCAGCGCCTCACCAGCCTGGATATAAAGGTCAGGATTCAGTTGCTGAGCTTGCCTGATGCCCAGGGTTACTGGCTCCGGGTTGCCCCGGAAAGCAGGCGTCTGGCTGAGGATCTGCCCTTTGAAAACCTTGCTAAGGAATTCAATGAGTTAAAACATAAAATAATGCTGTGCGAAGGCATTGCAACTGTCGAATAGTTTGAATAGAATGGCGCCCGCTTCGCAGTGAAGACCTTTAGGGGGATTTGATGGGAAGTGACGTCAATGCAGCTAACCTCATAATTTAAATGAGAAAATGCTTGACAGAAGGTCGGCGTGATGTAAAATGCCGGCTCGCTTAGGAGGGGTTCCCGAGCGGCCAAAGGGATCAGACTGTAAATCTGACGTCTACGACTTCGAAGGTTCGAATCCTTCCCCCTCCACCATTTTTAGCGTGAGCTGCAAGCTCCGCGGGTATAGTTTAGTGGTAGAACCTCAGCCTTCCAAGCTGATGATGCGGGTTCGATTCCCGCTACCCGCTCCAAGTTTGCAGGTTGTGCAGGTGTTTTGCTCTTGTAGCTCAGTTGGTAGAGCACACCCTTGGTAAGGGTGAGGTCAGCGGTTCAAATCCGCTCAAGAGCTCCATATAACAAGGCAGATATGAAAATATCTGCCTTTGTTTTAACAGCTGCCTCGGCTTGAGGGTTTTGTATCTGGCGCTGATGTTGTCAGGTGATTTCAAGTCTAGTGGGGTTGGTTGTTGTAAAGTCTTTTTCAGGCCTGCATAATGGTCGGCCTGATTTTGTTTTAGGTCAGTAGCTCAATTGGCAGAGCGACGGTCTCCAAAACCGTAGGTTGGGGGTTCGATTCCCTCCTGACCTGCCAGATTCACGTGGTGTGTCTGGCTTTCTTTTCACAGGATCTTCATAGATGACTCCTAAGGCTGAAGCTCAAAGCTCTCGTTTCGATCTCGTCAAGTGGCTCGCTGTGGTCGCATTGGTGGTCGTAGGCGTTGTTGGCAATCAGTACTACTCTGCTTCGCCGATCCTGTACCGCGTTCTCGCTTTGCTTGCTCTTGCTGCCGTAGCTGCCTTTGTAGGCTTGCAGACTGCCAAAGGCAAGTCTTTCGCGGTTCTGGTGAAGGAAGCTCGCACCGAAATCCGTAAAGTCGTTTGGCCGACTCGCCAAGAAACCACGCAGACCACGTTGATTGTTGTGGCTGTTGTTCTGGTTATGGCGTTGCTGTTGTGGGGGCTTGATTCCCTCCTCGGCTGGCTTGTTTCCTTGATTGTTGGCTAAGGGTGTCCCGTGGCTAAGCGTTGGTACGTTGTGCATGCTTACTCGGGTTACGAGAAGCATGTTATGCGCTCTTTGCTAGAGCGCGTAAAGCTGGCAGGCATGGAAGATGGCTTCGGCGAAATTCTGGTTCCCACTGAAGAAGTGGTTGAAATGCGGAATGGTCAGAAGCGCAAAAGTGAGCGTAAGTTCTTCCCTGGCTATGTGCTGGTTCAGATGGACATGAATGAAGGTACTTGGCACTTGGTCAAGGACACTCCTCGTGTCATGGGTTTCATTGGCGGTACTGCTGATAAGCCTGCTCCAATCACTGACAAAGAGGCAGAAGCAATTCTGCGTCGTGTTGCTGATGGTAGCGACAAGCCTAAGCCGAAGACGTTGTTCGAGCCGGGTGAGGTTGTTCGTGTCACAGATGGTCCGTTTGCTGATTTCAACGGTACTGTCGAAGAAGTTAACTACGAAAAGAGCCGGATCCAAGTGGCGGTGCTCATTTTCGGTCGCTCTACTCCGGTAGAGTTGGAGTTCAGCCAGGTCGAGAAGGTCTAGCTGAATAAGCATCCCAACCCCGCAGCCTTAGGCTGTGGGGTTTTGTCGTCACTGGGATAAACGCGCAAGTAACCGGGGAGCCTTTCGAGGCGTTTGAACCCGTAATTGGAGTGCCTCATGGCCAAGAAGATTACCGCTTACATCAAGCTGCAAGTGAAGGCCGCTCAGGCCAACCCAAGCCCACCTGTTGGTCCAGCTCTGGGTCAGCACGGCGTGAACATCATGGAATTCTGCAAGGCTTTCAACGCCCGTACTCAGGGTCTTGAGCCAGGTCTGCCGACTCCAGTGATCATCACTGTATACAGCGACCGTAGCTTCACTTTCGAAACCAAGTCGACCCCGGCTTCGGTTTTGCTTAAGAAAGCTGCTGGTCTGACTAGCGGTTCCGCTCGTCCTAACACCGTTAAGGTTGGCACCGTAACTCGTGCTCAGCTGGAAGAAATCGCGAAAACCAAAAACGCGGATCTGACTGCAGCTGATATGGATGCAGCCGTGCGTACCATCGCCGGTTCTGCTCGTAGCATGGGCCTTAACGTGGAGGGTGTGTAATGGCTAAGCTGACCAAGCGCCAAAAGGCTATCGCCGGCAAAATCGAAGCGGGCAAGTCCTACAACTTTGTAGACGCTGCTGCTCTGCTGACCGAGCTGTCGACTGTCAAGTTCAGCGAGTCTGTTGACGTTGCTGTAAACCTGGGTGTTGACCCACGTAAATCCGACCAGGTCGTTCGTAGCGCTACTGTGCTGCCACACGGTACTGGCAAGACTGTACGTGTAGCCGTCTTCACCCAAGGTCCAGCTGCTGAAGCAGCTCTGGCCGCTGGCGCTGATCGCGTTGGCATGGACGACCTGGCTGCCGAAATGAAAGGCGGCGACCTGAACTATGACGTAGTTATTGCTTCCCCGGATGCAATGCGCGTTGTAGGTCAATTGGGTCAGATCCTGGGCCCGCGCGGCCTGATGCCTAACCCTAAAGTCGGCACCGTAACTCCAGACGTAGCTACCGCGGTTAAAAACGCTAAGGCTGGTCAGGTTCGTTATCGCACCGACAAAAACGGCATCATTCACACCTCCGTTGGCAAAGTCGGCTTCGACGCCGTCAAGCTGAAGGAAAACGTTGAAGCCCTGATCGCTGATCTGAAGCGTATCAAGCCAGCTTCCTCGAAAGGTATCTACGTCAAGCGCGTTACCCTGAGCACCACTATGGGCCCAGGTCTGGTCATCGACCAAGGCTCGCTGGACGTATAAGACACAGATTGGCGCAAGCGATTGCGTCAATTGGAAAAAATTGGGGTCCCTGCCTGGCGGGGGCTATCCAAGACCGTAGGCGACGCAAGTCTTAAACCAAAAGCCTACGCAGATGGTGCTCCCGGTTCCTTACCGAATCAGACACCAAAACGACATCCGGCTCCGGCCAGATGAAACGGTAACAAGCAGGAGTTAAACCCGTGGCAATTAATCTCGAAGACAAGAAGGCCATCGTCGCTGAAGTCAACGAGGCTGCCAAAGCTGCTCTGTCCGCTGTCGTGGCTGATGCCCGTGGTGTGACAGTAGGCGCTATGACCGGACTCCGTAAAGAGGCTCGTGAAGCTGGCGTATACGTACGTGTTGTACGTAACACCCTGCTCAAGCGCGCCGTTGCTGACACTGAATACAGTGTCCTCAACGACGTGTTCACAGGCCCGACTCTGATCGCGTTCTCCAAGGATCATCCAGGCGCTGCTGCCCGTTTGTTCAAGGAATTCGCCAAGAGTCAGGATAAGTTCGAGATCAAGGCAGCTGCGTTCGAGGGCAAGTTCCTCGCAGCTAACCAAATCGACGTACTGGCAACACTGCCGACCCGCGACGAAGCCATTTCGCAGCTGATGAGCGTGATTCAAGGCGCTACCAGCAAGCTGGCTCGTACTCTGGCTGCAGTTCGCGAGCAAAAAGAAGCTGCCGCAGCCTAAGGCTGAGCAAATTCTCTCGCGTATTTTTGTTTATTTCGATGGCCGCGTAGGCCGTCCCCCAATTCAGGAAATACAGCAATGTCTATCTCCCAAGACGATATCCTCAACGCCGTAGCTGAAATGTCGGTTCTGCAGGTTGTTGAGCTGATCAAAGCTTTCGAAGAAAAATTCGGCGTTTCCGCTGCCGCTGCTTCCGCTGGCCCAGCTGCTGCTGCTGCCGTTGTTGAAGAGCAAACCGAATTCAACGTCATGCTGCTGGAAGCTGGCGAGAAGAAAGTAAACGTGATCAAGGCAGTACGTGAACTGACCGGTCTGGGCTTGAAAGAAGCCAAGGCTGTAGTTGACGGCGCTCCTGCTATGGTTCTGGAAGCAGTGACCAAAGATGCAGGCGACAAAGCCAAGGCAACTCTGGAAGAAGCGGGCGCTAAAGTCGAGCTGAAGTAAGCATCGACATTGCGTCTCCAGCCCAAGCGTTAAGCTGAAGGCTGATGGCTGGTGGCTCTTGCCACCGGCCTTTTTCCGTTATTGGCTGTCGACTCGGTCGCCGCCATTAACGCGCTGTAGCCACCCGATGCGGTGGTGCAAACCATGGGGTTTGCAAGATTTTCTGGCTGCTCCCGTCGGAGGGGCCAAACAAGCAGGTGACCAAGCTGGGGAACGCTGATGGCTTACTCATATACTGAGAAAAAACGTATCCGCAAGGACTTTAGCAAGTTGCCGGACGTCATGGATGTCCCGTACCTTCTGGCTATCCAGCTGGATTCGTATCGTGAATTCTTGCAGGCGGGAGCGACCAAAGATCAGTTCCGCGACGTGGGCCTGCATGCGGCCTTCAAATCCGTTTTCCCGATCATCAGCTACTCCGGCAATGCTGCGCTGGAGTACGTCGGTTATCGCCTGGGCGAACCGGCATTTGATGTCAAAGAATGCGTGTTGCGCGGTGTTACGTACGCCGTACCTTTGCGGGTAAAAGTCCGCCTGATCATTTTCGACAAAGAATCGTCGAACAAAGCGATCAAGGACATTAAAGAGCAAGAAGTCTACATGGGCGAAATCCCATTGATGACTGAGAACGGTACCTTCGTTATCAACGGTACCGAGCGTGTAATTGTTTCCCAACTGCACCGTTCCCCGGGCGTGTTCTTTGACCACGACCGCGGCAAGACGCACAGCTCCGGTAAACTGTTGTACTCCGCACGCATCATTCCGTACCGCGGTTCGTGGTTGGACTTCGAGTTCGACCCGAAAGACTGCGTGTTCGTGCGTATCGACCGTCGTCGCAAGTTGCCGGCCTCGGTACTGCTGCGCGCGCTCGGTTACACCACTGAGCAAGTGCTGGACGCTTTCTATACCACCAACGTGTTCAGCCTCAAGGATGAAACTCTAAGCCTTGAGCTGATTGCTTCGCGTCTGCGCGGTGAAATTGCGGTCCTGGACATTCAGGATGAAAATGGCAAGGTCATTGTTGAAGCGGGCCGTCGTATCACTGCGCGCCACATCAACCAGATCGAAAAAGCCGGCATCAAATCGCTGGAAGTGCCTCTGGACTACGTCCTGGGTCGCACGACCGCTAAAGTCATCGTTCACCCTGCTACTGGAGAAATCCTGGCTGAGTGCAACACCGAGCTGAACACTGAGATCCTGGCCAAGATTGCCAAGGCTCAGGTTGTTCGCATCGAGACTCTGTACACCAACGATATCGACTGCGGTCCGTTCGTCTCCGACACCCTGAAGATCGACTCCACCAGCAACCAATTGGAAGCGCTGGTCGAGATCTATCGCATGATGCGTCCTGGCGAGCCACCTACCAAAGACGCAGCCGAAACCTTGTTCAATAACCTGTTCTTCAGCCCTGAGCGTTATGACCTGTCTGCGGTCGGCCGGATGAAGTTCAACCGTCGTATCGGTCGTACCGAGATCGAAGGTTCGGGCGTGCTGTGCAAGGAAGACATCGTTGCGGTCTTGAAGACTCTGGTCGACATCCGTAACGGCAAAGGCATCGTCGATGACATCGACCACCTGGGTAACCGTCGTGTTCGCTGCGTAGGCGAAATGGCTGAGAACCAGTTCCGTGTTGGTCTGGTACGTGTTGAGCGTGCGGTCAAAGAGCGTCTGTCGATGGCAGAAAGCGAAGGCCTGATGCCGCAAGACCTGATCAACGCCAAGCCAGTGGCTGCGGCGGTGAAAGAGTTCTTCGGTTCCAGCCAGCTCTCGCAGTTCATGGACCAGAACAACCCGCTCTCCGAGATCACCCACAAGCGCCGTGTTTCTGCACTGGGCCCGGGCGGTCTGACCCGTGAGCGTGCAGGCTTTGAGGTTCGTGACGTTCACCCTACGCACTACGGTCGTGTATGCCCGATCGAAACGCCGGAAGGTCCGAACATCGGTCTGATCAACTCCCTGGCCGCTTATGCGCGCACCAACCAGTACGGCTTCCTTGAGAGCCCGTACCGTGTGGTGAAAGACGCTCTGGTCACCGACGAGATCGTGTTCCTGTCTGCTATCGAAGAAGCTGATCACGTGATCGCTCAGGCTTCGGCCACGATGAACGACAAGAAAGTCCTGATCGACGAACTGGTAGCTGTTCGTCACTTGAACGAGTTCACCGTCAAGGCGCCGGAAGACGTCACCTTGATGGACGTTTCGCCGAAGCAGGTAGTTTCGGTTGCAGCGTCGCTGATCCCGTTCCTGGAGCACGATGACGCCAACCGTGCGTTGATGGGTTCCAACATGCAGCGTCAAGCTGTACCGACCCTGCGTGCTGACAAGCCGCTGGTAGGTACCGGCATGGAGCGTAACGTAGCCCGTGACTCCGGCGTTTGCGTCGTGGCTCGTCGTGGCGGCGTGATCGACTCCGTTGACGCCAGCCGTATCGTGGTTCGCGTTGCCGATGACGAAGTTGAAACTGGCGAAGCCGGTGTCGACATCTACAACCTGACCAAATACACCCGCTCGAACCAGAACACCTGCATCAACCAGCGTCCGCTGGTGAGCAAGGGTGATCGCGTTCAGCGTAGCGACATCATGGCCGACGGTCCGTCCACCGACATGGGTGAACTGGCTCTGGGTCAGAACATGCGCATCGCGTTCATGGCATGGAACGGCTTCAACTTCGAAGACTCCATCTGCCTGTCCGAGCGTGTTGTTCAAGAAGACCGCTTCACCACAATCCACATTCAGGAACTGACCTGTGTGGCGCGTGATACCAAGCTTGGGCCTGAAGAGATCACTGCAGACATCCCGAACGTGGGTGAAGCTGCACTGAACAAGCTGGACGAAGCCGGTATTGTTTACGTAGGTGCTGAAGTAGGCGCAGGCGACATCCTGGTTGGTAAGGTCACTCCGAAAGGCGAGACCCAACTGACTCCGGAAGAGAAGCTGCTGCGTGCGATCTTCGGTGAAAAAGCCAGCGACGTTAAAGACACCTCCCTGCGTGTACCTACCGGTACCAAAGGTACTGTCATCGACGTACAGGTCTTCACCCGTGACGGCGTTGAGCGTGATGCTCGTGCACTGTCCATCGAGAAGACTCAACTCGACGAGATCCGCAAGGACCTTAACGAAGAGTTCCGTATCGTTGAAGGCGCGACCTTCGAACGTCTGCGTTCCGCTCTGGTAGGCCACAAGGCCGAAGGCGGCGCAGGTCTGAAGAAAGGTCAGGACATCACCGACGAAATCCTCGACGGTCTTGAGCACGGCCAGTGGTTCAAGCTGCGCATGGCTGAAGATGCTCTGAACGAGCAACTCGAGAAGGCCCAGGCCTACATCGTTGATCGCCGCCGTCTGCTGGACGACAAGTTCGAAGACAAGAAGCGCAAACTGCAGCAGGGCGATGACCTGGCTCCAGGCGTGCTGAAAATCGTCAAGGTTTACCTGGCAATCCGTCGCCGCATCCAGCCGGGCGACAAGATGGCCGGTCGTCACGGTAACAAGGGTGTGGTCTCCGTGATCATGCCGGTTGAAGACATGCCGCACGATGCTAATGGCACCCCGGTCGACGTCGTCCTCAACCCGTTGGGCGTACCTTCGCGTATGAACGTTGGTCAGATCCTTGAAACCCACCTGGGCCTCGCGGCCAAAGGTCTGGGCGAGAAGATCAACCGTATGATCGAAGAGCAGCGCAAGGTCGCAGACCTGCGTAAGTTCCTGCACGAGATCTACAACGAGATCGGCGGTCGCAACGAAGAGCTGGACACCTTCTCCGACCAGGAAATCCTGGATCTGGCGAAGAACCTGCGCGGCGGCGTTCCAATGGCTACCCCGGTGTTCGACGGTGCCAAGGAAAGCGAAATCAAGGCCATGCTGAAACTGGCAGACCTGCCAGAAAGCGGCCAGATGCAGCTGTTCGACGGCCGTACCGGCAACAAGTTTGAGCGCCCGGTTACTGTTGGCTACATGTACATGCTGAAGCTGAACCACTTGGTAGACGATAAGATGCACGCTCGTTCTACCGGTTCGTACAGCCTGGTTACCCAGCAGCCGCTGGGTGGTAAGGCTCAGTTCGGTGGTCAGCGTTTCGGGGAGATGGAGGTCTGGGCACTGGAAGCATACGGTGCTGCATACACTCTGCAAGAAATGCTCACAGTGAAGTCGGACGATGTGAACGGTCGTACCAAGATGTACAAAAACATCGTGGACGGCGATCACCGTATGGAGCCGGGCATGCCCGAGTCCTTCAACGTGTTGATCAAAGAAATTCGTTCCCTCGGCATCGATATCGATCTGGAAACCGAATAACACGTGACGCGAATCGAGAGCGGGGCTATTTAGCCCGCTCTCTGCTCCGCCAGGAGGAAAGGCCTTGAAAGACCTACTGAATTTGCTGAAAAACCAGGGTCAAGTCGAAGAGTTCGACGCCATCCGTATTGGATTGGCATCGCCTGAGATGATCCGTTCGTGGTCGTTCGGTGAAGTTAAAAAGCCGGAAACCATCAACTACCGTACGTTCAAACCTGAGCGTGACGGCCTGTTCTGCGCCAAGATCTTTGGCCCGGTAAAGGATTACGAGTGCCTGTGCGGTAAGTACAAGCGCTTGAAGCACCGTGGCGTGATCTGCGAGAAGTGCGGCGTTGAAGTCGCGCTGGCCAAGGTTCGTCGTGAGCGTATGGCGCACATCGAACTGGCTTCGCCGGTTGCCCACATCTGGTTCCTGAAATCGCTGCCGTCCCGTATCGGCTTGCTGATGGACATGACCCTGCGTGATATCGAGCGCGTTCTCTACTTCGAGAGCTATGTCGTTATCGATCCAGGCATGACTACCCTTGAAAAAGGTCAGCTGCTGAACGATGAGCAGTACTTCGAAGCGCTGGAAGAGTTCGGCGACGATTTCGATGCCCGCATGGGTGCCGAAGCTGTCCGCGAACTGCTGCACGCTATCGACCTGGAACACGAGATTGGCCGTCTGCGCGAAGAGATTCCGCAAACCAACTCGGAAACCAAGATCAAGAAGCTGTCCAAGCGTCTGAAGTTGATGGAAGCCTTCCAAGGTTCCGGCAACTTGCCAGAGTGGATGGTGCTGACCGTTCTGCCGGTTCTGCCGCCAGACCTGCGTCCGCTGGTACCGTTGGATGGTGGTCGTTTCGCAACGTCCGACCTCAACGACCTGTACCGCCGCGTGATCAACCGTAACAACCGCTTGAAGCGTCTGCTTGATCTGTCCGCTCCGGACATCATCGTGCGCAACGAAAAGCGTATGTTGCAAGAAGCGGTCGATGCACTGCTCGACAACGGCCGTCGTGGCCGCGCTATCACCGGTTCGAACAAGCGTCCTCTGAAATCCTTGGCTGACATGATCAAGGGTAAGCAAGGTCGTTTCCGTCAGAACTTGCTCGGCAAGCGTGTTGACTACTCCGGTCGTTCGGTAATTACCGTAGGCCCGACCCTGCGTCTGCACCAGTGCGGTCTGCCTAAGAAGATGGCACTTGAGCTGTTCAAGCCATTCATCTTCGGCAAGCTGGAAATGCGCGGTCTCGCGACCACCATCAAAGCGGCCAAGAAAATGGTCGAGCGCGAACTGCCAGAGGTTTGGGACGTTCTTGCTGAAGTGATTCGCGAACACCCGGTTCTCCTCAACCGTGCACCGACCCTTCACCGTCTGGGTATCCAGGCGTTTGAACCGGTACTGATCGAAGGTAAGGCTATTCAGCTGCACCCTCTGGTCTGTGCTGCGTACAACGCCGACTTCGACGGCGACCAAATGGCCGTGCACGTACCGCTGACACTGGAAGCCCAGTTGGAAGCGCGTGCGTTGATGATGTCGACCAACAACATTCTGTCGCCAGCCAACGGTGAGCCAATCATCGTTCCGTCGCAGGACGTTGTATTGGGTCTGTACTACATGACCCGTGAAGCGATCAACGCCAAAGGCGAAGGTCGTGTGTTCGCTGACCTGCAAGAAGTTGACCGTGTGTTCCGTGCCGGCGAAGCCGCACTGCACGCCAAGGTCAAAGTGCGGATCAACGAAACCGTCAACGACCGTGACGGCGGCAGCGTGAGCGGCACCCGTATCGTCGACACCACTGTCGGCCGTGCGCTGCTGTATCAAGTTGTGCCAAAAGGTCTGTCCTACGACGTCGTCAACCTGCCGATGAAGAAAAAGGCGATCTCCAAGCTGATCAACCAGTGCTACCGCGTGGTTGGTTTGAAAGAGACCGTGATCTTCGCTGACCAGTTGATGTACACCGGTTTTGCTTATTCGACCATCTCCGGCGTTTCCATCGGTGTTAACGACTTCGTTATCCCGGATGAAAAAGCCCGCATCATCGCAGCTGCAACCGATGAAGTGAAAGAGATCGAAAGCCAGTACGCCTCGGGCCTGGTAACACAGGGCGAGAAGTACAACAAAGTGATCGACCTTTGGTCCAAGGCCAACGACGAAGTCTCCAAGGCGATGATGGCTAACCTCTCGAAAGAGAAAGTCATCGACCGTCACGGCGACGAAGTTGACCAGGAATCCTTCAACTCGATGTACATGATGGCCGACTCGGGCGCACGGGGTTCTGCTGCGCAGATCCGTCAGCTCGCCGGTATGCGTGGCCTGATGGCCAAGCCGGACGGTTCCATCATCGAAACGCCGATTACTGCGAACTTCCGTGAAGGTTTGAGCGTACTCCAGTACTTCATCTCCACTCACGGTGCTCGTAAGGGTCTTGCGGATACCGCGTTGAAAACCGCTAACTCCGGTTACCTGACTCGTCGTCTGGTAGACGTTGCACAAGATCTGGTTGTAACCGAGATCGATTGCGGCACCGAGCACGGCTTGCTGATGACTCCGCACATTGAAGGCGGTGACGTTGTAGAGCCGCTGGGTGAGCGCGTATTGGGTCGAGTTATTGCACGTGACGTATTCAAGCCAGGTACCGAGGAAATTATCGTTCCTGCCGGCACCCTGGTAGATGAAAAGTGGGTCGAGTTCATCGAACTCAACAGCATCGACGAAGTGATCGTTCGCTCGCCGATCAGCTGTGAAACCCGCTACGGCATCTGCGCCAAGTGCTACGGCCGTGACTTGGCTCGTGGTCACCAGGTGAACATCGGTGAAGCGGTCGGCGTTATCGCTGCCCAGTCCATCGGTGAGCCGGGTACCCAGCTGACCATGCGTACGTTCCACATCGGTGGTGCGGCAAGCCGGACCTCCGCTGCGGACAGCGTTCAGGTGAAGAATGGCGGTACCGTCCGTCTGCACAACCTCAAGCACGTTGAGCGAGTGGATGGTCACTTGGTTGCTGTGTCCCGTTCCGGCGAACTGGCCATCGCTGATGACTACGGTCGTGAGCGTGAGCGCTACAAGCTGCCGTACGGTGCTGTGATTTCGGTTAAAGAAGGTGACAAGGTCGACGCTGGCGCTATCGTGGCCAAGTGGGATCCGCACACTCACCCAATCGTTACCGAAATGAAAGGTACCGTGACCTACGTAGGCATGGAAGAAGGCATCACGATCAAGCGTCAGACTGACGAATTGACCGGTATGACCAACATTGAAGTACTCGACGCCAAAGATCGTCCAGCTGCCGGTAAAGACATCCGTCCTGCCGTGAAGATGGTCGATGACAACGGCAAGGATCTGTTGCTGCCAGGCACTGACGTAATCGCTCAGTACTTCCTGCCAGCCAACGCCCTGGTCGGTGTAGCGGATGGTGCGAAGATCGCGATCGGTGATGTTATCGCGCGTATCCCGCAAGAAACTTCGAAGACTCGCGACATCACCGGTGGTCTGCCGCGTGTTGCCGACTTGTTCGAAGCTCGTCGTCCGAAAGAAGCGTCGATTCTGGCAGAAGTCAGCGGCACCATCGCGTTCGGCAAAGAGACCAAGGGCAAGCGCCGCCTGGTTATCACCCCGAACGACGGTACCGATCCGTACGAAGAGCTGATTCCAAAGTGGCGTCACCTGAACGTCTTCGAAGGCGAACAGGTAAACCGCGGCGAAGTTATCTCCGACGGCCCGAGCGATCCACACGACATCCTGCGTCTGCTGGGTGTAAGTGCGCTGGCCAAGTACATCGTTAACGAGATCCAGGACGTTTATCGCCTGCAAGGCGTGAAGATCAACGATAAGCACATCGAGACCATCCTGCGTCAGATGCTGCGTAAAGTTGAAATCGCTGAATCCGGCGATTCCAGTTTCATCAAGGGCGACCAGATGGAACTGACTCACGTACTGGTAGAAAACGAGCGTCTGGCTGGCGACGAGAAATTCGTTTCCAAGTTCACTCGTGTGCTGCTGGGTATCACCAAGGCGTCGCTGTCCACTGAATCGTTCATCTCGGCGGCCTCCTTCCAGGAGACCACTCGTGTACTGACCGAAGCAGCGGTAACCGGCAAGCGCGATTACCTGCGCGGCCTGAAAGAGAACGTGGTCGTGGGTCGTCTGATCCCGGCGGGTACCGGTTTGGCTTATCACAGCGAGCGTAAGCGTCGCCGTGATGCTGACAAGCCGCTGCGCGTTAGCGCCAGTGAAGTGGAAGCTGCACTGACCGAAGCACTGAACTCAAGCGGTAACTGAGTTCTGCACTAGATAAGACTGGGCCCTGGCAGCCCCATTCGTCGGATCGAGGCAGTTTTGCCCCGGTTCGACGAGTGGGGAGGTCGGGGCCTTGCCTTGACTGGGGACAAGATCCTCTTTAGACTCTTGTACCCCTAAATTTGGCGGGAATTCGTTCCTGCCATTTTGCTTTTCTTGCAAGACAATAGCGTCGCAAGACAACAGTGGAGCTAGTAGATGGCAACTATCAACCAGCTGGTACGTCAGCCGCGTAAGCGTATCGTCGAGAAATCCGACGTACCTGCGCTGCAGAACTGCCCGCAACGTCGTGGCGTATGCACCCGTGTGTATACCACCACGCCGAAAAAACCTAACTCGGCACTGCGTAAAGTATGCCGTGTGCGTCTGACCAACGGTTTCGAGGTTTCCTCGTACATCGGCGGTGAAGGCCACAACCTGCAAGAGCACAGCGTGGTACTGATCCGCGGCGGTCGTGTAAAAGACTTGCCAGGTGTTCGTTACCACACCGTACGCGGCTCCTTGGATACTTCCGGCGTTAAAGGTCGTAACCAGGGTCGTTCGAAGTACGGTACCAAGAAGCCTAAGTAGTAGCGGCTTTTTGTAAAACTGAATCATCTTATTTTCTGAGTCGATAAGAGTAAGGTCGGAGGCGTCCCGAAAGGGCACCGATTCCGAACGAACCTGAAGACCGTTTGAGGGCTTATCCATGCCAAGAAGACGCGTAGCAGCCAAGCGCGAAGTGCTTGACGATCCAAAATACGGAAGCCAAATCCTGGCCAAGTTCATGAACCACGTGATGGAAAGCGGCAAGAAAGCCGTTGCCGAGCGTATCGTTTATGGCGCGCTGGAAAAGGTTAAAGAACGCAAGAACAGCGATCCCCTGGAAATCTTCGAGAAAGCTCTCGACGCCATCGCTCCGCTGGTCGAAGTGAAGTCGCGCCGTGTAGGCGGTGCTACTTACCAGGTTCCGGTCGAAGTTCGTCCGTCCCGTCGTAACGCTCTGGCAATGCGCTGGTTGGTAGACTTCGCCCGTAAGCGTGGCGAGAAGTCTATGGCTCTGCGTTTGGCCGGCGAACTGTTGGACGCTGCTGAAGGTAAAGGTGCTGCTGTTAAGAAGCGTGAAGACGTGCACCGTATGGCTGAAGCTAACAAAGCTTTCTCGCACTACCGCTTCTAATCTTAGCTTCACTAATTTTGCGAGGGCTTTATGGCTCGTACTACTCCGATTAGCCGCTACCGTAACATCGGTATCGTTGCTCACGTGGATGCTGGTAAAACCACCACCACCGAGCGCGTACTGTTTTACACCGGCAAAAGTCACAAGATGGGCGAGGTGCATGATGGCGCCGCGACCACAGACTGGATGGTTCAGGAGCAGGAGCGTGGTATTACCATTACTTCTGCTGCTATTACCGCCTTCTGGAAAGGTTCCGAGAAGCAGTACAAAGATGAGCACCGCTTCAACGTAATCGATACTCCGGGCCACGTTGACTTCACCATTGAAGTTGAGCGTTCCCTGCGCGTACTCGACGGCGCTGTCGTTGTGTTCTGCGGTACCTCGGGTGTTGAGCCTCAGTCGGAAACCGTATGGCGTCAAGCCAACAAATACGGTGTTCCACGTCTTGTTTACGTAAACAAGATGGACCGTGCTGGTGCCAACTTCCTGCGCGTGATCGGTCAGATCAAGCAGCGCCTGGGTCACACTCCGGTGCCAATCCAGTTGGCTATCGGTTCCGAAGACAACTTCCAAGGCCAGATCGATTTGCTGACCATGGAAGCTGTTTACTGGAACGATGCTGACAAAGGTATGGTTCCTGTTCGTAAGCCTATCCCTGCTGAGCTGCAGGAACTGGCTGACGAATGGCGCAACAACATGGTTGAAGCTGCGGCCGAAGCCAACGAAGAGCTGATGAACAAGTACCTCGAAGGTGAAGAACTCACCAACGTGGAAATCAAGGCTGCTCTGCGTCAGCGTACTATTGCTGGTGAGATCGTCTTGGCTGTTTGCGGTTCCTCGTTCAAGAACAAGGGCGTTCCCCTGGTTCTCGATGCTGTGATCGACTACTTGCCGGCACCAGTGGATATTCCTGCTATCAAGGGTACTGACCCGGATGACGAGACTATCGAGCTGGAGCGTCATGCAGACGACGCAGAACCGTTCTCCGCTCTGGCATTTAAAATTGCCACTGACCCATTCGTGGGTACCTTGACCTTCGTCCGCGTTTACTCGGGCGTGTTGAACTCCGGCGACGGCGTGATCAACTCGGTTAAAGGCAAGAAAGAGCGCGTGGGTCGTATGGTGCAAATGCACGCAAACGCCCGCGAAGAGATCAAGGAAGTACGCGCTGGTGACATCGCGGCCTTGATCGGCATGAAGGACGTCACCACTGGTGAGACCTTGTGCAACGCTGACAAGCCAATCATCCTGGTTCGTATGGACTTCCCGGAGCCGGTTATTTCGGTTGCCGTAGAGCCTAAGACCAAGGATGACCAGGAAAAAATGGGTATTGCTCTGGGCAAACTTGCTCAGGAAGATCCATCTTTCCGCGTTAAAACTGATGAAGAGACTGGTCAAACGATCATCTCTGGCATGGGCGAGTTGCACCTGGACATCCTGGTTGACCGGATGCGCCGCGAGTTCAACGTCGAAGCTAACATCGGTAAGCCTCAGGTTTCCTATCGTGAGCGCATCACGAAGAACTGTGAAATCGAAGGCAAGTTCGTTCGTCAGTCCGGCGGTCGTGGTCAGTTCGGTCACTGCTGGATCCGTTTTGCTCCTGCTGACGAAGGTCAGGAAGGTCTGCAATTCGTGAACGAAGTAGTAGGTGGTGTGGTTCCTAAGGAATACATCCCTGCTATCCAGAAGGGCATCGAAGAGCAGATGAAGAACGGTGTTGTTGCCGGCTATCCGCTGATCGGCCTGAAAGCAACCGTTTTTGACGGTTCTTACCACGACGTCGACTCCAACGAGATGGCGTTTAAGGTGGCTGCTTCCATGGCAACCAAGCAACTGGCCCAGAAGGGCGGTGGTGAGTTGCTTGAGCCAATCATGGCGGTAGAAGTTGTTACACCTGAAGACTATATGGGTGATGTCATGGGCGACCTTAACCGTCGTCGCGGCATGATCTTGGGTATGGAAGACACGGTTTCCGGCAAAGTAATTCGCGCCGAGGTTCCGTTGGGTGAGATGTTCGGTTACGCGACCGACGTTCGCTCCATGTCCCAGGGTCGCGCAAGCTACTCTATGGAATTCAAAAAATACAACACAGCTCCGGCGCACATCGCTGAAACTGTATCCAAAAAACAAGGCTGATTCAGTCCTTTAGGCAAGGAGTTAATTGTCGTGGCTAAAGAAAAATTTGATCGTTCCCTACCGCACGTCAACGTTGGCACTATCGGTCACGTTGACCACGGTAAAACCACTCTGACCGCAGCTCTGACTCGCGTTTGCTCCGAAGTATTCGGTTCGGCAATCGTTGATTTCGATAAAATCGACAGCGCGCCAGAAGAGAAAGCTCGTGGTATCACCATCAACACCGCGCACGTCGAGTACAACTCGAAGATCCGTCACTACGCTCACGTCGACTGCCCAGGTCACGCTGACTATGTGAAGAACATGATCACCGGTGCTGCCCAGATGGATGGCGCGATCCTGGTTTGCTCGGCCGCTGATGGTCCGATGCCACAAACCCGTGAGCACATCCTGCTGTCCCGTCAGGTAGGCGTTCCGTACATCGTGGTTTTCCTGAACAAGGCTGACCTGGTAGACGACGCTGAGCTGCTGGAACTGGTTGAGATGGAAGTGCGCGATCTGCTGAGCACTTACGACTTCCCAGGCGACGACACTCCGATCATCATCGGTTCTGCTCGTATGGCGCTGGAAGGCAAAGACGACAACGAAATGGGCACCACTGCCGTTCGTAAACTGGTTGAAACCCTGGACAGCTACATCCCAGAACCAGTTCGTCTGACCGACAAGCCGTTCCTGATGCCAATCGAAGACGTATTCTCGATCTCCGGTCGTGGTACTGTTGTGACTGGTCGTATCGAGCGCGGTATCGTTCGCGTTCAAGATCCGCTGGAAATCGTTGGTCTGCGTGACACCACCACCACCACCTGCACCGGTGTTGAAATGTTCCGCAAGCTGCTCGACGAAGGTCGTGCTGGCGAGAACTGCGGCGTTCTGCTGCGTGGTACCAAGCGTGACGACGTTGAGCGTGGCCAGGTTCTGGTTAAGCCGGGTTCGGTTAAGCCGCACACCAAGTTCACCGCTGAAGTCTACGTTCTGAGCAAAGAAGAAGGCGGTCGTCACACTCCGTTCTTCAAAGGCTACCGTCCACAGTTCTACTTCCGTACTACTGACGTGACTGGTAACTGCCAGCTGCCAGAAGGCGTTGAAATGGTAATGCCAGGCGATAACATCCAAATGGAAGTTACCCTGATCAAAACCATCGCAATGGAAGACGGTCTGCGCTTCGCAATTCGTGAAGGCGGCCGTACTGTTGGCGCTGGCGTTGTAGCTAAAATCATCGAGTAAGCATCTCTTCTGAGATGGCTTCGATGCTTTGAAAAGGCCCCCGCTCAGCGGGGGCTTTTTTATTGGGTTGACACCTATCTGGGGCGTCTATAGAATTGCGCCTCCTTTTAACGGGCGTATTGCGCTCGCTGGGAATAGCAGCCGGAGTCTGAAATCCAATGCAAAATCAGCAAATCCGTATCAGGTTGAAGGCTTTTGACCATCGCCTGATCGACCAATCCACCCAGGAAATCGTGGAAACCGCGAAACGTACTGGTGCTCAAGTGCGTGGTCCAATTCCACTGCCTACCCGCAAAGAGCGGTTCACCGTTCTGGTCTCCCCGCACGTCAACAAAGACGCGCGTGACCAGTACGAGATCCGTACTCATAAGCGCGTTCTGGACATTGTCCAGCCAACGGATAAAACCGTTGATGCACTTATGAAGCTTGATCTGGCGGCCGGTGTGGAAGTACAGATCAGCCTCGGCTAAGACTTGGGTCTTAGTCGTGTAACGCTCTGAAATGGGCGGCCATAGCGGGTGAAAGCCCCGTACACTCATGAGGTTTACAACATGACTATTGGTGTAGTCGGTCGTAAATGCGGTATGACCCGTATTTTCACCGAAGAAGGTGTCTCCATTCCGGTTACGGTCATTGAGATCGAGCCGAATCGCGTCACCCAGTTCAAAACTGAAGAAACCGACGGCTATCGTGCAGTGCAAGTCACTGTCGGCGAGCGTCGTGCTTCGCGCGTGACTGCTGCTCAAGCAGGTCACTTCGCAAAAGCAAACGTTGCAGCTGGTCGTACTGTTATGGAGTTCCGTCTTGAAGATGGTGACTACCAGGCTGGCGATCTGATCAACGCTGAAATCTTCGCCGCTGGTCAACTGGTTGATGTAACCGGTCAGTCCAAGGGTAAAGGCTTCCAGGGTACGATCAAGCGTTGGAATTTCCGTGGTCAAGACAACACTCACGGTAACTCCGTTTCCCACCGCGTCCCGGGCTCTATTGGCCAGTGCCAGACTCCTGGTCGTGTATTCAAGGGCAAAAAAATGTCCGGTCATATGGGCGCTGAGCGCGTGACCGTGCAGTCCCTCGAAGTAGTGCGCGTCGACGCTGAACGCAATCTGTTGTTGGTCAAGGGTGCTGTTCCTGGCGCTACTGGCGGCAACCTGGTTGTACGTCCAGCGGCCAAGGCTCGCGGTTAAGGGGAAGCTGACATGCAATTAAATGTAAATGACGCTCAAGCGATCGAAGTTTCCGAACTGACATTTGGCGGCGAATTCAACGAGACGCTGGTTCACCAAGCAGTCGTGGCCTACATGGCCGGCGGCCGTCAAGGTAGCAAGCAGCAAAAGACCCGTTCCGACGTACGTGGTGGCGGTAAGCGCCCTTGGCGTCAGAAAGGCACTGGCCGTGCTCGTGCCGGTACTATCCGTAGCCCAATCTGGCGTGGCGGCGGTACCACTTTCGCAGCTCGTCCACAGGATCACTCTCAGAAGCTCAACAAGAAGATGTATCGCGCAGCTCTGCGCTCCATCCTTGCTGAACTCGTGCGTACTGATCGTCTGGTCGTGGTTCAGGACTTCGCTGTTGAAAGTCCAAAGACCAAAGATCTGCTGGGCAAACTGAACAACATGAGCCTGACCGACGTTTTGATCGTGTCTGAAGCTGTTGATCAGAACCTGTACCTGGCTGCTCGCAACCTGCCACACGTTGATGTACGTGACGTGCAAGGTTCCGATCCAGTTAGTCTGATCGCATACGATAAGGTGTTGATCACCGTGTCGGCCGTGAAGAAATTCGAGGAGCTGCTGGGATGAACCAGGAACGCGTATTTAAAGTTCTGCTTGGCCCGCACGTTTCCGAAAAGGCTACGGTTCTGGCTGACAAGAAAGGCCAGTTCGTTTTCAAGGTTGCAACTGACGCAACCAAGCTGGAAATCAAGAAGGCCGTCGAAAGCCTGTTCAGCGTGAAAGTTGAGCGTGTTACTACCCTGAATGTTCTGGGTAAGAGCAAGCGCACTGCTCGCGGTCTGGGCAAGCGTAATGACTGGAAGAAGGCAGTTATCTCCCTTCAGCCAGGCCAAGATCTCGATTTCAGCAGCAGTGCTGAGTAAGGAAGGGGTGCATCATGGCAATCGTTAAATGCAAACCGACTTCCCCTGGCCGCCGTTTTGTGGTCAAGGTGGTCAACCAGGAGCTGCATAAAGGCGCTCCTCACGCACCGCTGCTCGAGAAGAAATCGAAGACTGGTGGTCGTAACAACAATGGTCGCATTACCACTCGTCACATCGGTGGTGGCCATAAGCAGCATTATCGTCTGGTCGACTTCCGTCGCAACGACAAAGATGGCATCTCTGCCACTGTCGAGCGTATCGAATACGATCCAAACCGTACTGCTCACATCGCTCTGCTGCTGTACGCAGATGGCGAGCGTCGCTACATCATCGCCCCTAAAGGCGTGAGCGCTGGCGACCAGCTGATCGCAGGTGCTTTGGCGCCGATCAAGCCGGGCAACGCTCTGCAACTGCGTAACATTCCAGTTGGTAGCACCGTACACGGCATCGAATTGAAGCCAGGTAAAGGCGCGCAAATCGCTCGTTCCGCTGGTGCTTCGGCTCAGCTGATCGCTCGTGAAGGTGTCTACGTGACCCTGCGTCTGCGTTCTGGTGAGATGCGTAAAGTGCTGGCTGAATGCCGTGCGACCTTGGGTGAAGTCTCGAACTCCGAGCACAGCCTGCGTTCGCTGGGTAAAGCTGGTGCCAAACGCTGGCGTGGCGTTCGCCCAACCGTTCGTGGTGTTGCCATGAACCCGGTTGACCACCCACACGGTGGTGGTGAAGGTCGTACCTCTGGTGGTCGTCATCCGGTATCGCCATGGGGCTTCCCGACTAAGGGCGCGAAGACTCGTGGTAATAAGCGTACCGACAAAATGATCGTCCGTCGTCGCAAGTAAATAGAGGGATACGACAGTGCCACGTTCTCTGAAAAAAGGTCCTTTTATTGATCTTCACCTACTGAAGAAGATCGAAGTGGCGGCGGAAAAGAACGATCGCAAACCAGTTAAGACCTGGTCGCGTCGTTCGATGATCCTGCCACAAATGGTCGGTTTGACCATCGCTGTACACAACGGTCGTCTGCACGTCCCAGTTCTCGTGAACGAAGACATGGTTGGCCACAAACTGGGCGAGTTTGCCGGTACCCGCACTTATCGTGGGCACGTGGCAGACAAGAAAGCCAAGCGTTAAGGGGTTAGGAAATGGAAGTAGCCGCTAAGTTGTCGGGCGCTCGAATCTCCGCCCAGAAAGCCCGCTTGGTCGCCGACCAGATCCGCGGGAAGAAGGTGGGCGAAGCGCTCAACCTGTTGGCTTTCAGCAGTAAGAAAGCCGCCGAGATCATGAAGAAAGTGCTGGAGTCGGCCGTAGCCAACGCCGAGCATAACGAAGGCGCAGACGTTGATGACCTTAAAGTCAGCACCGTTTTCGTCAACGAAGGGCGTTCGCTGAAGCGCATCATGCCACGTGCCAAAGGCCGTGCTGATCGCATCGTCAAGCGGTCTTGCCATATCACTGTCAAGGTTGCTGACAAGTAACGGAGTCGAAGAGATGGGTCAGAAAGTACATCCCATTGGCATTCGCCTGGGAATCGTCAAGGAGCACACCTCCGTCTGGTACGCAGACGGTCGGACTTATGCGGACTATTTGTTCGCTGATCTGAAGGTGCGTGAGTATCTCCAAGACAAACTAAAAAGCGCGTCCGTAAGCCGTATCGATATCCATCGTCCGGCACAAACTGCACGTATCACCATCCACACCGCTCGTCCAGGTATCGTTATCGGGAAGAAAGGTGAAGATGTTGAGAAACTTCGTCAGGACCTGACCAAGCAAATGGGTGTGCCTGTGCACATCAATATCGAAGAGATCCGCAAGCCGGAGCTCGACGGTATGCTGGTTGCGCAGAGCGTAGCTCAGCAGCTGGAGCGTCGCGTAATGTTCCGTCGCGCTATGAAGCGCGCCGTACAGAACGCCATGCGCATTGGTGCCAAAGGCATCAAAATCCAAGTGAGCGGTCGTCTCGGCGGTGCTGAAATCGCACGTACTGAATGGTATCGCGAAGGTCGTGTGCCACTGCACACCCTGCGTGCCGACATCGACTATGCCAACTACGAAGCTCACACCACTTACGGTGTGATCGGTGTAAAGGTTTGGATCTTCAAGGGCGAAGTAATTGGTGGTCGCCAAGAAGAACTGAAACCACAAGCACCAGCGCCTCGTAAAAAAGCTGCTAAGTAAGGGGTACGCCAAATGTTGCAACCAAAGCGTACGAAGTTCCGCAAGCAGATGACAGGCCACAACCGTGGTCTGGCTCAGCGCGGTAGCAAAGTCAGCTTCGGCGAGTTCGCGCTGAAGTCTGTAGCTCGTGGTCGTCTCACCGCTCGTCAGATCGAGTCAGCGCGTCGTGCACTGACCCGTCACGTTAAACGTGGCGGCAAGATCTGGATCCGTGTATTCCCGGACAAGCCGATCTCCAAAAAACCTCTTGAGGTTCGGATGGGTAAAGGTAAGGGTAACGTGGAATACTGGGTAGCCCAGATTCAGCCAGGCAAAGTCCTGTATGAAATCGAGGGTGTAACTGAAGAGCTGGCGCGTGAGGCTTTTGCCCTGGCTGCTGCAAAGCTGCCGCTCGCCACCGCCTTTGTTAAACGGACGGTGATGTGATGAAAGCGAATGAACTTCGTGAAAAATCCGCACAGCAGCTGAACGAGCAACTGCTCGGCCTGCTGCGCGACCAGTTCAATCTGCGCATGCAGAAAGCAACTGGCCAGTTGGGGCAGTCTCATCTGCTCTCGCAAGTTAAGCGTGACATTGCTCGCGTGAAGACTGTGCTCAACCAGCAGGCAGGTAAGTGATCATGGCTGAAGCCGAAAAGACTGTCCGTACGCTGACTGGCCGTGTTGTCAGCGACAAGATGGACAAAACCATCACCGTACTGATCGAGCGTCGCGTTAAGCACCCGATCTACGGTAAATATGTTAAGCGTTCGACTAAGCTGCACGCGCACGACGAAACCAATCAGTGCCACATCGGCGACAAAGTCACTATTCGTGAAACTCGTCCGCTGGCCAAGACCAAGTCTTGGGCACTGGTTGATGTTCTCGAACGCGCTGTGGAAGTCTAAGGACTAGGGGTCGGAGAAATTATATGATTCAGACTCAATCCATGCTCGATGTGGCCGATAACAGCGGCGCTCGCCGTGTTATGTGCATCAAGGTGCTGGGTGGCTCCCATCGTCGTTACGCTGGTATCGGTGACATCATCAAAGTTACCGTGAAGGAAGCAATTCCTCGCGGCAAAGTGAAAAAAGGCCAAGTGATGACTGCTGTTGTAGTCCGCACTCGTCACGGCGTACGTCGTGCTGATGGCTCCATTATCCGCTTTGATGGCAACGCTGCTGTTCTTCTGAACAACAAGCAAGAGCCGATCGGCACCCGTATCTTTGGGCCAGTGACCCGTGAACTTCGTACTGAGAAGTTCATGAAGATCGTCTCGCTCGCCCCAGAAGTGCTGTAAGGAGATCCGACATGCAAAAGATTCGTCGTGACGACGAGATCATCGTGATCGCCGGCAAAGACAAAGGTAAGCGCGGTAAGGTGCTTAAGGTTCTCGCCAATAACCGTCTGGTTATCGGTGGTCTGAACCTGGTCAAGCGTCATACCAAGCCTAACCCGATGTCGGGCGTACAAGGCGGTATCGTCGAAAAAGAAGCTCCACTGGACGCTTCTAACGTCGCCATTTTCAACGGCGAAACCAACAAGGCTGACCGCGTTGGTTTCAAAGTAGAAGACGGCAAGAAAATTCGTGTCTTCAAGTCGACCCAAAAAGCGGTTGATGCTTGAACACTGCTAGGTAGAAGACCATGGCACGACTAAAAGAGATTTACTGGAAAGAAATCGCACCGAAGCTTAAGGAAGAACTTAAGCTTTCGAACGTGATGGAAGTTCCACGCGTTACCAAAATCACCCTGAACATGGGTCTGGGCGAAGCTGTCGGCGACAAAAAAGTCATCGAGCATGCTGTTGCTGACCTGGAAAAGATCACCGGCCAGAAAGTCGTTGTGACCTACGCTCGGAAATCCATCGCTGGCTTTAAAGTCCGTGAAGGTTGGCCGATCGGCGTCAAAGTGACCCTGCGCCGTGAGCGTATGTATGAATTCCTGGATCGTCTGCTGTCGATCTCCCTGCCTCGGGTTCGCGACTTCCGCGGCCTGAATGCCAAGTCCTTCGATGGTCGTGGTAACTACAGCATGGGCGTGAAAGAGCAGATCATCTTCCCGGAAATCGACTACGACAAGATCGATGCTCTCCGCGGTCTGGACATCACCCTGACCACCACTGCCAAGAACGATGATGAAGGCCGCGCTCTGCTGCGTGCGTTCAAATTCCCGTTCCGCAACTGATTGGAGTAGGACCATGGCCAAGATGAGCATGAAAAACCGCGAGCTGAAGCGTCAGCTCACGGTTGCCAAGTACGCCAAGAAGCGTGCAGCACTGAAAGCAATCATCGTAGATCTGAGCGCAAGTCCAGAAGCGCGTTGGGAAGCGACAGTTGCTCTGCAGAAGCAGCCACGTGACGCAAGCGCCTCGCGCATGCGTAACCGCTGCCGCCTGACCGGTCGTCCACACGGCGTTTACCGCAAGTTCGGCCTCGGCCGTAACAAACTGCGTGAAGCGGCAATGCGTGGTGACGTACCAGGTCTGGTTAAAGCCAGCTGGTAAGTACTTTCAGCGTCGGGGCGGTCAAAATCGCAAGATACTGACCGTCGGTGACCTTGAATCCGGAACAAGCCCCTTTTGGGGCTTGTTTCATTTCCGGAGTGTGTCTAAAATACGCGGCTCGCCTGAGCCCGTGTTTTTTACCCGGAGATTCTCGGCGACATATGTAGCCGCAAGGCTAATTTTTTTGTATTAGGAGCGTCTAGCCCATGAGTATGCAGGACCCGTTAGCGGACATGCTAACTCGTATCCGTAATGCCCAGATGGCTGAAAAGTCCGTCGTAAGCATGCCATCTTCCAAGTTGAAGGTAGCTGTTGCCAAAGTCCTGAAAGACGAAGGCTACATTGCGGGTTATCAGATCAGCAGCGAAATCAAACCACTGCTGTCCATCGAGCTGAAGTACTTCGAAGGCCGTTCGGTCATCGAGGAAGTGAAGCGCGTTAGCCGTCCAGGCCTGCGTCAGTACAAGTCCGCTGAAGATCTGCCGAAAGTTCGTGGCGGTCTGGGCGTGTCTATCGTCTCCACCAACAAAGGTGTGATGACGGATCGTGCTGCGCGCGCTGCCGGTGTCGGCGGCGAAGTTCTTTGCACTGTGTTCTAAGGGGGGATAAGCATGTCTCGCGTCGCTAAGAACCCCGTTAAGCTGCCAGCCGGTGTCGAAGTAAAATTCGCAGGCCAACAGCTTTCGGTGAAGGGTGCCAAGGGCACTCTTGAACTGAACATCCATTCGTCCGTTGAGATCGTTGAAGAAGCTGGTGAGCTGCGTTTCGCTGCTCGCAATGGCGATCAACAAACTCGCGCAATGGCCGGTACCACGCGTGCGTTGGTAAACAACATGGTCCAAGGCGTAAGCCAAGGCTTCGAGCGTAAGCTCCAGCTGGTCGGTGTTGGTTACAAAGCGCAAGCAAAAGGCACGGTTTTGAACCTGGCCCTTGGCTTCTCGCACCCAGTGGATTACGAACTGCCGGAAGGCATCACCGCTGAGACCCCTAGCCAGACCGATATCCTGATCAAGGGTATTGATAAGCAGCTGGTAGGTCAGGTGGCCGCTGAGATCCGCGACTTCCGTCCACCAGAGCCGTACAAAGGCAAAGGTGTGCGCTACGCGGACGAAGTCGTCCGTCGTAAAGAAGCCAAGAAGAAGTAGGGCATAGCAAATGACCGACAAAAAAGTTACTCGACTGCGTCGCGCTCGCAAAGCACGCCTGAAAATGCACGAACTAGAAGTCGTGCGTCTCTGCGTGTACCGCTCGTCGCAGCACATCTACGCCCAGGTCATCTCGGCCGACGGCAACAAAGTCTTGGCAAGCGCCTCGACTTTGGATAAAGAACTGCGTGATGGTGCCACCGGCAACATCGACGCGGCCACAAAGGTTGGCCAGCTGGTCGCTACACGTGCTAAGGCCGTGGGCGTCTCGCAAGTGGCTTTCGACCGCTCTGGCTTCAAGTACCACGGTCGCGTTAAAGCGCTGGCTGATGCTGCTCGTGAAGCTGGGCTGGAGTTCTAAGTTATGTCAAATAACGACCAAAAGCGCGACGAAGGCTACATTGAGAAGCTGGTTCAAGTTAACCGCGTAGCCAAAACCGTTAAAGGCGGCCGTATCTTCACTTTCACCGCGTTGACCGTGGTGGGTGATGGTAAAGGGCGTGTTGGCTTCGGCCGTGGCAAGTCACGTGAAGTGCCTGCTGCGATCCAGAAGGCGATGGAAGCTGCTCGTCGCAACATGATCCAAGTTGATCTGAACGGCACCACGCTGCAATACGCTATGAAGTCCGCTCACGGCGCTTCGAAGGTGTACATGCAGCCTGCTTCTGAAGGTACCGGTATCATCGCTGGCGGCGCTATGCGTGCTGTCCTCGAAGTTGCTGGCGTTCAGAACGTTCTGGCCAAGTGCTACGGTTCGACTAACCCGGTAAACGTGGTTCACGCCACTTTCAAAGGTTTGAAAGCTATGCAGTCTCCTGAATCCATTGCCGCCAAGCGTGGCAAAAGTGTCAAGGAGATCTTCTGATCATGGCTACCGTTAAAGTAACGCTGATCAAAAGCATGACCGGCCGCATTCCTAACCACAAACTGTGCGTTAAGGGTTTGGGTCTGCGTCGCATCGGTCACACTGTAGAAGTCCAGGATACTCCCGAGAATCGCGGGATGATCAACAAGGCTTACTACATGCTGCGTGTAGAGGGTTAATCGATGAAACTCAATGATCTGAGTCCAGCGCCGGGTTCCCGTCGCGAAAAGCATCGTCCGGGCCGTGGTATCGGTAGCGGTTTGGGTAAGACTGGTGGCCGTGGCCACAAAGGTCAAACCTCCCGCTCCGGTGGCACCATCGCTCCAGGCTTTGAAGGCGGTCAACAGCCGCTGCATCGTCGCCTGCCTAAGTTCGGTTTCGTATCCCTGAAAGCTATGGATCGCGCAGAAGTGCGTCTGTCCGAGCTGGCTAAAGTGGAAGGCGACATCGTTACTGTGCAGACCCTGAAAGATGCCAACGTGATCAACGTCAACGTACAGCGTGTGAAAATCATGCTGTCCGGTGAAGTGACTCGCGCTGTCACTATCGGCAAGGGAATCGGCGCCACCAAAGGTGCGCGTTCGGCTATCGAAGCAGCTGGCGGCAAGTTCGAGGAATAAATGGCTAAGCAAGGTGCTCTCTCAGCGCTCGGCAAAGGCGGTATGTCTGAACTTTGGGCTCGTCTGCGTTTTCTGTTCTTGGCGATTATCGTCTACCGAATAGGCGCACACATCCCGGTTCCAGGTATCAACCCGGACCGACTCGCAGACCTGTTTCGACAGAATGAGGGGACCATTCTTAGCTTGTTCAACATGTTTTCCGGCGGTGCGCTGGAGCGGATGAGCATCTTTGCACTGGGGATCATGCCGTACATTTCGGCATCGATCATCATGCAGTTGATGACCGCCGTCAGCCCGCAGCTGGAGCAGTTGAAGAAGGAAGGTGAAGCTGGCCGTCGCAAGATTAGCCAGTACACCCGCTACGGCACTGTCGCTCTCGCCTTGGTTCAAGCTATCGGCATGTCCGTTGGTTTGGCAGGGCAGGGCGTTGCGTTCACTGGTGACTTTGGCTTCCATTTCGTTGCGGTATCCACGTTTGTGGCTGGCGCAATGTTTATGATGTGGCTGGGTGAGCAGATTACTGAGCGTGGTGTTGGTAACGGTATCTCGATGTTGATTTTCGCAGGTATCGTCGCCGGTCTTCCGAGAGCGATTGGGCAGTCTTTCGAGTCTGCACGTCAGGGTGATATCAATATTTTCGCCCTTGTCGCCATCGGTTTGCTGGCAGTAGCGATTATCGGTTTTGTGGTGTTCATTGAGCGTGGTCAGCGTCGTATTGCTGTTCACTACGCCAAGCGTCAGCAGGGCCGTAAGGTTTTTGCTGCGCAGACCAGCCACTTGCCGCTGAAAGTGAATATGGCCGGTGTTATTCCGGCAATTTTCGCGAGCAGCATTTTGCTGTTTCCGGCTTCGTTGGGTACCTGGTTTGGTCAGTCTGAAAACATGGGCTGGCTGCAGGACCTCTCTCAGTCGATCGCTCCTGGTCAGCCGTTGAATATTCTGCTGTTTAGTGCAGGGATTATTTTCTTCTGCTTCTTCTATACGGCGTTGATGTTCAATCCGAAAGACGTAGCGGAAAACCTGAAGAAGTCCGGTGCCTTTATTCCGGGTATCCGTCCAGGTGAGCAGTCTGCACGCTACATTGACGGCGTTCTGACTCGTTTGACCCTGTTCGGTGCTCTATATATGACGGCCGTGTGCTTGTTGCCCCAGTTCCTGGTGGTAGCAGCAAACGTTCCGTTCTACCTTGGCGGGACCTCGTTGCTGATCGTCGTCGTGGTTGTGATGGACTTCATGTCCCAAGTACAATCGCACCTCGTTTCGCACCAGTACGAATCCCTGATGAAGAAAGCCAACCTGAAGGGCTACGGCAGCGGCATGTTGCGCTGAGTACCCCATAAGGTTCGAGGAGTTGGTGATGAAAGTTCGTGCATCGGTGAAAAAGCTGTGCCGTAACTGCAAGATTATTCGCCGCGAAGGTGTTGTTCGAGTAATTTGCAGCGCGGAACCGCGTCACAAACAGCGCCAAGGCTGAGTGTGATCCGCTTGAAGCCCGGCAGCTAGTGCGCTGCCGGGTTGATTATTTGTTATTACAGCGATATTATCTCGCGCCCTATTTCTTGGCTTCCGGGGCGTAGGTAGCTGTCAATTGGAGTCCCACTGAATGGCCCGTATTGCAGGCGTTAACATTCCAGATAACAAGCACACTGTTATCTCGCTGACCTACATCTATGGTGTTGGTCGCACTACTGCGCAGAAAATTTGCGCAGATACTGGGGTAAACCCAGCCGCGAAGATCAAAGATCTGAGCGACGAGCAGATTGAGCTGTTGCGTGGCGAAGTGGCGAAGTTCACCACTGAAGGTGACCTGCGTCGCGAAATCAACATGAAAATCAAGCGTTTGATGGACCTCGGTTGCTACCGTGGTCTGCGTCATCGTCGTGGTCTTCCAGTACGCGGTCAGCGTACCAAGACTAACGCGCGTACCCGTAAAGGTCCGCGTAAGCCGATCCGCAAGTAATCGCCCACGCGAATCGACAGGAAAATTATCATGGCAAAACCTGCTGCTCGTCCTCGTAAAAAAGTTAAAAAGACAGTGGTTGATGGCATCGCCCACATCCATGCATCTTTTAACAACACAATCGTGACCATCACCGACCGTCAAGGTAACGCGCTTTCTTGGGCTACCTCCGGTGGTTCGGGTTTCCGCGGTTCCCGCAAGTCCACGCCGTTTGCCGCTCAAGTAGCTGCTGAACGTGCTGGTCAAGCTGCGCTGGAATATGGCCTGAAAAACCTCGACGTTAACGTCAAAGGTCCAGGTCCAGGTCGTGAGTCTGCTGTCCGTGCTTTGAACGGCTGTGGCTATAAGATCGCCAGCATCACCGACGTGACGCCAATCCCGCACAACGGGTGCCGTCCGCCGAAGAAGCGCCGCGTGTAATCCAGGAGATTGTAAAGAATGGCTCGTTACATTGGTCCAAAATGCAAACTCGCTCGTCGTGAAGGCACCGATCTCTTCTTGAAGAGCGGCGTGCGCGCGATCGAATCGAAGTGCAACATTGAAGCAGCACCTGGTATCCACGGCCAACGCCGCGGTCGCCAGTCCGACTACGGCACCCAACTGCGTGAAAAGCAGAAGGTCCGTCGTATCTACGGCGTTCTCGAGCGTCAGTTCAGCGGCTACTACAAAGAAGCTGCTGGCAAGAAAGGTGCAACCGGTGAAAACCTGCTGCAACTGCTCGAATGCCGTCTGGACAACGTTGTATACCGTATGGGCTTTGGTTCGACTCGTGCCGAATCCCGTCAGCTGGTATCGCACAAATCCGTAAGCGTAAACGGCCAAACCGTTAACGTCCCGTCCTACCAGGTTCGTGCTGGTGACGTGGTCGCGATTCGCGAGAAAGCAAAAAACCAACTTCGCATTGTCCAAGCTCTCGATCTGTGTGCCCAACGTGGCCGCGTAGAATGGGTAGAAGTAGACACTGAGAAGAAGTCGGGCGTTTTCAAGAACGTTCCTGCTCGCAGTGATCTGTCCGCCGACATCAACGAAAGCCTGATTGTCGAGCTCTACTCCAAGTAAGGGCTAGAAAATAGGTGCATCCATGCAGATTTCGGTAAATGAGTTCCTGACACCCCGCCACATTGATGTGCAGGTTGTCAGTCCAACCCGCGCCAAGATCACTCTCGAGCCTCTCGAGCGTGGTTTTGGCCACACCCTGGGCAACGCGCTGCGCCGCATCCTGTTGTCCTCAATGCCCGGCTGTGCAGTAGTCGAGGCCGAGATTGACGGTGTGCTCCACGAGTACAGCGCCATCGAAGGTGTACAGGAAGACGTAATTGAAATCCTGTTGAACCTTAAAGGTCTGGCTATCAAGCTGCACGGCCGTGACGAAGTTACGCTGACCTTGTCGAAGAAGGGTTCGGGGGTGGTTACCGCTGCCGATATTCAGCTGGATCATGATGTCGAGATCGTTAATCCCGATCACGTAATCGCTAACCTGGCGTCTAACGGCGCCCTGAACATGAAGCTCACTGTAGCTCGTGGTCGTGGTTATGAACCGGCCGACTCGCGTCAGAGCGATGAAGACGAAAGCCGCAGCATTGGTCGCTTGCAGCTCGACTCTTCGTTCAGCCCGGTTCGCCGTATCGCATACGTGGTGGAAAACGCCCGTGTCGAGCAGCGTACTAACCTGGACAAGCTGGTTATTGATCTGGAAACCAACGGTACTTTGGATCCTGAAGAGGCAATCCGCCGCGCTGCAACCATTCTGCAACAGCAGTTGGCTGCGTTCGTCGACCTCAAAGGTGACAGCGAACCAGTGGTAATCGAGCAGGAAGACGAGATCGATCCGATCCTGCTTCGCCCGGTTGACGATCTGGAACTGACTGTACGTTCGGCTAACTGCCTTAAGGCGGAAAACATTTACTACATCGGCGACCTGATTCAGCGTACCGAAGTAGAACTGTTGAAGACTCCGAACCTTGGCAAGAAATCCTTGACTGAAATCAAGGACGTTCTGGCCTCCCGCGGTCTGTCCCTCGGCATGCGCCTCGACAACTGGCCGCCTGCAAGTCTTAAGAAGGACGACAAGGCGACTGCCTGATCGTCGTAATCACCGAACGTGAGTTTGGTAAGGAATGAACCATGCGTCATCGTAAAAGTGGTCGTCACCTGAGCCGTACCAGCTCGCACCGCAAGGCCATGTTTCAAAACATGGCGGTGTCGCTGTTCGAGCACGAGCTGATCAAAACTACACTGCCGAAAGCTAAAGAACTGCGTCGCGTTGCTGAGCCGCTGATCACTTTGGCTAAGACAGACAGCCTGGCTAACCGCCGTCTGGCTTTCGACCGTACTCGCTCGAAAGCTATCGTTGGTAAGCTCTTCAACGACCTGGGCAAGCGTTACGCTACCCGTGAGGGTGGCTACCTGCGCATCCTCAAGTGCGGTTTCCGCGCTGGCGACAACGCGCCTATGGCGTACGTCGAGTTGGTTGATCGTGCTACTGCCGGCGAAGCTGTAAGCGCCGAGTAAGACGACAAGCTGTAACGGAGAACCGGGCCTAGTGCCCGGTTTTTTGTGTGTGTAAAAAACGTTGTCTATATTAATTGAGTCGCTGCCAGCATCAGAGTCCAATCCATAGCTAATTACTCTGCTGGGTTTGTTAGTTATTTTCTATCAATGACCATGATTTAATAAATTTGATGGTGTCATCTTGATCGTCAATACTCCCTCTAAGCCGATTAGCCGGCAGTTCCAAGTCTGACCTGAGGAAGATTGAGCATGAGCCAGAATAAAGTCCTTACTACCGCCAGCGGTGCCCCCGTTGCGGATAACCAGAATTCCCGTTCCGCCGGCCCGCGCGGCCCGTTGCTGCTCGACGATTTTCACCTGATCGAGAAGCTCGCTCACTTCAACCGTGAAAACATCCCGGAGCGGCGTGTACACGCTAAAGGTTCGGGTGCCTACGGTACGTTCACGGTCACCCAAGACATTACCCAGTACACCAGCGCCAAGCTGTTTGAGACCGTTGGCAAGCAAACCCCCACCTTTCTTCGGTTTTCCACTGTTGGTGGTGAACGCGGTTCGGCCGATACCGAGCGCGACCCGCGCGGCTTCGCTTTGAAGTTCTACACCGAAGAAGGTAACTGGGACATCGTGGGTAATAACACGCCAGTGTTCTTCATTCGCGACCCGCTGAAATTTCCGGACTTCATCCACACCCAAAAGCGCCTCCCACAAAGCAACCTGAAAAGCGCGCAAATGATGTGGGACTTCTGGTCGCACTCGCCTGAGGCGCTGCACCAGGTGACCATCCTATTTTCGGACCGTGGCATTCCAGACGGCTATCGCCACATGCACGGCTTCGGTAGTCACACCTACAGCCTGATCAATGCGAAGGGCGAGCGTCACTGGGTTAAATGGCATTACAAAACCAAGCAGGGCATCAAGAACCTGGCTCCGGCGGATGCCGCACGTTTGGCCGGTACTGACCCTGATTACGCCCAGCGTGATCTGTTCGGCGCGATTGAGCGCGGTGACTTTCCGAAATGGCGCGTCTGCATCCAGATCATGACTGAAGCCCAGGCTAACGCTCACTATGAGAATCCTTTCGACGTGACCAAAATCTGGTCTCAAAAGGAGTTTCCGCTGATCGAAGTGGGTGAACTGGAGCTCAACCGCAACCCTCTGAACTACTTTGCCGAAGTGGAGCAAGCCGCGTTCGGGCCAAGCAATATGGTGCCTGGTGTTGGCCTGTCGCCAGACCGTATGTTGCAAGGTCGTGTTTTTGCTTACGCCGATGCCCATCGTTATCGTGTCGGCACCAATCACCAGCAATTGCCGGTAAACGCGCCGCGCAGCCCGGTAAACAGCTACCAGCGCGACGGCTCGATGGCTTTTGGCAGCAACGGTGGTTCAGCCCCTAACTACGAGCCGAACAGCTACGCCGATGCCCCCAAGCAAGCCCCGCAGTACGCTGAGCCTGCTTTGGCGCTGAGCGGTGCCGCTGATCGTTACGATCATCGTGAAGACACTGACTACTACAGCCACGCGGGTGCGCTGTTCCGTCTGATGAATGCTGAGCAGCAGGCACTGCTGACCACCAACATCGCCGGTGCAATGGCTGGGGTTTCCAGTGATGTTGTCCAGCGTCAATTGGCGCACTTCTACAAGGCAGACGCTGCTTACGGAGAAGCAATCGCAAAGGCGCTGGGCGTATCGCTTAACTGACTCTAAACGATAAGCAGAACCGCCCTCATTTGGGCGGTTTTTGCGTTATTTCAGCTACTTTTCTCCGGAAATGTGCGTTTTTATGCCGTTGATCCCGTGACCTCCAGGTCATGATGGTTCAAACTACAGTCTTTCAAGCAGGGAGATGTAGGGCGATGCAAGGTCACCCCGACGTAATCGATTACCTCAACACGTTGCTGACGGGCGAACTGGCAGCTCGTGACCAATATTTCATCCACTCGCGGATGTACGAAGACTGGGGTTTTACCGAACTCTACGAGCGTATCAACCACGAGATGGAAGAAGAGGCACAGCACGCTGACGCACTGATGCGCCGTATCCTGATGCTCGAAGGCACGCCGCGTATGCGTCCCGACGACCTGGACGTGGGCACAACCGTACCTGACATGCTGGCAGCCGATCTGCGCCTCGAATACAAGGTACGTGCTGCGCTTTGCAAGGGCATTGAGCTCTGCGAGCAGCACAGTGACTTCGTCACACGTGAAATCCTTCGCGTGCAATTGAATGACACAGAAGAAGATCACACCTACTGGCTGGAAAAGCAGTTGGGTCTGATCAAGCTCATTGGCCTGGAAAACTACCTGCAATCGCAGTTCTGATTCCCGGCTACGAAAAAGCCCCTGTCACCGCAAGGTGACAGGGGCTTTTTCATGGGACGACAAGTCAGGCCCGGTCGCGCTCCAGCAACGGTTTCAAGTAGTAACCGGTGTGGGACTGCGGCATTTCAGAGACTTGCTCCGGCGTGCCGACCGCGATGATCTGGCCACCCTTGGAGCCGCCCTCCGGCCCAAGGTCCACCAACCAGTCAGCCGTCTTGATCACATCAAGGTTGTGCTCAATCACCACTACAGTGTTGCCGTGGTCGCGCAATCGGTGCAGCACGTCGAGCAGTTGCTGGATATCCGCGAAATGGAGCCCCGTAGTCGGTTCATCGAGGATATACAGAGTCTTGCCCGTATCACGCTTGGACAGCTCCCGGGACAGCTTCACCCGCTGTGCCTCGCCACCGGACAGCGTGGTCGCTGATTGCCCCAGCTTGATATACGACAGGCCCACATCCATCAGCGTCTGCAGCTTGCGCGCCAATGCTGGAACCGCGTCGAAGAACACGCGAGCTTCCTCGATGGTCATCTCCAGGGTTTCGTGGATGTTCTTGCCCTTGTACTTGATCTCAAGAGTTTCGCGGTTATAGCGCTTGCTCTTGCACACATCGCACGGCACATAGATATCCGGCAGGAAGTGCATCTCTACCTTGATCAAGCCATCGCCCTGACACGCTTCACAGCGTCCGCCCTTGACGTTGAACGAGAACCGCCCAGGCCCGTAGCCACGTGAGCGAGACTCCGGCACACCCGCGAACAGCTCGCGAATCGGCGTGAACAGCCCCGTGTACGTTGCCGGGTTGGACCGAGGTGTACGGCCAATCGGGCTCTGGTCGATATCGACCACTTTGTCCAGGTGCTCAAGGCCCTTGATGCTGTCATGCGCGGCCGCTTCCAGCGTGGTTGCGCCGTTCAGGGCGGTTGCACTAAGGGGGAACAGCGTGTTGTTGATCAGCGTCGACTTACCCGAACCCGATACACCGGTCACGCAGGTCAGCAAGCCCAGCGGAATCTCCAGGTCGACATTACGCAGGTTGTTCCCGCGTGCGCCCTTGAGATGCAGCGCCATCTTCTTGTTGCGCGGCGTACGTTTAGCCGGCACTGCAATCTTCACACGGCCAGACAAGTACTTGCCGGTCAGGGAGTCCGGATGTGCCATGACTTCGGCCGGTGTGCCTTCAGCAACAATATGTCCACCGTGCACGCCGGCGCCTGGGCCAATATCGACCACATAGTCCGCCAGGCGAATCGCGTCTTCATCGTGCTCGACCACAATCACCGTGTTGCCGATATCCCGTAGGTGCTTCAACGTGCCCAACAGACGATCGTTGTCCCGTTGGTGCAAGCCAATGGACGGTTCATCCAGGATGTACAACACGCCCACCAAGCCTGCACCAATCTGGCTGGCCAGGCGAATACGTTGCGCCTCACCGCCGGACAAGGTGTCGGCGCTACGGTCCAGAGAAAGATAGTCCAGGCCCACATTGACCAGGAACTGTAACCGCTCACGAATTTCCTTGAGGATCTTGTCGGCAATTTCCCCACGGCGTCCGGTCAGCTTGAGCACACCGAAGTATTCACACGCATCGCCGATCGGCAGGTTCGTCACTGCCGGCAGGGTCTTCTCACCCACCCAGACATGCCGCGCCTCACGGCGCAAGCGAGTGCCACGGCAATCTGGACAAGGTTGAGTGCTGAGGAATTTCGCCAGCTCTTCGCGCACGCTCGCCGATTCGGTCTCGCGGTAGCGCCGCTCCAGGTTCGGCACAATGCCTTCGAATGGGTGCGAACGCTTAACGATGTCGCCGCGGTCGTTCAGGTATTTAAAGTCGACGTTCTGCGAACCACTGCCATTGAGGATGACCTTCTGCTGATCTGCCGGCAGTTGGTTGAATGGCACTTCAAGGCTGAATTTGTAGTGGGACGCCAGCGACCCCAGCATCTGGAAGTAATAGACGTTACGCCTGTCCCAGCCGCGTATAGCGCCTTCCGCCAACGTCAGCTCGCCATTGACCAGGCGCTTGATATCGAAGAACTGCTTCACACCCAGGCCATCGCAGGTTGGGCAGGCGCCGGCCGGGTTGTTGAAGGAAAACAGCTTGGGTTCCAGTTCGCTGATGGCATGGCCACAGATCGGGCAGGCAAAGCGCGCAGAGAAGATGATCTCTTCGCCCGGCTCGTCATCCATCGGCGCAACCAGCGCAATACCATCCGCCAGCTTCAGCGCGGTCTCGAACGATTCCGCCAGGCGCTGCTGCAGGTCGGCGCGCACTTTGAAGCGGTCGACCACTACATCGATCGAATGCTTCTTCTGCTTGTCGAGCTTCGGTGCTTCGTCCAGTTCATACAGCTTGCCATTGATGCGCGCGCGTACAAAACCTTGCGCCCGCAGCTCTTCGAAGACGGAAAGATGTTCGCCCTTGCGCTCGCGAATCACCGGCGCCAGCAGCATCAGCTTGGCACCTTCCGGCTGGGCCAGTACCAGGTCGACCATCTGGCTGACGGTCTGGGCTTCCAGTGGAATGTCGTGATCCGGGCAGCGGGGGATACCGACCCGCGCGTAAAGCAGGCGCAGGTAGTCGTAGATTTCAGTGATGGTGCCCACGGTGGAACGTGGGTTGTGGGAGGTCGACTTCTGTTCGATGGAAATTGCCGGCGACAGGCCTTCAATGGTGTCGACGTCGGGTTTTTCCATCATCGACAGGAACTGCCGGGCATAGGCCGACAGCGATTCCACATAGCGGCGCTGACCTTCGGCATACAGCGTGTCGAACGCCAGGGACGATTTGCCCGAGCCAGACAAGCCGGTGATGACAATCAGCTTGTCCCGGGGCAGGGTCAGGTCGATGTTCTTCAGGTTGTGGGTTCTAGCCCCACGAATCAGGATCTTGTCCAAGATGGCCTCGCACGGCGGGCGTAAATAATGCCGGAGTATACGGCTAAAGACTGGATGAATATACACTGTCAAAGTGCCGGGTGCAGCCTTACATGAAAGCTGCGCGGCAAAGCGCCGCATATACCCTCTCAATCGATGGGACTGGTAGAATCGCCGCCGGTTCACACGAGGTTTTTCCATGCACGATCCCCACAGCGAACGCATGAGTAGCGGCGAGACCCGAGCGGCAAGCGGTCTGGCCCTTGTGTTCGCCTTCCGTATGCTGGGCATGTTTATGGTGTTGCCAGTGCTGGCGACCTATGGCATGGACCTCGCCGGCGCAACCCCGGCGCTGATCGGCCTGGCGATTGGCGCCTATGGCCTGACACAGGCGATTTTTCAGATTCCGTTCGGGATCATTTCCGACCGCATTGGCCGTCGTCCGGTGATTTACCTGGGGCTGATCGTGTTCGCCCTCGGCAGTGTGCTTGCGGCCCAGTCCGATTCGATCTGGGGCGTGATCGCCGGACGTATTCTGCAAGGTGCCGGGGCGATTTCCGCTGCGGTGATGGCGCTCCTCTCTGACCTGACCCGCGAGCAGCATCGCACCAAGGCCATGGCGATGATCGGTATGACCATCGGCCTGTCGTTTGCCGTGGCTATGGTGGTCGGACCCTTGCTCACACGTGCGTTCGGCCTGCACGGTTTGTTTCTGGCCACAGGCGGCATGGCGTTGTTCGGCATCGTGATCGTGGCCTTCATGGTGCCGCGCTCCACCGGCACATTGCAGCACCGTGAATCCGGCGTTGCGCGCAACGCGTTGTTGCCGACGCTCAAGCACCCGGACCTGCTGCGCCTGGATTTAGGTATCTTCGTATTACACGCAATGCTGATGTGCAGCTTCGTCGCCTTGCCCCTGGCCCTGGTACAAAAAGCCGGGCTGCCCAAGGAGCAGCACTGGTGGGTCTACCTCACCGCTCTGTTGATTTCGTTTTTCGCCATGATCCCGTTCATCATCTACGGCGAGAAAAAACGCAAAATGAAACGAGTTTTGCTGGGCGCCGTCGCGACATTGATGCTCACTGAACTATTCTTCTGGCAGTTCGGCGACAGCCTACGGGCGCTGGTAATCGGCACGGTGGTGTTCTTCACCGCGTTCAACCTGCTGGAGGCTTCATTGCCTTCGCTGATCAGCAAAGTTTCACCGGCGGGTGGCAAGGGCACGGCGATGGGGGTGTATTCCACCAGCCAGTTTCTCGGCTCGGCGTTAGGCGGCATCATGGGCGGCTGGATGTTTCAGCATGGCGGTTTGTCGGTTGTCTTCCTCGGATGCGCCGGGCTGGCTGCACTTTGGCTGGTCTTTGCTGTTACCATGCGCGAACCTCCCTACGTCACAAGTCTGCGTTTGCCGCTATCGCCCGAGGCGATCCGCGAAGCCGGTCTGGCAGAGCGCCTGAAGGCCGTCGTAGGGGTAACGGATGCAGTCGTGGTCGCTGAAGAGGCGGCCATTTACATCAAATTGGACACCGAATTATTGGATCGCGCGACGCTTGAGCAACTGGTCAACCCAGTGCCGACAGCGCGCCCAGCCTAGGAGAACGTTATGGCCCGTGGGGTTAACAAAGTCATATTGGTCGGTACTTGCGGCCAGGATCCCGAAGTTCGCTACTTGCCTAACGGTAACGCCGTGACCAACCTGAGTCTGGCGACCAGCGAACAGTGGACCGACAAGCAAACCGGTCAGAAAGTCGAAAAAACCGAATGGCACCGTGTGTCGATGTTCGGCAAGGTCGCAGAGATCGCCGGTGAATACCTGCGCAAGGGTTCGCAGGTCTACATCGAAGGCAAACTGCAGACCCGCGAGTGGGAAAAAGACGGCATCAAGCGTTACACCACTGAAATCGTGGTCGACATGCAAGGCACCATGCAACTGCTGGGCGGCCGTCCACAGGGCGACCAACAGGGCCAGGGCGGCATGTCCAACTCGGCACCGCGTCCACAGCAGTCGCGTCCGCAGCCAAGCCAGCAGCCACAGCGTGAGTCGCGTCCAGCGCCACAGCAGGCCGCTCCTCAGCCGGCTCCGGATTTCGACAGCTTTGATGACGATATTCCGTTCTAGGATATCGCTCGGAGCAATCCGTAAAGTTTTCCCGGAAAGCCCCGTGAGCACTGCTCTCGGGGCTTTTTTATTTGCCAACGTTACCCATGGCTCCAGGCCGAACGGTGTTCTGAAACGGATCAACTGACGGGACCAGTGATCAGTTGTCCCGGCATTTGTGCTCATGGGCTACAGGACTTAGGCTGGAGCCAAACCCTAGAGACGAAGGAAAGCCGCGATGACCTGGTCTGCCAAGCAGTACACGATGTTTGAACAACAGCGCACTCGTCCCGTGCGTGACCTGGTGGCAGCCATTCCCAATCTGGATGTGCACACCGCCGTCGACCTCGGCTGCGGCCCTGGCAACTCCACCCAAGTGTTGGCCGAGCGTTTTCCTCAAGCGGATGTCACCGGCATGGACAGCTCTGAAGACATGCTCGTCGACGCCTGCAACCGCCTGCCGAGACTGAGCTTTGAACTGGCGGACATCGGCGCCTGGAACCCTGGAAAAACATTCGATGTGATCCTCGCCAACGCCTCGCTGCAATGGCTGCCAGACCACGCCACGCTTTACCCCCATCTGGTCAACAGGTTGAACCCCGGCGGTACGCTGGCGGTGCAAACCCCGGATAACCTGGACGAGCCTGCGCACCGCCTGGCTCGGGAGGTTGCGGCGGATGGCCCGTGGGCTGCCAGGATTGGTACGGTCAAACACAATGAACGGCACGTGGCGAGTTACTACTACGAGTTGCTGAGCAAGCACTGCGCCACTGTTGATGTATGGCGCACGACCTACCTGCACCCGTTGGCGGGTCATGGGGCTGTGGTGGAGTGGTTCAAGGGCTCTGCATTGCGTCCATTCCTCGCGCCTTTGACCGATGATGAAAAAGTCGCCTTCCTACAGGAATATCAGGCGCGGATTACCCAGGCCTATCCAGCCCTGGCCGATGGCACCGTACTACTGCCATTCCCGCGCCTGTTTATCATCGCGACCCGCTAAAAACCCAGGCAAGCAGTGGTCACGCTGCTGCTGCTTGCGCCTTCAAATACTCATCCGCCGACACCACGCCCGCATACCCAAACGCCAGTGACGCCATATACGCGCCATGCACCTGCGCGGCCGGGATCACTTGCCCGTTGAATTCCTGATCGCGGGTGGCACAAGCGTCATGAATCACCGTGACCTTGTAGCCCAGGTCCGCTGCGGCGCGCACCACGGCATCGACGCACATATGGCTCATGCTGCCGACCACCACCAGTTCGGTGATGCTGCGTTGTTCCAGCAGGGCGCGCAGATTGGTTTCACGAAACGCGTTCACAAAGTGTTTAAGCACCACGGGCTCATCGCGTTGGTTCAGTACCTTCGGATGCAGGTGTGCGCCTTCGGACCCAGGCGTGAAGAACGGTGCCTCTTCGGACGTGAATTCATGGCGCACATGAATCACTGCATCCCCCGCCTGGCGAAACGCCTTGAGTACTTGCGCAGCCTTGTCCGCTGCAGCTTCTACGCCATCCAGCGGCCACTTGCCCTGAGGGAAGTAGTCGTTCTGGATATCGATTAGGATGAGCGCTTGCTTGGCCATGGGTATTGCCTCGTGATGGGTTGATGGGCCCAGTATCTTAGCTGGCGCCGACGCCGGGGATTGGCTGCACCGACAATAACAGGGGGAAAACTGACAATGGCGGTTGTTGAGCTGGGTGTGTTGATCTACCAAGGGGCGCAATTGGCCGCCGTGCATGGCCTGACCGACCTGTTCGGCGTGGCCAACCGGATCGCCGCCGAGCATCAGTCGGCACAACTGCCGCTGCTGCGGATCAGCCATTGGCACGTGGATGCCGATGGTCACCCGACACGGGTATTCGACAGCCACCCAGGCCCCGAGCAACCGATGATGGCCGTGCTGGTGCCACCGTCGATTGGTGTGTTCACCGATGAACAGTCGCCGCCTGCGCTGTTGGCGTGGCTTCGTCAGCAGCACGCGACGGGCACAGTGCTGGGCGGCGTGTGCATCGGCTCGATCATGCTGGCGCGCAGTGGCTTGCTGGATGGGCGCAGCGCGACCACCCATTGGTCTTCCGCCAAGTCTTTTGCCGCGCAGTACCCGGCCGTGCGCCTGGAAGCGGACAAACCCATCGTCGATGACGGCGACCTGATCACCACCGCCGGGCTGATGGCCTGGTCAGAGCTGGGCCTGCGTCTGGTTGACCGCCTGATGGGGCCGAGTATCGCTGCCGACACCGCGCGGTTTTTGGTCATTGAACACAGCGACAGCGCGAGCCAGTGCGGCAGCAACTTTGCGCCGATCCTCGGCCATGGCGACGTGGCGATTCTCAAAGTCCAGCATTGGTTGCAAGCCAGCGGCGCGGTGGAGGTGTCCGTGGCGGCCATGGCGCAAGAGGCGGGGCTGGAGGCGCGCACTTTCCTGCGGCGCTTTCGCGGCGCCACCGGCTTGAAACCCACCGAATACTGCCAGCACCTGCGGGTGGGCAAGGCGCGGCAGATGTTGGAATTCACCAACGGCACCATTGACCATATCGCCTGGACCGTGGGCTATCAGGACCCCAGCGCCTTTCGCGCCACCTTCAAGAAAATCACCGGCCTGGCGCCCAGCGATTACCGCAGCCGTTTTGGCGTGTGAATCGTGCAGAACGCCGCGCATTTGAGGCGTCGTCGTGCAGAATAAAACAGGCCAACTGCCATCGGTTTTTCAGTAACTGCTTGATTTCAAATCGCTTGCGCTCACAGCTGTTTTGGCCTGATCCCTGCAGCCTTCCTGATACACACATGGCGGGAAGGCCAAGGGGGATGCATGACCCCAACACAACGCAGGAAATGGGTGGTCGCTCACTCCACACGAGCGGGCGCACCCCAGCATGAGGTCGACACCAATCACAGCCTGGCCCGCTGGCTGGCGCAGATCCTGGGGCTTAAATTCGACGGCAGCTACGACCCGCGAAAACATGCTGGCCGGGAGCTTTATCTGCTACCCACTCAAACCCTGGTGGGCCCGGCGCAAGCTCTCGCGCTCAACATCAAAGGCCCCGAAGACCTGTGGGGCGGCTATGTCGATCACGACTTCATCTGCACCAAAGCCATCAGCCATGGTTTGCTGAGCCCTGAAGCCATCGCGCCCGAAGGATGGTCGCCGTTGTTCTGTGAGCGGGTAAGAACAGTCGTGTTGGATGGCCTCAGTGTGTTTTCGCTCGAAGACGCTTTACCCGCCGCCGCCCATTTGCTCGACGACGGGCCCATCCGCCTGAAACCGGTGCACGCCTGCGCCGGACGCGGCCAGGAAGTTATCCACAGCCTCGATGCCTTCAAGGCCGTACTCGCCCGACCCGACGCCGCGCAGTTGTTCAACGACGGCGTGGTGCTGGAGCAAGATCTGCGCGACGTGGTCACCCATAGCGTGGGCCAGAGTTTTATCGGCGATCACGTATTCAGCTACTGCGGGCAGCAATACCTGACCGAGGACGGGCAGGGCGAAAGCGTCTATGGCGGCTCCGACTTGCTGGTCGTTCCGGGTTATTACGAAGATTTGCTTGAACTCGATCTGCCCGACGACGTACGACTGGCCATCGAGCAAGCGCAAATCTTCGACACGGCGGCAGATGAAGCCTACCCCGGCTTCTACGCGTCCCGGCGCAACTACGACATCGCTCAAGGCCTGGATAGCCACGGCCAGCGCCGCAGTGGCGTGCTCGAACAATCCTGGCGCATGGGCGGCGCCAGCAGCGCGGAGGTCGCGGCGCTGCAAAGCTTCATCAATCACCCGGGTCTTAACGCCATTCATGTGTCCTCGGTAGAAACCTATGTGGACCAGGCGCTGCCAGCGGATGCCATTGAGGTGTATCGCGGCCCCGCAGAAAACAGTGACTTTCTTCTCAAGTACGTGACGGTCAAATCTTATGACGGCTAGAAGTGAAACCATTTCCATCGACATCGACGACGAACAAATGAGCGGCACCTTCCTGAGCCCCAAATCCAAAGTACCAGGCGTGTTGTTTGTGCACGGTTGGGGCGGTAGCCAGGAGCGGGATCTGGAACGGGCCAAAGGCATCGCCGGCCTTGGCTGTGTGTGCCTCACTTTCGACCTGCGCGGCCACGCCGGTACCGGCATTCCATTGAACCGCGTCACCCGCGAAGACAACCTGCGCGACCTGCTGGCGGCCTACGACCGGCTGCTCGCCCACCCGGCCATCGACACCTCGGCGGTGGCGGTCGTGGGCACCAGTTATGGCGGTTACCTCGCCGCCATCCTCACCTCGTTGCGCCCGGTACGCTGGCTGGCGCTGCGTGTGCCGGCGCTGTACCGCGATCAGGAATGGCTCAAGCCCAAGCGCGACCTGGATAAGGTCGATTTGATGGATTACCGCAGCACCCTGGTGCACGCCGAGACCAATCGCGCATTACACGCCTGCGCGGCGTTTACCGGTGATGTGCTGATCGTCGAATCGGAAACCGACGACCATGTGCCCCATGCCACCATCATGAGCTACCGCGCGGCGTGCCAGCAGACGCACTCCCTGACGCACCGCATCATTGATGGCGCTGACCATTCCCTCAGCGATCCGGTGTCCCAGCAGGCCTACACCTCAATCCTGGTCGACTGGATTACCGAGATGGTGGTCGGCGAGCGGTTGAGCATCATCCAGTCCCAGTAGCCCGTTCAGGCGGGTGTTTTCTTTACCCGCAACGCCTTGGCCTTGGCTTCTACACCCACGTACATCACCAAGGCGATCAGCAGCGGGCAGATAAAGTAGATCGCCCGGTACGCAATCAACCCCGCCAGCAAACTGCCCCGCGACGCCTCATGTTGCAGCAGCCCGATAAACACCGCTTCCAGTACCCCAAGCCCCGCCGGAATATGGGTGAGCACACCGGCAATCGCGCTGATCAGCAACACCCCAAGTACCAGCGGATAGTCCAACTTGGCGGGCAGCAGGGTAAAAATTACCGCCGCCATCAGCGACCAGTTCAACGCGCCCAACGCCAGTTGCAAACAGGCCATGCGCAGCGACGGCAGGTTGATCTCAATGCCGCGGATCGACCACGCGCGTTTTTTCGAAAACTGGCAGGCGGCCAGGTAGCCGAGGCTGGCCAACACCAGCAACACGCCCACCCCTTGCAACGCGCCGCTGCTCAGTTTCCAGCCCGGCGGCATGGTCACCAGCCCGCTGCTGAAAACCGCGCCGGCCAACGCCATGTAGCCAAACCAATTGGTGGCCAGGCTCAGGCCGAGAATCTTGGCGATATTGCTGCTGCTCACCCCCAGCCGCGAATACAGCCGATAGCGCATGGCGATGCCGCCAACCCACGCGCTGAGGTTGAGGTTGAACGCATAACTGATAATCCCTACCGGCAAGATCTGCTTCCAGCGCAACGGCTGGCGGATGTAGGTGCGGCCGATCAGGTCGAAGCAGGCGTAGACGATAAAGCTGCACAGGGTCAACGCGCCCGCGATCAGCAAGGTGCGCAGTTTGAACTCACCGAGTGTCTGGACCACCTCGCTCCAGTCGATCCGGCGGGCGAGCAGGGTGAATAGCACGATCAGCAGCAGGAAGAAGACGATGGTCAGTGGCTTCTTCCAACGCTTGAAACGATCAGCTGTCATGGCGCTGGCCCTCATGCACGAAGGGTTTCAAACGTGGCTTGTGTGCCGGCAACCAGCCGGTCAGCGCGGGGAAGTGGCGCATTACATGGAACACCAGAAAGCCGACGGTCAATCGCCACAACCACAGGCGTGGCTTGCGGTTTTCCGGGATGGTCTGGCAGTGATTCTGACTGAGTGCTTGCAGGCGCTCGTACAGTTGCTGATTAAACGCGCGGTCGCGAATCAACACATTGGCTTCCAGGTTCAGCGCCAGGCTCAGCGGGTCGAGGTTGCTCGAACCCACCGTGCTCCACTCGTCATCCACCAGCGCGACCTTGCCGTGCAGCGGGCGCTGGCAGTATTCGTGAATCACCACGCCGTCCTTGAGCAGATAGTCGTAGAGCATGCGCGCCGCCAGCTTGGCCAGCAGTACGTCGGGTTGGCCCTGCATGATCAATTGCACCTGCACACCACGGCGCGCCGCGTTGCGGATTTCCCGCAGCAGGCGGTAGCCGGGGAAGAAATACGCGTTGGCGATCACGGCTCGGTGTCGGGCCTTGCTCAAGGCGTGGATATACGCTTCTTCGATGTCGTCACGATGTTGCAGGTTGTCGCGGTAGATCAGGCGCACCAGGCCGTCGCCGTGCTCGTTCGACCACGCTGAAGGCCGTTGCTGGCGCCGCCGCCAACCGCGCCGCGTGCGCACCTGACGGCCACTTTGCGCCAGGGCAAAGTGGTGCAGATCGGCCACCGCCGGGCCAGTGATTTGCACCGCGTAATCCTGTTTGGCCTCGGGGCCGAAATCCCCCAAGTGATCGGCAGAGAAGTTGATCCCGCCGATAAACCCCACCGTGGCGTCCACCACCACAATCTTGCGGTGCAGGCGGCGGAACCAGTTGGTGCGAATGCCCAGGGTCTTGGACGCCGGATCGAACATCTGCACCGTCACCCCAGCCTCGGCCAGTTCACCGAGAAACGCCGGGCTCAGCTCGCCGCAGCCAAAACCATCCAGGCTGACCACCACCTTGACCCCACGCTGCGCGGCCTCGATCAGGATGCCTTGCAGCTCATGGCCGACCTTGTCTTCGAAGAGGATGAAGGTCTCCAGCAGGATCTCGCGCCGGGCCTGGCGCATCGCTTCGAAGACCTTGGGAAAATACGCTTCGCCGTTTTCCAGCAACTCGACCTGATTGCCGCTTTGCCAGCCGTAATCCAGGTCGCGGGCCTTGGTTTCATCCGGCGGTTGGTCGGTGGAAATGTGCTCGACGGCAATGTTCATAGCTCAATCTCCACCGACAGCGGTACGTGGTCTGACAGATGCGACCACGGCCGGGTGGTCAGCACCTTGGGGTTGTGCACCTTTACGTTACGCACGTAAATGCGATCCAGCGCCAGCAACGGCAGGCGAGCTGGAAAGGTGCGCGCCGGTTTGCCAAGGGCGTGCACAAACACCTCGGTGAGGCCGCTTTGGCTCAGGTCGGCACGCTGGCGCCAGTCGTTGAAATCGCCGGCGACCACCAGTGGTGCATCGGCGGGAATCTCGCGGATGCGCTGCTCCAGCAAACGCAATTGCTGCTGGCGATGCACCTCGCGCAAGCCCAGGTGAATACAGATCGCATGCACTTCCTGCCCGTTGCCCGGCAGGCGCAACACGCAATGCAGCAAACCACGGTTTTCATGGCCGCTTTGGGAGATGTCGAGGTTGTCGTAGCTCACGATCTGGAATTTCGACAGCAACGCATTGCCGTGATCGCCATGGGGATACACCGCGTTGCGCCCGTAAGCAAACTGCGGCCAGATGCTGTCGGCCAGAAACTCGTATTGCGGCATGTTCGGCCAGTCGCTGTAGCGCTGCGGATGGCGCTCGTGGGTGCCGTGGATTTCCTGCAGGAACACCATGTCCGCGCCCACACTGCGCACCGCTTCGCGCAGCTCGGGCAGGATGAAGCGTCGGTTCAGGGCCGTGAAGCCCTTGTGGATATTGACCGTCAGCACCGTAAAGCGCGTGATGGCGACGCTGGGGGTTACGGGCACCCAGTCTGGGATCGCAGTCATGTGTATTCCTGTGAAGAGTGGCGCAATGCTTCATGTAAGGGCTGACTGCCGGTGGCTGGAGAAAGTTTCGAGCGTCCTACGGACGGTTCTGGAGGACGCATAGAGTTACAAATGCTGTTGAATTGCCATCAGTGACGTGATCCAATCCCGCGCTATCTACCCCATTCAACGATTGTGCAGGGCCTGTTCATGGATGATGCAGTTGGCGCTTTTCTGGCGCTGGCAGTGGGTCGGCGGCTCTTTTCATGAAGGCCGGAACCCATCAAGTGAATACCTCCTTTACCCGAAAAATCAGCCTGCTTGCCGGCGCCGTGGCGCTCAGCGGCTGCGCGACGCTTAACGATGCGGGCAAAAACTACGGCACGGCCATTGGTTGCGCCGGGGGTGCATTGCTCGGCGCCGGCTTGACGTACGCGATCACCGGCGACGCCAAAAAGGCCATCGTCGGCGGCGGCGTGGGCGCGGCGGCCGGTTGTGTGGCGGGCAACTTGTGGCAGAACCGCTTGCAGGAACTGGAGCGGATTGCCAAAGAAGAGAACCTGAACATTCAGGTGCAAACCCTGCAAAGCCAGGACGTGGCTACCGGCACCACCCGAGCCCCTGCGCCGACCGAGGCGGGCATCGTCGCCCAGGTGCAGGATGAAGGCATGTTCGCCACCGGCAGCGCGCAGTTGAGCACCAACGGTCAGCGCCAGGTGCGCAAGCTGGCCGCCGCGTTTGCGCCCAAGCAGGGCCAGAACAGCCAAGCGGCGATTCTGGTCGTCGGCCACACCGACGCCACCGGCAGCGCCGCCACCAACCAGCGATTGTCCGAGCAGCGCGCCCGCGCTGTGGCGTCGATCCTGGCCGAGCAAGGCATCGCGCCGCAGCGCATGTTCTTCCAGGGCGCGGGGGCTTCGCGGCCGATCGCCGACAACAGCGACGTGCAGCAACGCGGCAAGAACCGTCGGGTTGAGATCGTTGAAGTGACCGACCGCAACATGCTGGTCAAGCGCGTCAACGCCGAACAGAACAACTCCAAATACCTCACGCACGGCACCTCGACCGAGCCCGTGCGTACCGTCGCCAGCGCGCCGAAAAACAAGCCTGCCGTCACAACCAAACCGGCTGCCCAGAGCCAACCCGCTGACGCCGGCACCGCGCTGGTCGACTTCGGTGGCACGCCTGCCAGCGACACGCGCTGGACCCTGGCCCAAGGCATCGCGCCGAAAAAGGCCGGCTTCGCCCTAGTCAGCAGTGCCCACGCCAGCGACCTGCCCAACAGCAGTTGCGAGGCCGACCGCCCGCGTGAAACCGGCAAAGTGTTCAACCTCGCCAGCGGCAAGGCGCTCGACACCCAAGTCACCACCGAATACCTGCCGGGCTACAACAACCGCGTGTGGGCCAACGTAGTCAATGGCCACCTGGTGACGCTGTCGCCGGTTTCGATCCTGCGCGATGGCGCCAGCGTCGACCGCCAGCCCTTCATCGAAGTGGTCAAGGATTACAAAGAGGGCAACCGCAAATCGATCAAGAGCAAAGCCGTGGCCAACACCTACGAAGGTGAAGAACTGGTGCTCTATCGCGTATTCATCCAAGACCCCAAGGCACCGGTGTCGTGTATCGACGTGGTGTTCAGCAAGAAAAACTCCGAAGCCACGGACGGTGCGTTGTTCTACCCGCGCAGCCGTGAAGCTTTCACTACCCGTTTCGTGCCGATTCGCGCGTAAGACTCAAGGACATACACCATGGAAGACTTCAGCTTCAATGCGCTGACGGCCCTGCTCTGGGCAAACAAACTAATCACCGGCTTGGTGATCTCCACATTGCTGGCGGCCATCCTGATTCAAGCGTATTGGGACAAGGTGGGTTATTTCGTCATGCGTGTGTGGCACGGCGTGCCTGTGATCGGCAAGGTGGCGCGCTTGTCCAAGCAGAGCCTGATGCTTGACGCCCACGGCTGGCCGAAATCCGAAAGCGAGCTGTGCGACGCGTACTACTCGCGCTATGAAAAAATCGGCGCGGAAGATGTCGATTTCTTCAACAAGAGCGAATCCTACCTGCGCACCATCGGTGAGCGCGGGCGCCGCGAGCGGCCGTTCTGGGTGTTTGCCCTGATCTTTATGCTGATCATGTTCGAGGCCGTGGGTTTCGCCTACGTGCTGGTGCCCTTTATCAACCAGAACCTGTCGGCCAACGATCAAAGCTGGATGGGCTGGTTGTTCGCCTTCTTGCTGGCGGTCGCCTCGGCGATCCTGGCCGAAGTCACTGGCCGCGCCGCGCACAAGAACGCGCTGATCAGCAAGGCACGCCACTGGTGGGAAAACGACAGCGACAGCGACCGCCCGAACCAGCTCAAGGAGTTGCCGGGCATCGGCATCAAACACACCGACAGCGATAAAGACGGCAAGGACTACAACCGCATCCTGGCGCGCATCAACACCAACCACACCGTGACGCCGAGCCGTGGCTGGATGATCACCACCGGTATCTGGATCGCGATTATCGCGATCGCCGCGTTCGGTATCCGCACCATGCAGCTCAAAAGCATCGAGACCGAAATGGTCGGCAGCCCCCATGCCTTTGCCCAGCAAAATTACGACTCGGCCAGCCCGTTCGAACTGCCGGCCGATTCGGCGGCGATCAACGATCAGGCCGACAAGCAAACCCTGACCGACAAGATGGACGCGATCCGCAAAGCCTCGCTGATCACCTTCATTGTGCTATCGGTGATCTACATCGCGATCCAGATCACCAGCATCTGGCTGGCGTCGATCTTCGGGTTTGCCGGGGTCGAATCCAAGACCGCCTGGGAACACACCCACAAATTTTCCAGCGGCGAAGCCCTGGAAAACTGGATGCAGAGCCAGCGCGTGGAAATTGCCTCCCATGCCGATCACAAACTGAGCAAGTTGCAGCTCAAGCTCGCCGGGCGCACCACCACCAACGCCCAGCAGCAGGCGGCGTTGACCACGGCGCACAATCGCAGCTTCGAGACCTTCGTAGCGCGCAAACAGGCGTTGCCGGGCAATCCGCAACCGGTGGCCAAACCCGTCAGTGTTCCGGTTGCACCTGCTGCACCGGTGGTAGCGGAAGTCGCGGCTCCAGTTCCAACTCCTGTAGCAGCCCCCGTGCAGACGCCGGTTGCTGCCTCGGAGGGTCTCGATGCCCTGCGCGGCAAGGACCTGACGGCCTACAGCGAAGAACAATTGGCAACGATCAGCCGTGTCAAAGGCCACGCACTGGAAGATGTGCTGGCGCTGCGTGCCGAACAGCAATTGCTTAAAGACTTTGACGCCACAGGTGCCTGAATGATGATCCCGCGCTTTTTCTGTGCCCTGTTGCTGGCGCCCTTGATGGCGATGGCAGGCGAGCGCAATGACATTCCGGATTGCTACCCCTACGCCAAGGTCGCCGAGTTTCGGCCCGTGGCCGCGGGGCGCGAGTTGACAGTGATCATCGATCAAACGATCCCGATGCCCGAGGTCATTCAGAAGTCCACCTGGGCCCAGATTCAGCGCTTTGTACAACCGGGCGACAAGGTCCGGCTGTACAGCTTCTCGGCGTTTCTGCCGGGGCAGTTCATGCAGTTGCGCTTTGCCGGTGAACTCAACCAGGGCATCGACGAGAAGGTCCGCGAGCGGGTCGGTATGCAATCGCTGCGCACCTTCGACACCTGCCTTGCCGAGCAGCGCAGCTTTTTCAACAAGACCTTTGGCAAGGTGTTTGTGACCACGCTGCGTGAAGCGTCCGAAGACATTGCACGCAGTGAAATCTTCCAGTCGTTGCGTGATATCGGCAACGACCTGGGCCAGCAACCGGCCCAGGAACGTGTGGTGTTGTTGATTTCCGACATGCTGGAAAACAGCGATTTCGGCAGCTTCTACGCCAACAACCGGATTCGTGACCTGCAACCCGACGCCGAGCTCAAGCGTGTGGCCGACAAGGGTCTGTTCGCCGACCTGCAGGGCGCGCGCGTCTATGTGGCCGGAGCGGCGCTGGTGACCAAGGATGTCAAGCAGGCGTATCGTTCCGGCAAGACTATCCAAGCGTTGGAAGGCTTCTGGAAAGGCTATTTCGCTGGTTCCAACGCGCAGTTGGTAGCGTTTGGCGCGCCGAGCCTGAATGTCGACCTGAAGTGAACCATCCTCGCTGAAACCCGTCAGTTCCTTACAGACCCTTCTGTAAGGAGCCCGGTGTTTTGCTCAATCTCAAGACTGCTTTACTGCTGGGTGCGCTGCTATGTTGCGGCAGTGGCGCACTGCACGCCGCGGCGGCGGCGCCTGAACCCGAGGCGCCGGCCAAGCCGGAGTTGCTGGTAGAAGGCGGTCTGCTGGGTGCGATCAGCTCCAGCATCGACGACGTGCAGGACAAGCTCGACCTCAACCAGAACCTGATCGACGCCTGGCGCCTGCGTGCGGACAGGGCGGCGGATGAAGTAGGGCGGTTGGTTAACCAAACGTCAGAACGTTCGCCGTGGACCGTGGCCGGAAATTTCCTGCTGCTGTCCGGGGTGTGGGTCGGCGCGTTTACCGTACTGACGCTGTTGGGGCGGTTTATCGTGCAGCGCCTGGGGCGACGGTCATTTGTTGCACAGCGCAAGCGCTTGCACGCGGTGCTCGGGTATGTGGTGCCCTACACGATCCCGGCGCTGATCTGCTTGCCGCTGACCCTTTATGTCAGTCACTTTCTGCCCACTTCAGTGGGGCGTGCGCTGGCGCTGTGTTTTGCCTATGCCACCAGCAGCGGCATTTTTTCCACGTCGATGCTGTTGTGCGTCATTGTCATGTTCAACGTCGGTCACAAGCGCCCGGCAGTGCAGATTATTCGCGATTATTGCCCCAAGCCGCTGTTCTTGATCGGCTTCCTCGCCGCCCTCAGCGATGCCCTGACCAGCCCACAAATCGCCCGTCAACTGGGCGGTAATATCACCAGTAGCATCGCGGTGTTTACCGGGCTGTTCGCGGCAGTGATCTTCGGCGTGCTGGTGGTGCGCCTGCGTCGGCCGGTCGCCCACCTGATCCGCAATCGACCTCTGGCTCAGCGCCTTAAACACCCGGCGTTGCAGCAATCGTTGCGGGTGTTTTCCGGCTTGTGGTACTGGCCGATTCTGTTGATGGTGCTGGTCTCGGCCATCAACTTGATCGGTGCCGGTGACGATAACCAGAAAGCCCTGCGTTGCGCGCTGTTCACCACGATTCTGCTGATTGGCACCGTGTTCCTGAGTACCGTGCTGCAGCACCTGTTCAAGTCTCGCAGCCAGGTGGCGATCCAGCGCAGCAGCGCCTACAAGGAACGTTTCCTCAGTCTGTTGCACGCGATCCTGCGCATCGTCATGGCCATCGCCTTTATCGAAATCCTCGGGCGGATCTGGGGTGTGTCGTTGTTCGAGTTTGCCCAGCGCAACTCGATAGGACGGGCGATCAGCGACTCTTTGAGCAGCATCGGCCTGATCCTGCTGATGACGTGGCTGTTCTGGGTGGTGCTCGACACGGCGATCCAGGAAGCGCTGAAACCGCCAGTGAACAAACGCTCCAACCGCCAGCCGAGCACGCGGGTGAAAACCATCCTGCCGCTGGTGCGTAATGCGGTGAAGATCATTCTGGTGGTCATCTGCGCGATCACCACCATGGCCAACCTGGGCATCAATGTCGCACCGCTGCTGGCGGGTGCCGGTGTGGTCGGCCTGGCCATTGGTTTCGGCTCACAGCAACTGGTGCAGGATGTGATCACCGGGTTGTTCATCATCATTGAGGACACGCTGTCCATCGGCGACTGGGTGGTGCTTGACTCCGGCCACGCCGGCACCGTTGAGGGCCTGACCATCCGCACCCTGCGCCTGCGCGACGGCAAGGGTTTTGTGCATTCGGTGCCGTTCGGACAGATCAAGGCTGTCACCAATCAGTCGCGGCAATTTGCCTATGCGTTCTTCTCGGTGCAGTTCACCTACGACACCGATGTGGACAAGGCCGTGGAGTTGATTCGTGAAGCTGGTCAGGCGATCCGCGACGATGTGTTCCTCAAGTACAACCTGCAAGGGCCGCTGGAGGTGTTTGGTGTCGACAGGATGGACCTCAATGGTGTGGTGCTCACGGCGCAGTTCCGCACAGTGTCGGGTGGGCAATATGCTGTCAGTCGTGCCTTTAATCAGCGTCTGAAAAAGCTTGTGGATAACTGCCCCGAGGTGCACTTCGCGCAGACTTATCCACAGCAGGTCATGATGCCTCAGCGTACGGCGCTGGAGCACGCGCCGGCAGAGCCCGATGTCAAGACACTTAATCCGTGACGGTTGCGCTACAAACCCGCAAAATGCAACGATTCTGGCAACTGCCAGCGGCAAGGCCCATGGGCCTGCCGACCATAGCCAACGTTCCAAACAGACCGGGCCTGCTCAATCTATGCGAATGCGCCTTATGTTACTGGGCGGCGGGAATGCCCTCGGGCAGGCGCTGATTCGCCTCGGTGCAGAGGAAGACATCGGTTTCCTCGCACCCAAACCGCCCCAAGACGGCTGGGATGCCGCGAGCCTCACCCAATTGCTCGACGACACCCGTCCCGATGCCTTGATCAATCTCGCCTACTACTTCGACTGGTTCCAGGCCGAAGCCGTCAGCGAAACCCGTTTGGCTTCCCAGGAGTTCGCCATCGAACGCCTGGCCGAACTGTGCCAACACCACAACATCACCTTGCTCCAACCGTCCAGCTACCGCGTATTCGATGGCTCCCGTGCCACCGCCTACAGCGAAAAGGACGAGCCGGTGCCCCTGGGCCTGCGCGGCCAGGCGTTGTGGCGTATCGAACAGAGTGTGCGCGCCACGTGCCCGCAGCATGTGTTGCTGCGCTTTGGCTGGCTGCTGGATGACAGCGTTGATGGCACTCTCGGGCGCTTCCTGGCCCGGGCCGAGAACACCGACGAGTTGCTGATGGCGGATGACCGACGCGGTAACCCGACGCCGGTGGATGATGCGGCGCGGGTGATCATTTCAGTGCTCAAGCAACTCGATTGCGCGGCGCCGCTGTGGGGCACTTACCACTACGCCGGCCAGGAGGCCACCACGCCGCTGGCGCTGGGCCAGGCGATTCTGACCGAAGCACGCAATTTCCACCCGTTGGCGATTGAATCACCCACCGCCCAGGCCCACGCGGCCCGGCCGGACGCGGCGGATGAGCCGCAACACGCGGTGCTGGCCTGCAAGAAAATCCTGCATACCTTTGGCATCAAGCCACGGGCGTGGCGAGCGGGGTTGCCGGCGTTGCTAGACCGGTTCTACCGCCACAGCTGAATCCAACACAAAACCCAAATGTGGGAGGGGGCTTGCCCCCGATAGCAGAGTGCCAGTCAACAGATTCGTTGGCTGATCCACCGCTATCGGGGGCCAGCCCCCTCCCACATGTGTTATGTGATGTTGCTTAGAACTTGTAACCGATACCCACCATGTAAACCATCGGGTCGACGTCCACATTGACCTTGGCACGTGTGCCCGGCGCCACGGCGTTGTTTTCCACGGTCGCCTTGGTGCTGATGTCGATGTAGCGCGCCTGGGCGTTGATCATCCACTTGTCGTTGATCATGTAGTCCGCGCCGATCTGCGCAGCCCACCCCCACGAGTTCTCAGCCTTGAAGTTGCTGAAGCCAGCCCCTTGGGCACGGCTGCCTACGTGTTCATCGTAGATCCAGGTGTAGTTGATACCGGCGCCGACGTACGGCTGGAAGGCGGACTTGTTGTCCAGCGGGTAGTACACGACGCTCAGGGTCGGCGGCAGGTGTTTCAGGGTGCCGAGCTTGCCATTGGCGGCGCCGAGGGCGGTGCCCTTGATCTTCACGTCGTGCTCGAACGGCGTGGCGGCCAGCAGTTCGATACCCACGTGATTGGTCAGCATGTAGGCGAAGTTGAGGCCCAGCTGGGTGTCGCTGCTCATGGTCGCCTTGCCGCCCAGATTGGCGCCGGCCAGCGGGCCCTGGTCAACCTTGACGGTGCTGCTGTCGGCCTTCGGGTTCACGGTGATAGCACCGGCGCGAACCAGAATGTCGCCCGCTTCGTGAGCGTGGGCAAGGGGGGCGACGAGGGCGAGCGCGAAGAGGGACGCGCCGAGCAGAGACTTGTTCATGGGAGCTCCAAAGGACGTTTAAAAGTTGTACGTCCAATGGTAAAGATCGTTCCGTCTGGTCTTTTGACTCAGCTCAATGAAAGGGCGATCAGGGTTATTCCTGCAGCTCGTACATGTAAATCTTCTCGGCCTCCATCTGGTAACCGGCGTCGGCCAGTTCGCTGGTAGACGGCTTGACCTGCATCGCGCCTTCAATCCAGTACGGCTGGTACAACTCATCGAGTTTTACCCCGACTTCGCTTTTCACATGCACGATCTGGTTCGACGGCGGCGGCGGTACGTGGATGCACGCGCCGAAATACGGCACCAGCAAAAACTCGGTGGTGCGGCCTTCCTCACTGACTTCCAACGGCACGATATAGCCCGGCAGGCGGATGTGCTGGCCATTGAGGCTCTGCACCACCGGCGCATTGGGCAAGTCCTGCTTGGCCGCGGGCGCGGCTTCGACGGCCAGGGCGTCGGCCATGTTCGACAGGTCATGCAGCGGTTTCATATTGGGGACTTCCGGCGGCGCGTCCGGCGGAATCATCTCTTGCCAGGACAAATCCTTGGGCTGCTCATCCGCCCAGGCCGGAACGACCACCAGCAACAACAGTGCGAACAGGGCACGACGCATCGAAGCCTTCCTCATAAACGTATGGACAGGCCATCGGCCAAGGATTGTCGGTAGGCGCGCCAGGCCGGCACGCTACCCATCAACAGCGCAGCAGCCAGGATACCGGCGAGCAGGGTCCATTCATATTCGCTTGGCCATGACATCGGCAGGTCCAGCCCGTAATTGGCCTGCAAATACCCGCGCGACGCGGCGATGCACACATACAGCAGGCCCACGCCTGCGATCACGCCGGATAGGGCCAGGGCGAAGGCTTCGAAGATCAGCAACGTCGCGATATGCCACGGCCGTGCACCCACCGAGCGCAGGATCGCCATTTCGCGGCGGCGTTCGTTAAGGCTGGTGAGGATCGCCGTGAGCATGCCGATCAAGCCGGTCAGCACCACGAACAGCGAGATCACGAACAGCGCTTTTTCGGCGGTGCCCATCATGCTCCACAGCTCTTGCAACGCCACGCCCGGCAAGATCGCGAGCATCGGCTCGCCACGGAATTCATTGATCTCCCGTTGCAGGGCGAAAGTGGAAATCTTGTTGTTCAGGCCAAGCATAAAGGCGGTGATGGCCTGCGGAGTCAGGTCCATGTTGCGCGCCTGGTCGGCGCTGATACGGCCTTTACCCTGGGCCGGCACGCCGTTGTGCCAGTCGATATGGATCGCTTCCATGCCGCCCAGGCTGATGTGCAACGTGCGGTCCACCGGCGTGCCGGTACGTTTGAGAATACCGACCACGGTGAACGGTTTGTCATCATGTTTCACCAGGCTGACCACCGCCACACCATGGGCCAGTACCAGCTTGTCGCCGAGCTTGTAATGCAGGGCATCGGCCACCTCGGCGCCGAGCACCACTTCGAACGGGTCGGTGGCAAAGGCACGGCCACTGGCGAGTTCGAGGTTTTGCTTGCGGCCGTACTGATAGTGCTCGAAGTAGGATTCGTTGGTGCCCATCACCCGGTAGCCGCGATGGGAGTCGCCGAGGGAAATCGGGATCGCCCATTTGACCTGGGGGTTGGCGGCGAAGTGCTCGTAGCTGTCCCAGCGGATATTGTTGGTCGCGTTGCCGATGCGAAACACCGAATACAGCAGCAGGTTGACCGAGCCGGAACGCGCGCCGACGATCAGGTCGGTGCCGCTGATGGTGCTGGCGAAACTGTTGCGTGCCTCAACGCGCACCCGTTCCACCGCGAGCAACAAGCAGACTGAAAGCGCGATGGCGAACGCGGTGAGGATCGCGGTAAAGCGGCGGTTAGCCAGGCTGGCCATGGCCAGACGAAACAAATACATCTCAAACCTCTGCGGGCGTGGCGGCACGATTGAGTTCGGCCAGCGACAGGTTGCGGTCGAACAACGGCGCCAGGCTCTGGTCGTGGCTGACAAACAACAGGCTGGCGCCAGCGTCGCGGCATTCAGCGAACAGCAGCTGAAGGAAAGCTTCGCGGGCGTCGTAGTCCAGGGCCGAGGTGGGTTCGTCGGCGATCACCAGCTCCGGTTGGCCGATCAGCGCACGGGCGGCGGCCACTCGTTGCTGCTGGCCGATGGACAGCGAGTCGGCACGGCGCTCCAGCAGGTCTTTATCCTTCAAGCCCAAATGTGCGAGCAACGTGGCGGCGGCCTGGTCGACACTGCCGTGGCGCTGCTTTGCACGCTGCGCACGCAGTTTGGAAAAGTGGCAAGGCAACTCGACGTTTTCGCGCACCGACAGGAACGGCAGCAGGTTGAATTGCTGGAAGACGTAGCCGGTATGGTCGACGCGGAAACGATCACGGGCGCCGGCCGAGAGTTCGGTCAGCTCCTGGCCCAGCAGGCGAATGCTGCCTCGGCTGGGCGTCTGCACGCCGCCCAACAGGCCCAGCAGCGTAGTCTTGCCACTGCCGCTCGGGCCCTTGAGAAACAGGGTTTCCCCCGCGTCCAGGCGGAACGCGGGAATATCCAGCAACTGTGGGTGACCGGGCCAGTTGAAGCCCAGGTCAGACAGTTCGATCAGTGCTTGGGTCATGTGAACTCAGAACTTCAGGGTGGCTGCTGTGGCCGTGGCGTCAACACCTTGCTGGCCGCTCGGGCCGATCAGTTGTACCTGAATTTTCTGGGTGGCGGGGAAGGTCTTGAAGACCTGCGTCAGGTCCAGATTGCTCAAGGCAGTCGGCGTGGCGCAGGTGAATTGGTAATGGGCGTGGATTTCGCTGTGGTCGTGATGATGCTCGTGGGCGCCGTCCTTGGCGTCGTGATCGTGGTCATCATCGTCGTCGTGGTCGGCTTCCGGCTTGTCGCCGAACAACGGGCTGTTGAGTTCCTGGCTGCTGACCACGCAACCGGCGGCCTTGGGCAGGTTGAACAGGGCCGCTGGGTTTTCCAGCTGTTTGCGCGCGGCGGCGACCTTGGCCTTGTCGGCCGCAGTAGTGGCGACGTGCTCGAAACCGACCAGGTTCATGGCCGGGCTGTCCAGCTCAAGCTCCAGGGCCTGGCCGTCGAGTACGGCATTGAGGCGGCCGACGCCGTGCTCGTGGGCGCCAAGGCTGCCGTGTTCGTGGTCGTGATCATGCTCGTCGGCTGCGTGAGCAATGGCGAGTGGCAGCAGGGCGAACGGCAAAGCGAGCAGCAGGCGGCGCATGAGAAGGCTCCAGAACATGAAAGTTATGTTATGTGATCTTATAACAATAGAGCCGAGAGTTTGACCGTCTGCTTGGCGTTGCGCAAGCCGCATGGGAGCATGCCCGTCAGAAAAACTGCAGGAGTAAGGACGATGTTGCGAATTCGTGGAACCGTCGGCGACCTGCCGGTGGACTTGACCCTGGAACTGGACGACGGCGACTGGGCACGGCTGGGCGCGCAGTTGCAGGCCGCACCCACCCCGACTGCGCCGACAGCGGCGCCGGTTAAACAAAATGAGGATCTGTGGCAGAACGCCCTGGACCTGTTGCGCAGCGCCGGGCAACTCACTGGCCTGGAACTGCTCGACCAACTGGAAGCCCTGGCTGGCGATGCCTCGGCGGGCAAGCGCCTGTTGGTGCGCCTGCGCCACAGCGCCAAGGTCAAGGTGAGCAGCGGCGGGGATACGCCGCTGTACAGTTGGATCGGCGATTAGTACAGCGCGGCAAACAACTTGCGGCGGTACGCGGTGACCAGTGGATGGTCATTGCCCAGCAGTTCGAACACTTGCAGCAAGGTCTTGTGCGGCAGGCCTTCGCTGTAGCTGCGGTTGCGGATAAACAATTTGAGCAGGCCTTCCAGCGCGGCGTCGTACTGCTGGCGCGCCAGTTGTTGGATGCTCAACTGATAGGCGGCTTCATCGTCCTGCGGGTTTTGCGCCAGACGGCTTTTCAAGTCGGCGGCGTCCGGCAGGTCGGCGGCCTGGCGCAGAAAGGTGATTTGCGCCTTGGCCCCGGCGAGCGCGGCTTTGTGGTCGTCGCTTTTAACGGCGTCGAGCACGGTTTGCGCTTCACCCAGCTCACCACGTTCGGCCAGGCAGCGCGCGTACAGGATCAATGCGGCAGCGTTGGTGTTGTCCTCGCCCAGCAGTGCGACGAGTACGGCTTCGGCTTCGCTGATGCGACCTTCGGCAAACAACGTTTGGGCCTGCACCAACGGATCAGCCGCTTTTGGCGCAGGCATCTGCACATGGGGCTCCAACAGTGCACGCACCGCCGACTCCGGCTGCGCGCCAGCAAAACCATCCACCGGCTGGCCATCCTTGAACAGCACCACCGTCGGCAGGCTTTGAATGCCAAAGCGCGCAACAATTTCCTGCTCGGCTTCGCAATCGACCTTGGCCAACAGCAACTCGCCCTGATAACTCTCGGCAATCTGCGCCAGCATCGGCATCAACGCCTTGCACGGCGCGCACCACTCGGCCCAGAAATCCACCAGGACGGGTTTTTCGAAGGAGTTCTGGATCACGGCCTGGTCGAAGTTGGCGGTGGTGACGTCGAAGATGTACGGCGTGGGCTCACTCATGGGGCGTCTCGAATAAAGCGGGAATGGGGCAACTATAAGGGCTGGCGCAGGCTACCGGAAGCTGCATGGCTCTCAGCCGGGAGAGGCGTGCCAAAAAGGGTCTTGATACCAGTCCTGAGGAAAGCCCATGGCTTTCAAGCTGACATCAGGAAACTCGTCGATAAGTTGGTACAGGCGCTGATCCCAATGGGTGTGTGGGCTTACTTGATGCATCAGGTGGTTAAGAATACAAAGTACGGCGAAAATTCGGCTATGAGGCCCTTGTTGGAGAAGATGTTCCGGCCACAAGAAATTAGCTTTCTTCGGGAGCTCGGGACGAATACCCAATTCTCGGTTCCACATCCGTGAATGATGGGCGCATACATTTCGAATGGTGGTCAACGTGTGCAGCCAGGATTGCATCAGGGGGGATGGGAGTTGCAGGCGCCTGGCAATGGCTTTTTTGTCCACGTCCTTTGCCAAACCTTTGTACAGGTGGGACAAATCACCCAGCGTCAGTTCCTCAAGCATGGCCCAGCCGGGCATCAATGAAGGCTGGTCATAGGTCAACGGGTAGTGACGGCTGTAGCTTTCTCTTGCCCTTTGGTGTTTGAGCAGGTCTTTTCTCGCACTGTCTGCCTGGGATCTATCGATGCGCTCGCATTCTCGCTGGTAATCGCGTGTCGCGGTCGACTGCTTCAGGGACAACGTCGTGAGCAGGCGTTGATGATCGTATGCGTGATGAAAGATCTGCGGGTTGATGTACCAGTGGCTGCCATAAACGGGGCCCATGTGGTTACTGATGACTGCACGCGATGCCACCTCGACTCTTTCTATGGCGTCCATAGTTAATAAACGAAGTCGTTGATCGAAGTTGTAAAGGCGAGTTAATTGGCTGAATTGGCTGCCGTCACGGAATCTGTGCTCGACATCTTCCGGCTTTTGGAAGGGCCGCATGTAAGGGCTTAGTCGGAAAAAACTGACAAACCGCAGGAAAGCCTCGGCGCGAGCCCCATTATGAATATTCAATCCGCGAAGCTTGAGGAGCTCCAATTGCGCAGGCACGTCGATGGCAGGCTTGCTGAACGTCCTCATGCCAAAAAAGTACCGGGCATAAAAAACCCGCACAATTTGTGCTTGGCTACTGACGCAACCAGAGGCATGGCGGGTGTATTGCCGCAAAGGTTAGGTAGCTGCCTGACTTTATGCAAGACCTTTGTGTTGCCGTAGATAAGCGAGGTTTTCTGAAAAAACATGCAGGTCGATTGTCCGGGCCGCGTGCGAAAGGAAGGCATTTTCCATGCCCTGTCGCTCACTGTCTCAGCCAACCTGTTGCCGAAAATTTGTAACGCGCAACCTTAGCGCCGCGAATGGTACAGGCTCACCTTGCGAAACTCCCAAGGCTCGGCCAGGTCGGGCAGGGTCAGCGCGTCGAGGATTTCCAGGCGCTGGTAAGCCGGGTGCTGGAAGTCGCGCACCCGTGAATCCGCGACCAGTGCTTCGCGGCCACGGCTGAGGAAGTGATCCAGCAGCGGCAGGTTGGCGCGGTCGTAGAGCACGTCGGCTACCAGGATCAGGTCGAAGCGGTCGGCTTCGGTGAAGAAGTCGGCCGAGTAGGTCAGTTCCACGTGATTGAGCTCGGCATTGGCGCGGCAAGCCGCCAAGGCCAGCGGGTCCAGATCGCAGGCCACCACTTCCAACGCGCCGGCTTTGACCGCTGCAATCGCGGCCACGCCGGAACCGGCACCGAAGTCCAGCACGCGCTTGCCGGCGACCCACTCGGGGTTCGCCGCCAAATACCGCGCCAATGCCAGGCCGCTGGCCCAGCAAAAACTCCAGTAGGGCGGCTCATGCAGGATGCGCCGGGTTTCTTCGGGGCTGAAGGCGCGGTCCATGTTGTCCGCATCCAGCAACCACAACGACAGCTCGGTACCCGGCAGTGGGCAGGGCACCAGTTGCGCGTCGCCGATCAGTTCGCTCAGGGCGCGCTGCAAGTCCAACGGCGGCGTCATGGTGCCTTGACGAGTTCCAGGGGGCCGGTGGTCTGGGTGATTGCCTGGGTGATGCGCACGGCGGGCAGGTGCAGGATCAACTGGCCGGATTGGCTGGCGCGGCCGCGCAGTTCAACCCGCGCCCCGGCCGGGAAGGCCTCGGGGTTGAAGCGCAGGCGGAAGGCCAATGGCTTGCCATTGCCGGTCAGCACGCTGCTGGCGAGCAGTTGTTGCGGGCGCGAGCGGTCGTCGATCACCAGCAGGGCCATCTCGACTTCGGCCCCGGCGGGCACGTTGGTCAGGCTGCCGTTGATTTCACGCTGGTAGGCGGGCAGTGGGCCTAGGTCTTCAATGCCCGGGACTTTTTTCTCTTGCGCAGGCACCGGTTGAGGCGTGGAAGGTTTGGGGGCTTCGCTGCTGCAGGCGACCAGGACACTGAACAGGGTGAGCAAAACAAGTGGTCGTAACTGCATGTACGGCTCCAGAAAGGACAAAATCCGTGACTTGAAATGTAAGAAACATAATAGCCCGCCTATATACCGTAAAGGCTATGGCTTGTCTTGCCACAGGGATGCGCTACCATGGCCCTCCCTTTTTTTGTTGCCTGCCACCATGCACTGTCCCTTCTGCGGTGCCAACGACACCAAGGTCATTGACTCGCGTCTGGTCGCCGAGGGCGATCAAGTACGTCGCCGGCGCGAATGCCTGGCCTCTGGCTGCGGTGAACGTTTCACCACCTTCGAAACCGCCGAACTGGTATTGCCACGTCTGATCAAATCCGACGGCAGCCGCCAGCCCTTCGACGAAGAAAAACTGCGCGCCGGTATGCAGCGCGCCCTGGAAAAACGCCCGGTGAGTGTCGAGCGGCTGGAAGCGGCGCTGGTGCACATCAAGCACAAGCTGCGGGCGACCGGCGAGCGCGAGGTCAAGAGCCTGGTGGTGGGCGAGTTGGTGATGGGCGAGCTGCAAAAGCTCGACGAAGTCGCCTATATCCGTTTCGCTTCGGTGTATCGACGCTTCCAGGACCTCAATGAGTTCCGCGAAGAGATCGACCGCCTGGCCCGTGAGCCGGTCAAACCATGATCCCACCTATCGCTGAACAAGCTGTCCTCGACGCCCATTACATGGCCCGCGCCCTAGAACTGGCGCGCAAGGGCCGCTACACCACTCACCCCAACCCTCGGGTGGGCTGCGTGATCGTGCGAGATGGCCAGATTGTCGGCGAAGGCTGGCATGAGCGCACCGGCGAACCCCATGCCGAACCCAATGCCCTGCGCGCCGCCGGGGACAAGGCCCGTGGCGCCACCGTGTACGTGACCCTCGAACCGTGCAGTCATCACGGTCGTACACCGCCGTGCGCCGATGCGCTGGTGAGTGCTGGCGTTGCGCGGGTCGTGGCCGGCATGCAGGACCCCAACCCGGAAGTGGCAGGGCGCGGTATGCAGCGCCTGGCCCAGGCCGGGATCGAGATTCGCAGCGGCGTATTGGAAAGTGAGGCGCGGGCGCTGAACCCGGGTTTTCTCAAGCGTATGGAACACGGCCTGCCGTTTGTGCGGGTCAAGCTGGCGATGAGCCTGGACGGCCGCACGGCGATGGCCAGCGGCGAAAGCCAATGGATCACCGGCCCTGCCGCCCGCGCCGCCGTGCAGCGCCTGCGCGCCGAGGCCAGCGTGGTGCTGACCGGCGCCGACACGGTGTTGGCCGACGGCGCGCGGCTGACCGTGCGCGCCGCCGAGCTGGGCCTGGATGAAGCAACCACCGCCCTGGCCATGTCGCGCCCGCCGCTGCGTGTGTTGATCGACGGTCGCCTGCGGGTGCCGCTCAACGCGCCGTTCTTCAAGGCGGGTCCGGCATTGGTCATCACCTGTGTCACCCCGGAGAACCAGTTCCCCCGTGGCCCTGAGTGCCTGGTGGTGCCGGGTGTGGAAGGCCAGGTCGACCTGCGTTCGGCGCTGGTGGCCCTGGCGGCGCGTGGCGTCAACGAGGTGCTGGTGGAAGCCGGCCCAAGCCTGGCAGGGGCGTTTGCCCAGCAGGGGCTGGTGGACGAATACGTGATTTTCGTCGCCGGCAAGTTCCTCGGCTCTGCCGCTCGGCCGTTGCTGGACTGGCCGCTTGAGAAGCTGGCCGACGCCCCCCAACTCAAGATCACTGAAATGCGCGCTGTAGGCGACGACTGGCGGGTCACTGCCATCCCTGTGCCAGCAGCGAGCGTATAATTCCCGGCCTGCGCTTGCGCGTCAGCCCCTCGTTTTCAGGAGAACGAAATGTTCACCGGCATTATCGAATCCATCGGCAGCATCCGTGCAATGACCCCCAAAGGCGGCGACGTACGCCTGCTGGTTGAAACCGGCAAGCTCGACCTCGGCGACGTCAAGCTGGGCGACAGCATTGCCGTCAGCGGCGTGTGCCTGACCGTCATCGAGCTGCCTGGCAATGGCTTTGCCGCCGACGTCAGCCGGGAGACCCTGGACTGCACCGCGATGAATGACCTCAAGGCCGGCAGCCCGGTCAACCTGGAAAAAGCCCTGACGCCCACCACCCGCCTCGGTGGTCATCTGGTCAGCGGCCACGTCGACGGTGTCGGCGAAGTGGTTGCCCGCAGCGAAAACGCCCGCGCCGTGGAATTCCGCATTCGCGCGCCGAAAGAGCTGGCCAAGTACATTGCCCACAAAGGCTCGATCACCGTCGACGGCACCAGCCTGACCGTGAACGCCGTGAATGGCGCCGAATTCGAGCTGACCATCATTCCCCACACCCTGAGCGAAACCATCATGGCGTCGTACCAGCCTGGTCGCCGGGTGAATCTGGAAGTCGACTTGCTTGCCCGTTACCTGGAGCGCCTGTTGTTGGGCGACAAGGCCGCAGAGCCTGCTGCAGGTAACATCACTGAAAGTTTTTTGGCCGCTAACGGCTACCTGAAATCCTGACCAAGGGGGTGCCGCGTGGCGCTCAATAACATCGAAGAACTGGTTGAAGACATCCGCCAAGGCAAGATGGTCATCCTGATGGACGACGAAGACCGCGAGAACGAAGGCGACATCATCATGGCCGCCGAGGCCTGCAAGCCCGAGCACATCAACTTCATGGCCAAGCACGCCCGTGGGCTGATCTGCATGCCCATGAGCCGCGAGCGCTGCGAGCTGCTCAAGCTGCCGTTGATGGCGCCGCGCAATGGCTCGGGGTTTGGTACAAAGTTCACGGTGTCGATTGAAGCGACCACCGGCGTCACCACCGGCATCTCCGCCGCTGACCGCGCCCGCACCGTGCAAGCGGCTGCCGCGAAAGACGCCAAGGCCGAAGACATTGTCAGCCCTGGCCATATCTTCCCGCTGATGGCCCAACCGGGCGGCACCCTGGCCCGTGCCGGCCATACCGAAGCGGCCTGCGACCTGGCGCGCATGGCCGGTTTCGAGCCCAGCGGCGTGATCTGCGAAGTGATGAACGACGACGGCACCATGGCCCGTCGCGCCGAACTCGAAGCCTTTGCCGCCGAGCACAACATCAAGATCGGCACCATTGCCGACCTGATCCACTACCGGATGATCCACGAACGTACCGTTCAGCGGATTGCCGAGCAGCCGCTGGACAGCGAACTGGGCCAATTCAACCTGGTGACCTACCGTGATTCGGTGGAAGGCGACGTGCACATGGCCCTGACCCTGGGCGCCATCAGCGGTGACGAACCGACCCTGGTGCGCGTGCACAACATGGACCCACTGCGCGACCTGTTGATGGTCAAGCAGCCGGGCCGTTGGAGCCTGCGCGCCGCCATGGCTGCGGTGTCCGAGGCGGGCAGCGGTGTGGTGTTGCTGCTGGGTAACCCGGTGGACGGCGACGTATTGCTCGCCCATATCCGCGAAACCGCCGAGCAGACCCAGGCCAAAACACCGACCACCTACAGCATCGTCGGGGCCGGTTCGCAGATTCTGCGGGACCTCGGTGTGCGCAAAATGCGCCTGATGAGTGCACCGATGAAATTTAATGCGATATCCGGATTCGATCTGGAAGTTGTAGAATACGTGCCCTCCGAATAAAGGCTGGCGTTTGTTGCCCCTTGTTCGCGGTTAAATCATCACTGAGGGACGCACTTTTCGCGTCCCGGCTCTTTAAGAGATTTGTCGAATGACCCTGAAGACCATCGAAGGTACCTTCATCGCCCCCAAAGGCCGCTATGCCCTGGTGGTTGGCCGCTTCAACAGCTTTGTGGTTGAAAGCCTGGTAAGCGGTGCCGTGGATGCCCTGGTTCGCCACGGTGTGAGCGAAAGCGACATCACGATTATCCGTGCCCCTGGCGCCTTCGAAATTCCACTGGTTGCGCAAAAAGTTGCTCAACAGGGTGAATACGCAGCCATCATCGCCCTGGGCGCTGTGATTCGTGGCGGTACTCCGCACTTCGAATACGTGGCCGGCGAATGCACCAAGGGCCTGGCCCAGGTGTCCATGGAGTTCGGCGTGCCAGTCGCTTTCGGCGTACTGACCGTTGATTCCATCGAGCAAGCCATCGAGCGTTCCGGCACCAAGGCCGGTAACAAAGGCGCTGAAGCTGCCTTGTCCGCCCTGGAAATGGTTAGCCTGCTGTCGCAGTTGGAGGCCAAGTGATTTCTGACGAGAGCGATCAGTTCAACCCTCAGGACCCGCGTCCTGCCGATGCCGGCAAGCCGTCCAAGAGCGAGAAGCGTCGCAAGGCGCGTCAACTTGCGACCCAGGCGCTGTACCAGCGTCACCTGGCAGGCGCTTCGCTGAACGAAATCGAGGCACAGTTTCGCGTCGATAACGACTTCACCTTCGCCGACCAGAGCTACTTCCACGACATCCTGCACGGCGTGCATGCCAACCTGACCGAGATCGACACAGCCCTGGCGCCTTGCCTGGACCTGACCATCGAAGAACTCGACCCGGTTGAGCTGTGCGTATTGCGCCTGTCCACCTGGGAACTGCTCAAGCGTGTCGACGTGCCGTACCGCGTGGTGATCAACGAAGGTATCGAGCTGGCGAAAGTCTACGGTTCGACCGACGGCCACAAGTTCGTCAACGGCGTGCTCGACAAGCTGGCCCCGCGCCTGCGTGAAGCCGAAGTGAAGGAACACAAGCGCTAACCTGCGCTTGAGTCCTGAATGGGTGAGTTTGAGCTGATCCGCAAGTACTTCGCCGCCGCGCCCTGTGCGCAGGGCGGCGACGGCATTGCCTTGGGGATTGGCGACGACTGCGCCCTGCTGGCGCTCCCTGCCGGGGAGCAACTGGCAATCTCCACCGATACCTTGGTGGCCGGCGTGCACTTTGCCGACCCCTGCGATCCGTTTCTGCTCGGCCAGCGCTCGTTGGCGGTAGCGGTGAGCGATCTGGCCGCCATGGGCGCCAACCCCCTCGCATTTACCCTTGCACTCACGACACCCACCGTCGATGCCGACTGGTTGCAACGCTATGCCCAGGGCTTGAACGCCATGGCGCTGAGCTGCGGCGTGGGTCTGGTGGGTGGCGACACCACGCGCGGCCCGCTCAGCCTGACCCTGACCGTGTTCGGGCGTGTACCGGCGGGCCAGGCGTTGACGCGCAGCGGTGCGCAACCGGGCGACCTGCTGTGCGTCGGCGGCGAGTTGGGCAATGCCGCTGGCGCCTTGCCGCTGGTACTGGGTCTGCGCAACGCCGATGAGGCCGTTGCGCAGCCACTGCTGGCCCATTACTGGTCACCGCAACCGCAGTTGGCCTTGGGGCTGGCGCTGCGCGGCAAAGCGACGGCTGCGATGGACATCTCCGACGGGCTGTTGGCCGATTGCGGGCATATCGCCAAGGCATCGGCTGTCAGCCTGTTGATCGAGCGTCAGCAGTTGCCGCTGTCCAGCGCCTTGCTGGCATTTGTTGGTGATGATGAGGCGCGGGTGGCTGCCTTGAGCGGTGGCGACGATTACGTGCTGGCGTTTACCTTGCCGCCCGTCGAGCTGGCGCCGTTGCTGGCCGACGGTTGGCCGGTGCACGTCATCGGCCGTGTCCAGGCGGGGCAGGGTGTGACGCTGCTTGACGCAAAGGGACAGGACATCACACCGGCCATCCGGGGTTATCAACACTTTCGCGACACGCCCTGAATCGGCGCACTGCGCTACCCTCTATAACGTCATTACTCAAGCAAGGTTTTGCAGGAGGTCGTACCCATGGTTGTACGCCGCTGGCTGCTGATACTGCTGTGTGTGATTCCAGCCTGGGCGCAGGCGCAGGATGTGCCCGTGATACCAGGCAAGGTCGTGCTCGCCAGTGAGGCCTGGGATGACTACACCAACGCGGACGGCAGCGGCCTGGCCTGGGATGTGATGCGTCAGGTGTTTGAGTCGAGTGGGATCACGCTGCAAACCCGTATCGAGCCGTACACCCGGTCGGTGGGCCTGGCCCAGCGCGGTGAGGTGGATGGTTGGGTGGGTTCCTACCGCGATGAGGTCAAGGGCGTGCTGTACCCGCACTGGAACTTTGACTCCGACCCTATCTACGCCCTTGGGCTGACAACCTCGCCGATTCCGAGCGTGGCGACGCTGGGCGAATACCGCCTGGCCTGGGTTCGCGGCTACCGGTACGAGGCGTACTTGCCCAATGTGCGCCGTTTCAACCAGATCCAGCGCCGTGACGGGATTCTGCCGATGCTCCAGCACGGTCGGGTCGATTTCTACATCGACGCCCTCACCGAGGCGCAATATGTCCTCAACCAGGCGCCCGATCGTGCCCGGTTCCGGCTCACCCACCTTATTGACCTCCCGCTCTACATAGGCTTTGCCGACACCGAGCGTGGCCGGGCATTACGTACCGTGTTCGACCAGCGCATGGCCGTCCTTGTCAAAAGCGGCGAGCTGAAGCCGATCTTCCAGCGCTGGAAACTGCCGTATCCGTTCTGACTGCATAGAACCGCGAGGAAGACCAATCAAACCGATTGATCTTTATCAGCGATCATTCAGCTTAAGCGTCTGTAGGAACCTGCTGTTACAATGCCGCCTCTGTGAAATCTGAAATCAGGAGCACACGGTGCCCGTCGTTTTCGTCGCCGCTTCCAAGCTGCCTACCCCTTTTGCCACGTTCACCATGAACGGCTTCCTCGAAGAAGCCACCGGGCGCGAACACGTTGTGCTCAGCCTCGGCGATATCGCGGATGGCGCGCCGGTGCTGGGTCGTGTGCATTCCGAATGCCTGACCGGCGATGCGCTGTTCAGCCAGCGCTGCGACTGCGGCTCGCAATTGGAAGCTGCCATGCGCGCCATCGCCCGTGAAGGGCGTGGCGTGCTGCTGTATCTGCGCCAGGAAGGCCGTGGCATTGGCCTGATGAACAAGATCCGCGCCTACGAGCTGCAAGACGGTGGCGCCGATACCGTTGAGGCCAATGAGCGCCTGGGCTTTGCTGCCGATCAGCGTGACTACGCGATCTGTCTGCCGATGCTGGAGCACCTGGGCGTGAAATCCCTGCGCTTGATGACCAACAACCCGCGCAAGGTCAAAGCCTTGACCGAGATGGGCATCACCGTCGCCGAGCGCGTGCCGCTGCACACCGGGCACAACCCCCATAACAAGCTCTACCTGGCGACCAAAGCCAGCAAGCTCGACCATATGATGGGCAACGAGCACCAGGGCGAGGTCGACCGCGCGTGACCCGTGGCCAGGTAAAACGGCGACTGTCCTTCAACTGGTGGCAGTACCTGGCCCTGGCGCTGCTTCCGCTGTTCGTACTCAACCTGGTGTTTGGTCAGGTAGCCTTGCTGCCGGTGCTGGCGATGCCGTTGTTCATCGCTGGCGTGGCCTCGATGTTCCTCAGCCTGCGCTACTTCCACGGCTATAAACACGCGCTGATCGCCACTTCAAAAGCCCTCGATACTCCCGAAGAACCGGCTGCCTGGATCACCCTCGCGGCCCGTCGGCGCACGGCGTTGCTGGTGGCCGCGATCCCGTCGTGGGTGGGCGCGCTGGCGGTGTTTGTCGGGCTGGAAGCAGTGCCGCTGTTCCTGTTAGCGCTGTCGACGATGGTGCTGTTTTACCTCTATCGCATTCCCCGTCAACTCGGATGATGCGCCGCTGGCTGGCGCTTGCGCTGCTGGTGTTGAGCGCCCAGGCCCTGGCCGTCGAGCGCGTGGTGAGCCTGGCGCCATCCCTGACTGAAATCGTGGTTGAACTGGGTGCTGCCGATCTGCTGGCTGGCGTGCTCGATGGCGGCGAACGGCCGGCCGACTTGGCGAAGGTGCCGTCGGTGGGGCATTACGGCCAGTTGGACATGGAGCGCCTGCTCAGCCTCAATCCCGACCTGATCCTGTTGTGGCCCGGCAGTGTCGGCCCAGCCCAGCGCGAACAGTTGCAACGCCTGAATATCCCGGTGTATGTCGCCGAACCCCATAGCCTTGAACAGCTCACCACCCAGGTCCAGGCCATCGCCGAGCAAGTGGGCCGCGCCGAGGCCGGTCGGCAGTTGGCTGCACAACTGCGCCAGCGCCTGGCCGGGCTGCGCCAGCGCTATCAGCAGGCCGAGCCAGTGCGGGTGTTTTATCAGGTGTGGGACCAGCCGCTGTATACCGTGGGTGGCGGGCAGATCATCAGCGACGCGTTGAGCGTCTGCGGAGCGCGCAATGTATTCGATGACCTGAAACTGCCTGCGCCGCAGGTCAGTATTGAGTCGGTGTTGCAGCGTGACCCTGAGCTGATCCTGGTGGGGGATCAGTCTCAACTGAAGGCCTGGAAAGTCTGGCCATTGATGGCTGCGCGGGTGCGCGTGGTGCCGGACAAAGGCCTGGAGCGGCCTAGCGGGCAAATGCTGGAAGCGGTGGCGCGGTTATGTCAGGTGATTGCTCCGAGCCGCTGAGACCGCTGTCTGTGAATGCAGTCAAAATGTGGGAGGGGCTTGCCCCGATGAGGCCAATCCAGGCGCCAATTAGATTTCAGGCGTCCAGGTCACATCAACCCTCCACACCCGACCCTCTTCACGGTAATCCTGATTGTTCAGAAACGCCGGATCGTTGTAGCTGTAACGTGCCCGCGCATAGGATTTATCCAGCACGTTATCGACCTTCAGTGACAGCGCCACTTCCCGGTTCAGCGCCCAACTGCTGCGCAAGCCGAGCAATCCATAGCCGCCCAGGCGCTGCGCATTGTCTTCATCGTCATAGCTGCTGCTGATCGCCTGCCAACTCGCACCCAGGCCGAGTGTGTCGAATTGCCGATCCAGATCCAAATTCAACGTGCGCCGTGCACGGCGGGCCAGGGTGTGGCCGGTATCACGGTCGCGCGGGTCGATGATGGACACGCCCAGGTTGCCTTGCCAGCCAAACAGTTCCTGTTTGAGGGCGGCTTCAAACCCGTCAATACGCGCCGACGCCACGTTTTGCGGCTTGCTGGTGCTGTCCAGGATAATCGCATCGCTCAAGTCGGTGCGGTACAGCGAAGCCTCCAGGCGCGTGCTGTCGGTCAGTTGGCTGCGCCATTGCAGTTCGTAGCTCTTTGAGGTCTCGGGCTGCAGGTTCGGGTTGCTGTATTTCGTGTCGGGGTAATACAGATCGTTGAAGGTAGGCGCGCGAAAGCCTTCGCTGTAGCTCAGCAATAAGTCATTGTCGGGGTTGATCGGCAGCGTCAGGGTGCCGCTCCAACTGTTCTGCCCACCGAACTGCTGGTTCTGGTCGCGGCGCAGGCCCAGCTCTGTGGAAAACCATTCGCTGTGGAAACGGTGCTGCACAAAGGCTGCGCGGTTCCAGCGGCTGTCTTCGCTAAACGTGGTGGAACCGTGGAAGCGGTCTTCGTACCAGTCGCCGCCCAGGATCAGGCTGTTGCTGTCGTTGAGCGTCAGGTCGTTCTGCCAGTTCAGCGAGTCGCGGTAGGTGTTGAACACGCTGAAATCGTCACTGAGGGTATCGCGCTTGGTGTCGCGGTTCTCGCTGTGGCCCAGCTCCAGGCGCGATTGCCAGTGCTCATTGAGCGCTGCGTCGACATACCCGCTGGCGCTGCTGACGGCGTAATCGGTGTAGGGTTTTTGCCCAAAGGTCTGCCCACTGGCAACGTCGTAGCGGCCGAAGCTGTTGTCGTACTCCGACTTGCCCCAGTTATCCAGCAGATTGAAACCCACCTCCAGTTCATCGCTGAACGAATGGCTGAGGTTCAGGCTGAGCGACTGATTGCGATAGGCATCATGGTCGCCGTCGCTGGGGAAGGATTGGTGGGTCGAATTGATGCCAGCGGTCTCATCCAGGCTCGCCCCCAGGTTGAAGCGCGTGTGTTCATCACCGCCCGACAGACCGAGGCTGCGCTCCCAGGTCTGGTTGCTGCCAATGCCCAGCTTCAGGCGCGGTTGCAGACCTTGCTCGGCATTGCGCCGGGTAAACACCTGGATCACCCCGCCGATGGCATCGCTGCCGTAGATCACCGAGCGCGAGCCGCGCAGCACCTCCACACGCTCGATCTGGTCGACGTTCAGGTATTGCAGGCCGCTGTCGCCGGAGGTGGTATTGGCAATGCGCTGGCCGTCCACCAGCACCAGGCTCTGGGCGGACTTGGTGCCGCGCAGGTAGATCCCCGGCAAACTGCCGCGCCCACCGGTTCGCGCCACTTGTACGCCGGGCACGCGGCTGAGCAGGTCGGTGAGGCTGGTGGGTTGCAGGCGGTCGATGTCGTCGCGGGTGAATACGGTATTGGCGGCACTGCTGTCGTTGCGTGCCTGGACCTGGCGGTTGGTGCTGATGACCACATCGGGGAGTTTGAGGGCCTGGTCGCGGGTCTCGGCGAACAACTCAGGTGCGGGCAGGAGCAGCAGGACAAGGTGCAGACGTTTCATGGGCTGTCCGTAGCGTTTGAAGATGGCAAAAATCAAATGTGGGAGGGGCAAGCCACCTCCCACATGTTGATGCGATTTCTACCGGGAGAGCAGCGCCAAGCGCACGCGCACCGCCGCCTCGATGCCTGCCTCGTCCAAACCACACTCCGCCAGCATCTGCGCCGGCTTGGCGTGTTCGACGTACACATCCGGCAAGCCCAGGTGCAGCACCGACTTGAGGATGTTCTCCCGCGCCAGGAATTCACTGACCGCCGCACCGGCGCCGCCCATGATGGCGTTCTCCTCAACGGTCACCAGCAACTCATGGCTACCGGCGATCTCGCGCACCAGGGCTTCATCCAGCGGTTTGACGAAACGCATGTCGATCACGGTCGCGTCGATCTTTTCGGCGACTTTCAGCGCTTCGGCCAATTGCACGCCAAACACGAGGAACGCGACCTTGTTGCCCTGGCGCCGCACGATGCCTTTACCGATTTCGATCGGCTCAAGATCTTTTTCAATCACCGCATTCGGACCATTCCCACGCGGGTAACGCACGGCGGCCGGGCCGTTGTACAGGTGGCCGGTGCTGAGCATCTTGCGCAGTTCGTTTTCGTCGCTCGGCGTCATCACCAGCATGCCGGGAATGCAGCGCAGGTACGACAGGTCAAAGCTGCCGGCGTGGGTCGGACCGTCTTCGCCCACCAGGCCTGCGCGGTCGATGGCGAACAGCACGTCGAGGTTTTGTACCGCCACATCGTGAATAAGCTGGTCATAACCACGTTGCAGAAAGGTGGAATAGATCGCCACCACCGGCTTGGCGCCTTCGCAGGCCATGCCGGCCGCGAACGTCACCGCATGTTGCTCGGCAATCGCCACGTCGAAGTAGCGCAGCGGGAAACGCTCGCTGAATGCCACCAGGTCGGAGCCTTCCTTCATCGCCGGGGTAATGCCCACCAGACGCGAGTCGGCGGCGGCCATGTCGCACAGCCATTCGCCGAACACACCGGAATACTTCGGCCCGCTGGCCTTTTTCGGCGCGGCGGCGGGGGCGTCCACCGGTTCCAGCTTGGTGATCGCGTGGTAGCCAATCGGATCGACTTCCGCCGGGGCGAAGCCTTTGCCTTTCTTGGTGACGATATGCAGGAACTGCGGGCCCTTGAGGTCACGCATGTTACGCAGTGTGGCGATCAAGGTCGGCAGGTCATGGCCGTCGATGGGGCCGATGTAGTTCCAGCCCAACTCTTCGAACAGGGTGCCGGGAACCAGCATGCCCTTGGCATATTCTTCGGTACGTCGGGCAATTTCCCACGCGCCGGGCAGACGCGAGAGCACCTTCTTGCTGCCTTCGCGCATGCTGGCGTAGGTACGACTGGAAAGAATCTTTGCCAAATAATTCGACAGGCCACCGACGTTGCGCGAGATCGACATGTCGTTGTCGTTGAGGATCACCAACATGTTGGCGTCCACTTCCGGCGCATGGTTCAGCGCTTCGAAGGCCATGCCAGCTGTCAATGCGCCATCACCGATCACCGCAATCGCCTTGCGATCGCTGTTTTGCAGACGGGCGGCAATCGCCATGCCCAGCGCTGCACTGATCGAGGTGCTGGAGTGGCCGACGCCAAAGGTGTCGTACTCGCTCTCTGACCGGCGTGGGAAGGCGGCAACGCCGTCCTTCTGGCGCAGGGTGGCCATGCGCTCGCGGCGGCCCGTGAGGATCTTGTGCGGATACGCCTGATGGCCCACGTCCCACACCAGCCGGTCGTCGGGGGTGTCGAACACGTAATGCAAGGCGATGGTCAGCTCGATGACGCCCAGGCCAGCACCGAAATGCCCACCGGTCTGGCCGACCGTGTAGAGCAATTCCAGGCGCAGTTCATCGGCCAGGGTTTCCAGCTCGGCTTCACCCAGACGACGCAGGCCGTCCGGCGTGGCAGCACGGTCGAGCAGGGGCGTGGACGGGCGCTTGCGGGGAATCTCTTGAAACGTCGTGGGCATCAGGCGAATCGTTATAGGTATAAGAAGAGGCGGCAGTTTACCTCAAGCATCGCAAACTGCCCACGCAGAGCGCCGAACTTGGCCGATATGCGGCGGCAATGGCCGCCGTTTTCAGTGCCGGCGTTCGACGATATACCGAGCCAGGTCACGCAGCGGCTCGGCTGCCGCGTCGAAAGGTCGCAGGGCGTCCAGGGCCTGGTCGCGCAGTTCCAGGGCGTATGCCTTGGCAGCATCGAGCCCAAGAAGCGCAGGATAAGTCGGTTTGTCCCGTGCGATATCAGCACCTTGGCGCTTGCCCAGGGTGGCGGTGTCACTTTCCACGTCGAGTATGTCGTCCTGCACCTGGAACGCCAGGCCGATGGCTCGGGAATAGACCTGCAATGCCGCCAATTGGGCCGCGTCGGCACGGCCGCTGGCCAGGGCGCCGAGGTGCACGGCGGCTTCGATCAGCGCGCCGGTCTTGTGGCGATGCATATGTTCAAGGGCTTGCTGATCCAGCTTGAGACTGACCGAACCCATGTCGATTGCCTGCCCGCCGACCATGCCGGCCGGTCCTGCCGCGTGGGCCAGGGCGGTGACCATGCGCAGGCGGATCTCGGCGTTGACGCTGCTCAAGCGCGGGTCCAGCAGTGCGCTGAACGCCAGGCTCTGCAGGCCATCACCGGCCAGGATCGCATAGGCTTCATCAAAGGCTTTATGAGTGGTGGGCTGGCCGCGACGCAGATCGTCGTCGTCCATCGCCGGCAAATCGTCGTGTACCAGGGAATAAGCGTGGATCAATTCCACTGCACACGCCGCGCCGTTGGCCTGCTCGGCAGGGGTGCCGAGGGCTTCACAGGCCGCGTACGCCAGCAACGGGCGCACACGTTTGCCGCCGTTCATCACGCTGTAGCGCATGGCGGCATAAAGGCGGTTCATTTCCGGGCTGGGCGCAACAAACAAGGGCTCCAGCGCCGCATTCACCCGGGCTTGGCTACTGGCCTGATACGCGTCGATCATTCGGGCTGTTCCGCATCGAAAGGTTCTTCGGCCAACTCCCCATCACGCTCCAGCAACACCTGCACCTTCTGCTCTGCCTGCGCCAGCGCGCTCTGGCAGTCGCGAGTCAGGCCGATGCCTTGCTCAAACGCTGTCAGTGAGTCCTCCAGCGACAACTCGCCGTTCTCCAGACGCTCGACCAAGGTTTGCAGGTCGGCGAGGGATTGTTCGAAATCGAGTGCAACTTTTTTGCGGGCCATGGCGGCTATTCCGGTAGACGGTAAACCGGCGGGACACTAGCAGACATGGGGATGGTGGGCAAATGAGTGGGGCATCAGTCGCCTGCTGTATTGACTTGATAGCGCGTGCTGCGGCCGCCTGCGGGGAGACGGATCAGGCAGTTTTTTTCCAGCAGGTCAGCCAGGTGTCGCGTCGCCGTCGCCTTGGATACCTTTGCCACCGCTTGGTACTGCGCAGCGCTGATGCCGTGTTCGAAGCCCTTTTCACCACCGTCGAGCAGGCGATTGAGGACCTTGATCTGTTCAGCAGACAAAGGAAGGTCGCGGTGTCGCTGCCAGAACCGGCTCCTGCCCAGCACTCGGTCAATCCTCGCCATGGCTTGCTGCACACTGCGCAACAGGGTTTTAAGGAACCACTCCAGCCACTCAGTGATATCCAGCGTGGCCCTCTGGCTGGACTCAAGCGCGTTGTAATAACCGATGCGGTCTTCAAGAATGCTGGCTGACATGGCGTAAAAACGAATGGCCTGATGCTCGCCTTGGGCTAATGCCAAATCGGTGATAGCGCGTGTCAGGCGACCATTGCCGTCATCGAAGGGGTGCAGCGTGACAAACCAGAAGTGCGCAACGCCGGCGCGTACCAGCGGATCCAGTTCCGGCTGATCGCGGCTGGTTTCGAACCACTCCAGGAAATCATCCAACGACTGTTCCAGCCCTGGACGCGGCGGGGCCTCGAAATGCACGGTTGGCCGATCAAGTCGGCCCGACACCACTTGCATTGGCTCACCGCCCCTTAATGACCCGATATTGAGTGGTCGGGAGGCATAGTTTGCTTGCGGGACCGGGAACAATAGCTGGTGCCAGTTCAATAAGCGGGCGAGGGTAAAGGGCTGGTTGAATTGTTGGGTGGCATCCATCATCAGCTCGGCGAGACCTTCGCTGCGGCGGCTTACCTGACCGTCTTTCAGCGCCTCCAGGCCCATCCGTCGGGCCAGGGAGGAGCGAACAGAGCCAACGTTCAGTTGCTCACCTTCGATGGCCGAAGAGGTCAGAATGTTTTGCAGCAGCGCATCCAATTCATTCTCTGCACTGATGGCCTGGCTGACAGAGCCGAGCATGCCCAACAACCTGCCTTGGGTATGCCCGCACTCACGCAGCAAAGCCGCCAAGCGCCCAGGTTGCCAGTGGAAGTGGGGCCAGTCGGTGTGTTGCCAGATCCAGTGTGGTTGGTCCATGGAGGAATACCTGGTGCGTGAGCCGAATAAAAAATTATTCGGCTCATTTTGTGAGCCGATTGTGCATTCTAATCGGCTCATCGTCCATTGAGATAAAGTTGTTGGTCACCCCTCGCCTCTAAACCCGTTTGCTGAAGCGCACTGGTAAAGCGCTCAGCAACAACGAAAGCCTGCTTTTAAGGGCAGGCTTATCGCGAATCTCGGCTGACTTATTTCTGATGAGCCGTCAGCGCCGCATATCCATTCATCAGGTTGCGATAGTTGGGAATGCGCTGGGACAACAAATTCCCCAGGCCTTCGATATCGTTGCGCCAGTCGCGGTGCAGCTCACACGCCACCGAGAACCAGTTCATCAACTGCGCACCGGCTTGCGTCATCCGGCTCCACGCTGCTTGCTGCACCGTGGTGTTGAACGTGCCGGAGGCATCGGTCACTACAAACACCTCAAACCCTTCCGCCAGCGCCGACAAGGTCGGGAACGCTACGCACACATCCGTGACCACACCGGCAATGATGATCTGCTTACGGCCAGTGGCCTTGATCGCCTTGACGAAGTCTTCGTTGTCCCACGCATTGATCTGGCCAGGGCGTGCGATGTACGGCGCGTCCGGGAACATCTCTTTCAACTCTGGCACCAGCGGGCCGTTGGGGCCTTGCTCGAAGCTGGTGGTGAGGATGGTCGGGAGGTTGAAGAACTTGGCCAGGTCGGCCAGGGCCAACACGTTGTTCTTGAACTCGTTGGGCGAGAAGTCCTGCACCAGGGAGATCAGGCCGGTCTGGTGGTCGACCAGCAGAACGATGGCGTCGTCTTTGTTCAAGCGGCTGTAGGTTGGAGTGCTCATGGTTGAATCCTTTTTTGTTTAGGTTGGTTGGGCGTTGCGTTCAACATGGGCACAGATTAATGGGTGGGTGTTGGCGGATAAATCGGCTGAATTGGGTAATACCGTCAACTCAGATGAGACAATTGAGGGTTTGTCAGTAGGACCGATCCTTTTCGTGGGCGGCAAAGTAAGTCAAAAAATCTCACGCGTGAGCTATTGAGTGTGGCAAAAAATGCCTGTAGATTTTCTCACGCGTGAGTTTTTCACAGCGAGGTCAGTACCATGGAAAGCAGCTCTCCATCGAGTCCGCCTAAAGGGCCCGATACCGATTCAGCAAGCCTTCAGGGAGAGCGCTTGAAGCCGTCCGCCAAAAAGCCATCGAGCTTTTACATGAAGCAGATGCGTGCAGGCCTGGCGGCCGCCGGCTATGTGAAACACGAGACTTGGGTGCTTCCCGAAAACCGAAGCCTGCTCAAGCAGATGGAGAAACAGCTTCGCCAGCCGATTCTGGCTGGCTCATTCATGTCGGAGAATTTCATGAGCGCAGGTACCAACTGGAATATCGATCGCCTCTTCACCGCTCTTCAGGCCCTGGACGACGTGGTGTCCAAGGACATTACGCTTTCTCTCGTTCAAGGCTCCGAGTCCAGCATCAAGCTGGAAATGAACGACTTCGGTGGCTTGCCGATTTACATCGCGGTGGTTGGCGAGCAGATCATCGTGGACACGGTCCTGGTTGATGTCGAGTCCATCAACGATGTCGCGAAATTCAATGACGCAGTGTTGCGCAGCCGGGAAATGTTCCCGCTGTCCTCCATCGGTATCGAGTCCATGCCTAACGGGCAAGTGGTCTACAACATGTTCGGCGCTCTGAGCTCCGACTCCAGCCTGACCAATATCGTGACCGAGGTGAAAACCCTGGTCGACAACGTGCAGCGCGCCAGCGAAGCCTTCGAACGTTTCTTCAATCAAGTATTCGGGAGTATCCAATGACTCAGTCCATCTGGAGCAAATTGTTCACCGCGCTGCGTGGCGGTGCCAACGAAGTCGGCGAATCGATCGTCGACCAACAAGCCCTGCGCATCCTCGATCAGGAAATCCGCGATGCCGACACCGCGCTGGCCAATGCCAAGCGTGAGCTGGTCAGCATCATGGCCAAGCACAAATTGGCGACTGATCGCGTCAGCGAGTACGACGCCAAGATCAAGGACCTGGAGTCCAAGGCAGTGGCTGCCCTGCAGGCCAATCGTGAAGACCTCGCCCTGGAAGTGGCCGAAGCCATTTCGAGCCTGACCAACGAGCGGGATGTCGAGCATAAGCAAGCTGCGGAGTTCGGTGGGTATGCAGAAAGCATGCGCAAGGACATCACCAAGGCCGAAAGCCGGATCAAAAGCCTGCGTCAGCAAGTGGATATGGCCAAGGCTCGCGACAGCGTACAGAAGGCGCAGGTCAGCGCCTCCATCGCCAGCGGCGGCGCCAACGGCAAGCTGGAAACCGCCGTCGGTACGTTGAATCGTTTGCAGGCCAAGCAACAACAGCGTGCCGCTGAACTGCAAGCCCAGGATGAGTTGGTTGAGGCGTCCACGGGGACCGACCTGGAGCGCAAGCTGCGCGACGCAGGCATCACGCCGAACGAAGGCAGCGCCAATGCGATTCTGGAGCGTCTGAAGCAAAAGTCGACCGAGTAGGCGAAGGGCTAGCACGGTACCTGAGGCGAGGGAGCAGTGATCTTCCTTAACGAACGGGCATTTATTCTCAACCCTTCTTTATTTACGTCGAGGTCAGGATGGATGCCCTGAAGGGGTTCAAGACAATCGCAGGCGTGGCCCTTTTGATGGTCGCGCTGCAGTTGTTCAATGTGGTGACCGGATACAGCCTCATGGCGTTCGGCCTGGTCCCGAGAACGCTGCAGGGGCTGTTCGGCATCCTCGCCTCACCGTTTTTGCACGGCTCGTTTGCCCACCTGAGCGCCAACCTGATTGCCTTTTTGGTATTGGGCACCCTGGTGATTCTCGAAGGGCTCAGTCGGTTCGTAACCGTCAGTATGATCATCATTGTGCTGGGCGGCTCGCTGGTCTGGCTGTTCGGTTTTGCGGGTATCCACGTAGGGGCCAGCGGTTGGGTATTTGGGTTGTGGGCGTACCTGTTGTCTCGCGCCTGGTTTCACAGGAGCTGGAGCAACCTGATAACGGCCAGTGTCGTGGCGCTACTGTACGGCGGCCTGATCCTTGGATTTCTTCCTCGTCAGGGTGTTTCCTTTGAAGGGCATCTCTTTGGTGCATTTGCCGGATTTATTGCAGCCAGGGTACTTCTCTCCAAACCGCGCAGCAGGTTTAATGCCGCCTGACCGCACTTGAGCATCCAGACGTCGAGGCGATGGCGTCATCAGGAATCAAGTACCCAGGGAGCCAGGGACTAAATGTCGATTTTTCTTTTGTTGCGCATGTACGCCTCCTCTCTCTTTCACCGCTTCGGCTGGGCGGGTCTGGTGGTTGCCTTGGGTTTACACCTGAGCACGGCTTATCTGGGCCTGGTGTACCTGGGCGAACAGCACCTCACGGCGCCCGCCACCTTTGTTTACTTCTATCTCACCACCACGCTGACCGTCGGCTACGGCGATCTCGCACCGCAGACCTCGGCGGGGCGCGTGTTCGTGGCCACCTGGGTGATGCTCGGCGGCATTGCGCTGCTGACGGCAGCCATCGGCAAAACCACCAGCAGTGTTATCGATGCATGGAGAAAAGGCATGAAGGGCAAAGGCGATTTCACCGGAAAGGTCGGCCATACCGTGCTGATTGGCTGGGAGGGCGCGTCCAGCGAGCGCGTCATTGAGCTGTTGCTGCAAGACGAAACCTCAAACGACAACCTGATCGTCATTTGCGACTGCACCCTCGAAGAAAACCCGATGCCGGGCAAAGCCGCGTTCATCCGCGGTGAAAGCCTGTCCTCCACCGCGTTATTGCAGCGTGCCGGCGTGCCCGGTGCCGAGCGTGTGCTGGTACGAACCCCGTCTGACGATCTGACCCTGGCCACGGTGCTGGCGGTGAATCAACTCAGTCCTGTCGGGCATGTCGTCGCCCATTTCAATGAAAGTGAAATTGCCGCGCTGGCCAGCTCCTATGCGCCGAGCCTGGAATGCACATCCAGCATGGCCATCGAAATGTTGGTGCGTGCGTCTCAGGACCCAGGCTCCTCGGTGGTCATCAATGAGTTGCTGTGTGTAGGGCAGGGAGCCACCCAATACCTGATGAAGTTGCCCGACGCGTTTGAAGCCACCTTCGGCGATCTGTATAGCCAACTGAAAGAGCAGCACAACGCTACCCTCATCGGCTATCGCGCCAAAGGCGCCCAGCAACCGTCGATCAACCCGCCCAACGCCACACGCGTTGAAGGCGGTGAACTCTTCTACATCGCCTCCACCCGCCTCAAGGAAATCTCCAATGGGATGGTTTAAACAGTTGATGGGGCTTGAGGCCCCGCAAGCGACGACACAATCGAAAGGCGCCGCCGCCGAACCCCTGCCGACCACCGGGCCGCTAGGCCTGGCACCGGGCAAAGGCGTGATATTCGACACAACCCTGAAGTTGTTGCTCGACGGGAAAACCACGGTGGTTATCCCTGGCTCCCAGGAAATCTGGAGTAACGGCACCGTTGACCTTGGGCAGTCGACCTGGCTGTCGCGTTATTACATGAATGACGAAGATTACTGGCTGCAGGTGCACACCACGGGCGAGATCGCCGGGCAGGTCGAGTCCGTGATCCTGTTCAACTACCGGAGTTACGTCACGCTCAGCAGCGAAGCTGAATTGCGTCGGCTGGCGGGGTCCCAGAGCCTGATCGGGTTGCCGACCTACACCCACAACGGCGTCGAATACGCACGCGTGTGGGGCAGCGAGGATGGCCAGACGGAATTGGTGGCCATGAGCGAGCACGTAATAAACCCCGAGGACTCCTACAGCGTCGAGCACCGCTCGATGCTATACGCCCGTGACACCGGCCTGACCGATCGACGTGAGTTCCTGCTGTTTTCCGTCGAAGAAGACGCCGAAGGCACCGTCAGCCTGAGCATCTCGCTAGGCATTTCGCTGTACACAACCGACTTGAATGCGCTCTAAAAAAGGAAGAAGTCCATGTTAGAAGCTCTCTCCATCTCCCTGAACAAAGCCGCCGTGCTTGGTTTTGTCACCTACCTTCTGGGCGCGGCGGTGCTGTTCGCGCTGTTCCAGTTCATCTACACCCGCATCACGCCGCACAAGGAGTTTGAACTGATCCGGGCGGGCAACGTGTCTGCGGCGGTCGCCCTGGGCGGTGCCATCGTCGGTTTTGCCATTCCGGCCAGCAACGTGATTGCCTACTCGATCAGCATCCTCGACTTCGTCGTCTGGGCAGTGATCGCTGCTGTCGTCCAACTGTTGGCGTTCCTGCTGACCAGCCTGGTGCTCAAGGGCACCTCCGAGCGCATCAAGAGAGGTGAACTCGCAGCGGGTATCTACGTCGCCGCCGTGGCCATCAGCGTCGGCATGTTGAACGCCGCGTGCATGACGCCTACCCAGAACTGATTGCCCACGGAGCTCCCGATGAAACGAAGCAAGTACGTCCAGCTTTCGCTGGCAGCGTCGGTCGCGATGGCGATATCCGGCTGCGGGCCGACCGAAAAAACCTACGATTTGCAGAAGAAGTACAACTTCCAGTCGGTTCAGCAGTGCGCCGATGAAAAACTCCCGGTGGACGTCTGCTCGGACGCCTACATGACGGCCATGGCTGAGCATCGCCGCATTGCGCCGGTGTACGCCAGCCAGGCCGATTGCGATGCCGATTTTGTCGCCGGCTGGTGCCAACTGGACTCCAATGGCCAGTTCATTCCCAAGCTGGGCGGTTTCGAACTGACCGCCGAAGGCCAGGTGACCCAGTCCCAGGTCGATGCCGCCAATGCCCAAGCGGGCGGCTCCCAGGCGAACAGCGGCGGCTCCGGCTTCTCCACCAGCAGCCTGCTGACCGGACTGCTGATCGGCAACATGCTGAGCAACAACCGCAACAGCTACCGCTCCGAGCCGGTGTACCGCTATCGCGATGATCGCGGCGAATACGGCAACTCGACGCTTAATCAGCGTGCGTCCAATGGCGCGACGTTTGGCCGCTCCAACCAGGTCCGCTACGGCAGCAGCAACTACACCAACACGCTGCGCAGTTCCAGCAAGTCCAGCTCCGTTGCGTCGGCCACCTCCCGTGGCGGCTTCGGCAGCAAGGCCAGCGCACGCAGCGGCTGGGGCGGCGGCGGGTCGAGCAGTTAAGGAAGGCGGGCCATGAAGAAGATCCATTGTGCAGAACGTCATGACTGGAAACAGACCGCCGACAGCCTCGGCTTCCTGTTCCACACCATTGACGACGAACCCTACTGGGACGAAAGCGCGTACTACCAGTTCACGCTCAAGCAAATCGAGCACGACCTCGAAGACCCGACCACCGAGATCCACGACATGTGCATGGACCTCGTCGCCCGCGTGGTCCAGAGCGAAGAACTGCTCGAACGCCTGAGCATTCCCGCGCCCTTCTTCGACATGATCAAAACCTCATGGCTCGAAGGCCACCCGCACCTGTACGGGCGCATGGACTTCTCCTACAACGGCACCGGACCTGCCAAGCTGCTGGAACTCAACTACGACACACCGACCAGCCTCTACGAGGCCGCCGCGTTCCAGTGGGGCTGGCTCGAGCAATGCATCGAACGCGGCCTGCTGCCCAAGCATGCCGACCAGTTCAACAGCATCGACACCAAACTGCACCAGGCTTTCGCCCAACTGCAGGTCAACCAGCCGTTCTACTTCGCCTCGATGAAAGGTTCGACCGAAGACAAAGGCACCACCGACTACCTGCGCCTCGTCGCGGAAAAAGTCGGCATCGAATCACGCCATATCGACATCGAAGACATCGGCCTGACCAGCGAAGGCCGCTTCGTCGACCTGGAGGATCGCTGGATTCCGCACCTGTTCAAGCTGCACGCCTGGGAGTTCATTTTCCACGAACCTTTCGGCGCCGCCATTGCCGAGAGTGACACGCAGTTTTTCGAGCCAGCGTGGAAATCGATCCTCTCCAACAAAGGCATCCTGCCGCTGCTGTGGGAGTTCAACAAAGGCCACCCGAATTTGCTCGCGGCCCACCTGGATACCGACCCAGGTAAAGCCGTGCCGAAGGGCTGGGTGCGCAAGCCGTTCTTCTCGCGGGAAGGGGCAAATATCGAACTGCAAACGGCTGATGGGCTGATCGTGAAAGAGGATGGGCCCTACACGGATGCGCCGTTTATCCTTCAAGAGTTCGCACCGCTGCCGCGGTTTGGGGACAGCTATACGCTGATTGGGTCTTGGGTGATTGGTGATCAGGCGGCGGGGATCGGGGTGCGGGAGGACAATAGTTTGATTACCAAGGATTCGAGTCGGTTTTTGCCGCATTTGATATTGGATTGAGGTTGGAGCTTAAAGGGCCAGCAGGGCTGATCCCTTTCATTTGAAGGACGTTTCCGAGAGAATCCCAACCGCATTGCGTCAGCGGGAATGCGTGACTAGGCTGCGATCCGTCACTGCAAATTCAGTGATCGGGTTTAGTCGCCCGGATTCGATTGGCGCATAGGCAATTCATGAGTCAGGCATCTTCGCCTGCATCTTATGGTGGCTGTGCGCAGGGCACCTCCGGGTGCGCCGGGTTTCCAATCGACCGGTCGACTAACCTGCGTACAGCTGCCACCTTTCGTTTAGTCGCGCTTAGTGGCAGCTCCAAATTATCGATTGGAGGTTTGCTATGGATAACGTTGTTTCGGATTCGCCCTCACCGCCTGAGACTAACCCCTTTATTGTCAATGAAGAGCTGAGCTTTGAAGATGCTTGGGTGCGCGTGGCTGAATTGCTGCAGTGTGCGGTAGCGACTTCGCAAGTGCTCGGTGAGCCAATGGCTGCGCCGCAAAGGGCGGTGATGCATTTGGTGGAGATGGCGAAGATGGTGGCGTACCGTGCGGTGGAGTGTATGCAGACTAGCTAACGTTTAGGATTTTCGAGCATTAAAAAGCCGGCTTGTGGTTAGCTTTTAATCGATCTATGTTTTTGAAAAACAATGATTTAGGTGTTTTGGAAAGCGCTCTGATCCCCCCATTTGTTCCCCCACTTTTTTGTGGTTTTTGCACGGCATTTGACCGGCTTTTTTGTCACAAAACCCGTAGCGTCCTCGTTGGGCGTTTGTGCTGGCTACGTTTATCGTAACCGTCCGGCCAACACACCTTCCTGACGCCGTCGCATGAGGCGATGGTGTCCACCTAAATTTAAGTGGACACCATTTTTAGCCTTTTAAGCGGACGCCCATGCCACAAGAACGCCGTTCCTATTCCAAGTCCTTCAAGGCCCAGGTCATTGCCGAGTGCGCACAGGCTGACACCTCGATTGCCAATGTCGCCTTGACCCATAACCTCAACGCCAACCTTGTCCATAAATGGATTCGGGTGCATGCGCAGAAAAACCTGGCACTGCAAACCGCCTTTGTTCCGGTCAAGGCATTGTCGTCGACAGCGGTACCTCAAGTTCTTCCTGCCACGATTCGAATCGAAGTGCCTCATTCAAAAGGCGTAGTCGTGGTGAGCTGGCCGGCAGAAAATGCAGCGGCATGCTCCGCTTTCTTGCGAGACCTGCTGCGATGATTCGCATCGACTCCATCTGGCTCGCCACCGAGCCCATGGACATGCGGGCCGGCACTGAAACCGCGCTGGCGCGGGTCGTAGCGGTGTTCGGTGCGGCGAAGCCGCACTGTGCTTATCTGTTCGCCAACCGCCGCGCCAATCGTATAAAAGTGTTGGTGCATGACGGTGTAGGAATTTGGCTTGCCGCCCGGCGTTTGAATCAAGGACGCTTCTTCTGGCCTGGTGTGCGACACGGCTCCGAAGTTGAGTTGGATGCCGAGCAACTTCAGGCCCTGGTACTCGGCTTACCTTGGCAGCGCGTCGGTGCAGGCGGAATCATTTCAATGCTTTAACACCTGCCATGGCGTGCATACCAGCGCAATTGGCCCATCAGTCTATCGCCGCCATGAACCCTCTCTGGCAAAATCTGCGGCATGACTTCGCATCCGAATCTCGATCAATTAAACCCGGAAGAACTGCGTGCCTTGGCGACGCAGTTGATCCAGCGCGTCGAGACGATGGACAAGCAAATCACCCATCACAAGTCGGTCAACGAGAAGCTGGCCCACGAGATCGCGTTGCTCAAACGCTTCAAATTTTCCAAGCGCAGCGAACAGCTAAGTCCGGATCAAGCCAGCTTGCTCGACGACTTGATCGACACCGATATCGCCGCCATCGAAGCTGAGCTTGAAGCGCTGCAACCCGTGCCTCTCGAAGCCAAAATGCGCCAACAGCCCAAGCGCGCTGCGCTGCCACCGCAGTTTCCTCGCACGCTGATCCATCACGAACCGGAAAACAGCCACTGCCAATGCGGCTGCGCCCTCAAGCGTATCGGCGAAGATGCCAGCGAAAAGCTCGACTACACACCAGGCGTCTTCACTGTCGAGCGCCACATCCGTGGGAAATGGGCCTGTGAACAGTGCGAAACGCTGATCCAGGCGCCGGTACCGGCGCACGTCATCGACAAAGGCATACCGACGGCGGGCCTGCTGGCCCACGTCATGGTGGCCAAGTTTGCCGACCATCTGCCGCTGTATCGGCAGGAGAAAATCTTCGGCCGCGCCGGACTGCCTATCGCTCGCTCGACCTTGGCGCAATGGGTGGGCAACTGCGGCGTGCAATTACAGCCGCTGGTTGATGCGCTGCGCGAAGCCGTGCTGACGCACGGCGTCGTCCACGCCGACGAGACCCCGGTACAGATGCTGACGCCTGGCGCGAAGAAAACTCATCGCGCTTACGTCTGGGCCTATGCCACCAGCCAGTTCTCCGAACTGGCGGCGGTCGTTTACGACTTCAGCCCGAGCCGCGCTGGCGAACATGCCCGAGCCTTCCTTGGCCACTGGAACGGAAAGCTGGTCTGCGACGACTTCGCTGGCTACAAGGCAGGCTTTGAACTGGGCGTCACGGAGATCGGCTGCATGGCCCATGCACGCCGAAAGTTCTTCGACTTGCACGCGACCAACAAGAGCCAGATCGCCGAAAAAGCGCTGCACTACATCGCGGCCTTGTACGAAGTTGAGCGAGAGGTTCGCGAGCTGGAACCAGGTGCCCGGCAGGGAATACGGCAGGAAAAATCGGCACCGATCACCGATGCGCTTCATACATGGATGATTGCCCAGAGGCAGCTTGTGCCTGAGGGATCGGCCATCGCCAAAGCCTTAGATTACAGCCTCAAACGCTGGATAGCGCTGACGCGCTATCTCGATGACGGGGCCGTACCCATTGACAATAATTGGTGCGAGAACCAAATCCGGCCGTGGGCTCTTGGCCGCTCGAACTGGCTGTTCGCGGGCTCGTTACGCAGCGGTAAACGTGCGGCGGCGATCATGAGTTTGATCCAGTCGGCGCGGCTCAACGGGCATGATCCGTATGCTTACTTGAAGGATGTTCTTACACGCCTGCCGACGCAGCGTGCGAGTGAGATTACCGAACTGCTGCCGCACAGGTGGGCGCCCGCTTAATCACGCAAGGTGTGTTGGGCAGACGCTTACCGTTTATCAATTATGGGTGCAGGTTGATTATCTGTGCACCAGTATTTGGCTGGGAGATCATCATCCGTTTAGGTGAAGGAAATGCCGAATTGAAGGGGTTAAGGTGCAACAGGGACCTTATTGGAGCTGGAGGTCGGCTTTTTGGCCTTGATCGTAGGCCGTTTTGACTTGGCCTTTTTCATCGGAGACTTGGGCGTCAATTTCTCGATGATTTCCTTACGGACGTTCATTCCAGTGCGTCTAAGCCTATCGCAGGCGGCCATCAAACTGACCTTACTGAAAAACGGAATGCCGATAGTACCGTCAACATACCTGTGACGCATGATCCCATAAACAACGGTGTACTCGCCCCGATCCACCTCTCGCTTGCGCCCGTCCGGCAGGGTTCCGACGAAGGCAGATCCGCCTTTCGTCGCCGCGACCGTATCCTTTAGCTTTCGGCGAAACTCGCTGTCGGCAACAAAAGCCTCGGCGCTGACGACACCCTGCATCCACAAGTGACTGATCGGCCCAGATGACTCCCCATCTTTAAGATGAATGAAGTGTTTATCGTTTGAATAGAAGTCGCAGGGCTCCAGGTTGGCGGCGACAACGCCTTCCGGATTGATTTTTGTACGATCAAGCTTGATCAGATCTGACCGATTTTTTAACAGGTCTTCGATTAGCTCTTCTTCGTTCAGGCAGTGGGTCGGCCCGATGACTACGATGTCCTCAATACTGTCAAAGTGCTCATCGACCCTGTCCTTGAATTTTTTTGAAATTTTGTACCATTTGCCTGCGAACAATACGTAGTTTGTAGGCGTTGGTGTTGGCAGGGTTGCCTCCCAATTGAGGCAATCATAAACCTTCCATCCGGGCTCAATAGCTCCGGTCTTCAGGTTTTCAGTGCGGATTTTGTGAGAAGTTTTTATCTCCTGAATCGTGTGTGTGCAACCCAGTCGATTAAGCTCGGCGGCGTAATCCTCGATCGAAAGCTTAGTGAATTCAGGCTTGCGGCTGTTGAAGCCCGAATATTGGAGGGCGGCCCCCTCAACGTAGTTTTGGATCTCCGGAGGGGACATATGCAGTAGGCTGATTGAGCCGCTCCGGATGGCTTGAATTTCCTGGAAGAGAAGTCTGTCCAAGCGTCTAAGGCGAGATGGGTTAGTCTCAACTTTGACGTTGTCAAACCAAGCATAGTCTTTCTTATATGCCTTCGATTTGAAGGCATTCAGGATCTCGACGCACTTGCTGTGGAACTGCGACGGCGTGAGGGGAGTGTCCAGGCTGAGGGCATCTTTTCCTGCAACGAATTTGGCGAAAGCGTCGTCTTCGGGCTTGCCTCCTGCAACCCTTGCGAGATCTCGCAGGGTGTCTACCCCGAATTGGCTAAAGTCGGAAAGTTTACTGGCTTGAACCCGCCGCTGAAACGTGACCGCATCCGGAGTCGCGAGGTCGAGACTCAGAAGACTCCCTCGTCTTACAGTATTTAAGGCAACCTTCAGCCCGAATTGATGCACGAAAGCATCCTCGTTCAGCGCGATATGTGCATATCCAAAGCACAGCGCCATCCACCTCTGATTAACGCTCAAGAACAAAATCGCCGCTGAACCACTCGAATGCAGCGCGTCGAAAGGATCGCTGACAAAGCCCTGAAGGAGGCTCAGCCACTCAGGTACAGTGTCGTAGACCTGGCCATAGTAGACGATGCCTTCACCGTCGCCATCCCAGTCCTGATCTTTCAGCGCTCGCGCGCCACCTGGCCCATAGGTGGCGCTGATTGCATCTGCCGGTATTTTTGTAGGCTTGAGTAGCCTGACGGTGATCGAGTTAACAGCGTTCCGTGCCATCTTGGATCTCTACTGAAGCGTCAATGCCAATATCTTGCGGTGGATCAGATTCTGATGGCCGTGATGGCGAATTGCAATTCAGTTTCATGTGTGTCACGTGATCACTGAGACCGACAAATCTTGATTTCCCATCGGTAGATGCCCACGTCGCAAAACCGTGGCGCATTAGCATCCCTTTGTCGATGACGTGCGCCTTCAAAGGGCTCAATCCGTAAGCGTCCGTCCAACATATTTGCGTGGTTAAACAGGCGCCACCTCTGGGGGAGCTGAACGATCAGTTTTTTAGAGGGTAGAAGACGACCTGAAACCAAGCTTTCTAATAAGTGTAGGGGGATTTACTGACCAATCGTCGAGGAAATGGGGATTTGTTCGGCGTCAAGGCACTTTGCCTTTACCTTGCTCCGAGTGCTGGATATTGTGACATCCATCAAACTCCAGGCAGACCGCTGTTTCCCAAGGATGGCATCTCGAGCGCACCGAAAAATCGGCAGCGCCCCTACAAAGCCTCTCTTGTTATCGCGGCCAGCCGAAGCTGAGCATCGGTTTACCGTGCCCAGAAAAACTCATTAGGCAGTTGCCCCAAAAAATTAGCGGTGATCGACGTGAACTCAGGCCCTGAAGCATTGGCTATCCAGCGGTATGAACTTGTTCTGCAATGGATACTGGAACTGGTCCCCGCAGACGGGACGGCCGTTGGCAACAAGTCACTCAGGGACCGGATCGATCGGCGAGCTGAGCTTCAGAATTTTGCCGTCTCTGAGGAAGAGTACTGGAGCCTGCGCGACGAGCTCATTACCCAGGGACTGCTCAATAAAGGCGGCGGCCGGGGAGGGTCGGTTTATCGGTTCGATACCGAGTCCAAGGGACGTTCAAAGTCCATTGATCCAGCGCCTCTTACCGATTGGGATGACCTTGATACCCCCCCAAGCGAGATACCGGAAAGTCTAGAGAAGCTGAGAAGCAGGCTTCTCGACCTCAGCGCCCGCAATCGGCTGCTGAACTTTTCACATGCGCGCTCCAAACGTTTCGTACGGATTATTGATGAGTTGCCGGATCACCTGTTCGATACCTTGGCAGATGAAAAATCCATGCGATTTGCTGCTGTTCCTGAACCAACGGAAAGGCAGCTACTTACCCACGGCTTTTTGAAGCTGGACGAAAAGACAGGCGCAGTTGTTGAGTTAAAGAAACAGCCTACGGCAGAAGTCTGGGCGCAGATCCTTGGTATAGCGACCAGCTATGAGCTACCACTGCCCCCTGAAAGCGGGCAAACAGGTAAGCATTCTGACGACGCGATTCAGACGCTCTATTACCCCGTGGAGATGGAGTCGCGGCTACAGATTCTGTATACCCAGTCGCGATCGGCTCTCGAGGAAACGGGTGCGAACATTCTTTATCTTGCGCTCGGGTTCCTGGAGTGGGATGACTCAGTCGCAGGTAAAGACAGCACCCGCCTAGCGCCGCTGATGCTGGTGCCAGTGAATCTGGAGAAAGGCAAGCTCAATCCTCAAACCGCGACGTTCGAATACCGCGTACATCCTACTGGCGAAGACATTCTTACCAACCTTTCATTACGGGAAAAGCTTCGCGTCGATTTTGGTATCGCGTTACCGCGGATAACCGACGACAGCACGCCCGAGGAATACTTCGAGCGCATTGTTGAAACGGTGCTGAAGGTTAAACCTGACTGGAAGGTTCATCGTTACGCATCGCTTGGCTTGTTCGAGTTTGGCAAGTTGATGATGTATCTCGACCTTGATCCAGGCCGTTGGAAAGACCAATCATTGCTGGATCATGGTCTGGTTAAACGGCTTACGGGAATGGACGGTTTGCCGGCCGATTCGTCAGGAAAACAAGGCGCATTTTGTGTCGAGCATTCAATCGACGACATTGATCAGGTTCACCTGCAGTTTCCTCTAATAGATGACGCTGACAGTTCTCAGCACAGCGCATTGATAGACGTGATTCGCGGGGATGACCTTGTGATCGAGGGGCCGCCCGGTACCGGTAAGTCTCAGACCATCACCAACATGATTGCTGCGGCGCTGGCCCAAGGCAAAAAAGTGTTGTTCGTTGCGGAGAAGCGCGCAGCGCTTGAGGTGGTCAAGACTCGACTGACAAGAGCAGGTTTGGGCGATTTTTGTCTGGAGTTGCATAGCCATAAGAGTCAAAAGAGCGCTGTTATCGACAGCATCCGGCAGCGGATTCAGAACAGCGGTGGCTTTCGCTCGCCCAAGCAGCTGACGGATCTGATTGCCAACTATGAGCGATTGAAGCAGCAACTCAACAAGCACGTGCATCACTTGCATGCCCAGTTCGAAGAGTCGGGGATGAGTGTTCACGAGGTGCTAATGCAAGCAACCCGTTTGCGTGAGGCATTGTCGATTAAACCTGCCGATCTGCATCCGCAGTCGGAGGCGCGAATCGATAAAACGCATTTGCAGGAGCAGGCCGGCTTTTATGCACACATCTATCGCAAGACGGCTGAGGAAGCTGGTCACACTGGCAAACTTGAAACGCATCCGTGGTTTGGTAGCACAAAAACTCGCGTGACTGGTGCTGAGCGCTCCGCACTTCTAGAAAATCTCTCTCTGGCTCAGCAGGCGCTGAATCGTCTCGCTGCTCTTCGTCCTCAATTAGCAGAACAGCTGCAGGTATCTGTTCTGGAAACCTACAGCCCAGATCAGCTGCGAGGCTTAGCAGCTTCAATTCCGGTACTTGCATTACCTAAAGGTGATGAGGACTGGGATCTGTTGGGACGACTGGATATCGAGTCCTGTGAGGCACTGAAACTGTGGCTGCAAGGTATGGACTCCTTGTTGGACGAGCAAGGCGTACTAGCTCGATCGTTGCGCGCGGATGTTATTGGCTCTGGGCAAGCGATAGCCTCTATCAAAAAAGCCTGTGCGGCCATACGTCTGCATAACGGCGATGAGGCCCTATCCCTCAATGCCTTGCTGGATGTGATCGAAGAGGCTGAGGAGTTACTGGAACTGGCCCCACGCGTTCAAATGCTAATTCGGCTGTTAGCGGAAGGGGCTGCGGTTCAAGGCTTGCGAAGCGATTTTATCGGTATTGAGCAAGTGGTGCTCTTTCTGCAAATGCTCGCGGCGATGCCTGAGGATTTGGCATTTCTTCGCCATAAACGCTTCGAAGACGAGACCTTGGACGGATTGCTCGTAGAGTTGGACAACGACATTCCGGTCATCAGGCAGTTGCAGGAGCAGGCTGCGCACCATTTCACTCTAGATCGATTGCCTGGTCATACACGACTCGAAGACTTGAATCGGGTTCTGGCAGATAAATCACTATTTCGCTGGTTCAAGGGGCAATGGCGTTCTGCTAAAGCCGAGATCTTGGCTATGGCGCGACCAGGGCTCAAGTTGAACCAGCTTCTGGTGGTCTTGCCAGATGTCATCGCTTATCTGAAAAAACACAGTCAACTCAATGAAAGCAAAGTGCTCACCGAAAAGCTGGGTGAGCACTTCCAAGGGCTTGATACTCCGATCGACGCACTCAAGCGCTTGCGGGGTTGGTACAAGTTCCTGCGTACAGAATGCGGACGTGGATTCGGTGCAAAAGTATGGGTTGCGGAGTACCTGCTTAAGGTAGATGGGGCGCTACTGGCCGGCATTTCGAGCGATAGCGCAGAGCTCGAGCCCTATCTGTTGGATGTTCTGGAGCATCGACTGGACCTGGAAGAACTGTTGCCTTTTGACAGTCATGATTTGCGTTCGGAAGATTTGCTCGCCCCAGAGGGCCTGTATGCTCGCCTTATCAACGACATCGGAACCGCGCTACGTTCTTTGTTACCCGTAATCAGCGAAGAGAAGCCCACGATGGGGCAATTGCTGCAGCTGATTCAGGCGGTGGAAAGTTGGCAGGCCCGCTCGGCAGCACTGCAAAGCGACTCGGTGCTACAAACCTGTTTGCTGGGTGAAGAGCTTCCTCGGATAGACAATCTTTCAGCTGCCCGACCTCGCTTGACGACTTGGCGGCATACCGTTGCCTTCGTTCAGCCCATTTTGGCGTTGCCGATTCGGGATATTCTCATTCCGCAGTTGACCGCGTGCACGCCCAAAGAAGCCGAGGCACTAATTCTTCATTGGCATCAAGAAGGTGCGTCGCTCGCGCTTGCTGTAAAGGCCTGGGAGCAGTCATTGGAAGCGTTTTTCCAAGGTGCTGCGGTTATTACCGGTCAGTGGTGGCAGTCAATTGAGAAAGCAGATTTTGAGCCCATGGCCAGTCGTCTGGCCTGGGCCGCTCAGAACCCCGATCTGCTCGACCATTGGTTCGAGTACCGCCGTTTGCGTTCGCACTTGGTTGAGCTGGGGTTCGAGACTGTCGTCGAAGCAATCGAAACGCAGAACCTGGTTTCTGAGCGCTGCATCGATGCCTGTCTGCTCGGGCTTCTTGACAGCTGGGCCGTGCAAATCCTTGAGTTTGATCCTGCGCTGGGGCAGTTTTCGGGCAAAGAGCAGGAGGCCATTCGCGCTCGGTTCGCTGATATCGATGAGCAGCTCAAGCATCTTCAACGTGAACAAGTTTCGTCACGTATCAGTCAGAACAAAATTCCTGTCGGAAATAGTCAAGGTGCGGTCAGAGACTTTACGCAATTGGCCTTGCTGCAGCGCGAGGCTGAGAAAAAGACACGGCATGTCCCGATCCGTAGCCTGATGAACCGTGCAGCTGAAGCGCTGCAAGGCCTCAAACCCTGCTTCATGATGTCGCCAATGGCTGTCGCTCAATACTTGCCGGCAGGGCACGTCGAGTTCGATTTGGTCGTAATGGATGAAGCATCCCAAATGCGCCCGGAAGAAGCATTGGGTAGCATCGCACGGGGTAAACAGCTAGTGGTCGTGGGTGACCCGAAACAGCTGCCGCCGACGAACTTCTTTTCCCGCAATGGTGGCGATTCGGATACCGATGAAGCTGATGTTTCATTGGCCGAGGACTCGGAAAGCATTTTGGAAGCCGCCATGCCGCTGTTCAAACTGCGACGTCTGCGTTGGCACTACCGTTCCCGTCACGAGAGCCTGATTGCCTTCTCCAACAAAGCGTTCTATGAAAGCAATCTGGTGGTGTACCCATCACCGCACCGTGAGTCCGCAGAGTTCGGCGTCAAGTTTGTCAGAGTGCCCCGCGGGCGTTTTGTCGAACAACGCAACATTGAAGAGGCCGAGGTTGTCGCCAAGGCCATTGAGCACCACGTAATTCACCGCCCTGATGAGTCGCTGGGCGTGGTGGCTATGAACGTCAAACAGGCTGATCAGATCGAGCGGATGCTTGAACAGCTGGCCAAACAAAGCCCGCAACTGCAAGTCGCATTGGACCGTAATCAAAGTCAGGATGAGCCACTGTTCATCAAGAACCTGGAAAACGTCCAGGGCGATGAGCGAGATGTTATTTACATCTCCGGTACCTACGGCCCTATGGAGGTAGGCGGTACCGTCCCTCAGCGTTTTGGCCCGATTAACGGTGCCAGCGGATGGCGACGTTTGAACGTGCTGTATACCCGCTCCAAGAAGCGCATGCAGGTGTTCTCCTCGTTTAGCTCGACCGACGTAGTGGTGACCGGTACTTCCAGCAGAGGCGTGCAGGCACTGCGTGACTTTCTGCATTTCGCTGAGTCCGGTCGCATGCCGCACATCAAAGAGTCTGAACGTGCTCCCGACAGTGATTTCGAGGTGGCTGTCATTGAGATGCTGTCTCGTCATGGCTATCAATGCGAGCCCCAGGTTGGTGTTGCTGGTTTCTTCATTGATCTGGCGGTACGTGATCCAGGGCAGCCCGGTCGCTACCTGATGGGGATTGAATGCGACGGTGCGGCATATCATTCGGCCAAGTCAGCGCGTGACCGTGATCGTCTGCGTCAAAGCGTGTTGGAGCAATTGGGCTGGAATATTCGCCGCATTTGGTCGGTGGACTGGTTCCGTAATGCCCGTGTGCAAATCGAACCCATCCTTCAGGAGCTTGCGCGGTTGCGAACCGAGCCAGCTGTAGAGGTCGAGGGGATGAGTACGGAATCTGAAGAGGTTTCGATCCAGCAAGTGGCAGATGAGCAGAGCGAGCACGCTGAGCGTATTACCCTTGAGGGTAACTACAGCCTGCGAGAGAAGTTGGTCTGGCTTGAAGAGAATGTGATCCGGCCGAATTTGCCAGAGATTCCTGTTAACCAGCGGCTATTGAGGCCAGCGATGTTGGAAGCATTGCTTGAGTTTCTTCCTGCAGACCGTATCGAATTTCAGCAGATGATTCCTGGGTATTTGCGTAATGGTACCCATGGTGCGGAAGGGCGGTATATCGACGATGTATTGCTTGTGATTGGCGAGCAGTGAGTCAGCGCCTAACAGTGGATGTTCAAGCTGTATCAAGGAATGTTAATGGGATTCTATATTCGTAAGAGCGTCAGAGTAGGGCTGTTTCGTTTCAATCTGTCCCAGCAGGGTGTGGGCGTTTCGGTGGGATTGAAAGGCCTACGCATCGGGACCGGACCTCGAGGCAATTACGTTCATATGGGGCGGGGAGGCCTGTACTACCGGGCTACCGTACCAAGGACCAACGATAAGCCGCCTTTTTTGCCTCACGTTGAAACTACGGTAATACCTGAGGGCACTCACGCCCCTTTAGTCGAGATCGAGTCCGCGGATGCTTCGCAAATCGTGGATTCATCCTCACGTGATTTGCTCGATGAAATGAATGCGAAGCAGGCAAGATGGCGGCTTTGGCCATGGGTTGGTGTCCTAGGAATCCTCGTAGTATTTCTTGGCCTGCGTAATGGTTGGTCCATTGGGACTATGTGGGGTGCGCTTATCCTCGGTTCAGTCCTAACAATTGCCTCTGCAGTACGCGATACGATGGCTAAGACGGTTGTACTGTTTTACGATTTTGACGCCGAGATGGAAGAAGCTTACGAAGCACTGCACAGCAGTGGCCAGCAGGTTTCGGCAGCAGATGCGGCCTGGCATATTGAGGCCGAAGGCGCCGTTCATGATCGTAAGTATCACGCTGGTGCGAGCAATCTTGTACGTCGGAAAAAAACGACTATTGCTCGGTCTTCACCACCTTATGTAAAAACCAATATAGAAACTATCTCCATGGTTGTTGGGCGCCAAACGCTGCATTTCTTCCCTGATCGTGTATTGATTTATGACGAGAAAAGTGTGGGCGCGGTTAGCTATCGAGAGCTGCAGTTGCAGGTCAATGCGAAGCGGTTTATTGAAAGTGCTTCGCTTCCCAGGGATGCCACGGTAGTCGACAGGACGTGGCAATTTGTTAACAAGAAGGGCGGCCCTGATCGTAGATTCAAAAACAATCGTGAACTCCCTGTTTGTCTTTACGATGAATTGAAGTTGTCTAGCACCACGGGTCTGAATGAGGTCGTACAAATCTCGCGAAATGGTGTGGGAGAGGCTTTTGCCAAGGCGATTCTCGACCTTGCACGGGTTATGCCTTCTGAGCGAGTAAGCTGAGGCAACCTAGTTCCTCGTATTCGTACCCGAGTTTCACGCATGTATGGAATGTTGATTTGGTCAGTAGCTCGCTAACTAATTCAGCATCTACCTGTGACGATCACCACCCTAAAAATAGCCGTGGCGCATCCAAATGTGGGTAAGCCTGTGAGAACACCGCAGTCCGCTCCTCCATGCGGGTCCATCCAAGCGGGGCTGCAAAGCCGCCCTGCTTGGATGGACCTCACTTAAAAAATCTAAAGCCCACGCAACTGTCTGTGGAAAACCACTGATTTCCACCGGTGGATAATTTCATCCACAGCCGCAGAGCTCTCGAAAATTCGAGCCTTGACCCGAATTATCCACAGGCGTAGAAAAGATCGGGCAAAGCGCTGTCGTTGACAGCAACCCAGGTAGCCCGAACCTTCAAGGCTACGCCACACCGTGGTGGTTCACCCCAAGTGCGATTAGCGTCCGGCGGCTCGCACGGTCACAGCGATGTGATGGATGCCTACTTCCACCCGAGTGCCCACTGCGGCAACTCATACCCTTTTATAGCTGCCCTGCAGCAATCTATTCGCTTGGCCATTTCCTTGCGCCAACCTGCGCCCGTCTCTTTCTTCCGGAAAGAGACGGGCGCTCGTACCGCTGCTGCAGCCCAACTCTTACACGGCTTTGCGGCATTCCCCCTCGTGACAATCGGCGTGACAAACACCGAAGTCGCCAGCAACAGCGATGCAGATGATGGTACCGCAGCCCACGGAATGGACTGCACCTGACTGACAGTCAGGCATGCCCCGGTCATCGCTTCACTGCCTTCACCCGACTCAGGATCTCGCGGCGCAGGTCTCGTCACCCAGCGCAGCCTCCACCCGCCCACGTCTTCGGAAGTGTTCAGGAGGCCAGATCATGAGATGCCCAAGCTCCCGGTCGTAAAGAGCCGTCAGTCCCGCGTTAGTGGACAACCCCCACAGGTCGCAGGGGCCTTGATCCCTGATAACACTCAACATTTTTTGGCGGGGTGACGTGGGGAAAATTTTAAAAGTTTTGGCTTCGAGAAGAGTTTGATCATGACATTGGTAGGTAGGCGGGATGGGCGCAATTTTGGCTATGGTCGGCAACTGAGCTATGCCGGGCCGCAGGCATTGCGCGATCTATTTGGCGGCGGGCATTACGGCACGGTCAAAGCACACAGTAATCGCTGGCAGGCGTTTGTACGCTGGTGTCGGTCGGAGGAAGGGCCGGGGTTTAACGATGCTCGGTTAATTGATCGGCAGGCGTTACTGGATTACGCCGGCCATCTCCGAAACCAAGTTGAACAAGGTTCCTTGGCCATCGCGACCGCACAAAACCGGCTGTCCAGCGTAAACCGAACCCTCGCCGTGCTTCGCGGTGATCAGTCTGTGAAGGTGTCGAGTCTGAGCAAGGCTTTAGGACTGCAGCGCACAATCGTCCGCACAGCATCCCCGCAAGGCCAGGATCGTGAACAGGTTAAGCGGATCGTCGAGGTGCTCTGCGGCTTACGCTGTTTTTCGGAGTCACGCTGAAGCGTTGGTCCATACCATCTAAATCCCCCAGATCAAAAAATGAACTGAGGGAATTCAGCATGTTGGTATTAACGGGGATAGTCCTTCGACAAGGCTGCGTAATTAGCATGAATCCAAGCTTGAACTTTAGCGCGTCCCTGCGTTGTACCCGGAAGCTTTTCATGAATCATCCATTCCACGATTAGGAGGCTTTTGAGCGTGTTGTTGTTATCTTTCCAGCCAATTGAGTTGATCATGTCGACCACCTCATATTTTTCTTTTCTGCTGAAACGGTCAGCATCTTCGACAGTCTTTTTTGGATCGTCCCCTTTCACAGCCGTTTCGCTATAGTCGGTGTAGTAGAGATTGCTGGGTTTGATCTTGATTAGCATGTTTGAGGTGGTCATTTGCAATGCGCCGAGGTATGCCCGCGAATTGGGGCAGTATTGAACTGATGGCACTGGATCCAATTTTCAAGTGGGCTGACGCTTGGGCTTGTTACAAAATGCTTCGGTGACTGCATTGTTTATCGCGCGCAACGTGCATTTACGATTGCCGTCACGCACTGTCACCCTCTTCCAATCTACGTTATGCAGCAGTCCACAATCCTGCTCACTCTGAGCCTTCTGGCCTGTATTAAGTCTTCTCGGAGGTGGCGTACCGCGCCCACAGCTCCATCAGCTCACGACGCTTATCGAAGAAGTCAGAACGGGAATACGCGCTTTCGGTCTCCCCGCGCTCATCATGAGCCAGCGCTAGTTCACAAATTTCTCTGGGAATGCTGGTCTGCTCGCCTGCCCAGTCGCGGAAGGTCGAACGAAACCCGTGGCGAGTGATGCTTTCATAGCCGAGCCCATGCAGGAGGTTACGAATCCCGTTGGCATGCATCACGCCGCTGCGGCCGCGCCCCGGAAACACGTAAGGGCTCTCGCGGGCGAGCTTGGGAAGACCCTTCAACATTGAGATGACCTCGGGTGCGAGCGGGATCGCGAAAGCCTGGCGTGTTTTCATTCGTTCGTCGGGTAAAGACCAGCGACCAGTCTCAAGGTCGAATTCGTCCCAGCGTGCGAATCGGACCATATGCGAACGGGCGCCAGTTAGGATCAACAATTGAGCCGCGACTGAAACGTGGCTGGGATCCTTGTGCAATATATCCATAAGCTTCGGTAGGTCCTGCCATTTCAATGCAGGATGGTGCTGGCGTTTGCGAGCTTTTTTCTTCTCGTGACGACTGAGCAGATTTTCCAGATGACCGCGCCAGCGAGCCGGATTCTCGCCTGTCCGAAGTCCTTGCGCTCTAGCAGCATCGAGGATCTGTTCGATTTGCCCACGAACCTCGTCAGCCGTCCGCGTTTTGGTTGACCATAGTGGCTGCAGGGTCTTGATCAGATGTTTGGTCTCGATCTGATCAGCTGACAGCTTCCCTATTGTAGGGAAAGCATAGAGCTCGAGTTTTCTCAACCAGCCCTTGCGCCATTTCTTCGACCAGCTCGATCCATGGGCATCTCGGTAGTCGGTTGCCAATTTCTCGAAGGTAATCAGCTGCGCCAGTTCCCGGCGTGTGGCTTCCCGCTGAGCGGCTTGTTCAGCCTGTCGTTTCGCGAGTGGATCAGTGCCGTTGAGGATATGGACTTTATTTTCATAGGCGGCTGCGCGGGCTTTTTTCAGGTCGAGTTGAGGGTAGCTCCCCAGACCCATCTCCCTGCGTTTGCCATTCAATTGAAAACGGAGTACCCAGGTTTTTCGTCCTGAAGGTTTCAACAAAAGACGAAGCCCATCACCGTCTTCGTACGTCCCAGCCTCGACCAAATTTTTGACTTGATTGGCGGTCAGTTTGCCCATTTTTTCGCCCTCTGTTCCCCCACTTGTTCCCCCACTTACGGGTGGAACGCCTCGGATCAAAACGGAAGTCACAGGAACGAAAATAGGCTGAAACCCTTGATCTAGCAAGGCTCTCGCGGTTTTCAGTAGATGAGAGTAGTTTTCAAAAAGACATTAAAAAGCCGGCTTGTGGCCGGCTTCTCGGGGACTGCCTCAGCTTGTTTTTGACAAACCTCAGCAGCCTTCAAATCGCTCAGCCCACATTGCGTCGGGCTGAATAGTAGGGGCATCCGCGGGAACTCCTCCGCTTCGCCGAGCAAGGTGAATAGCCGTAAAGCCACCCCCTGCCAAATGTGCGGCGCATCATACCCACATTCACGTCAATTGCCCACCTCCGGTTCCGATTTAGAGCCTTCCCAGCCCAAAAGATGCTCATCCAGCGGCACCGGCGGGCGGCGGTTGTTGAGGGTGGACCACCAGAATACCCAGCCGACGATTTTGAAGTTCTGCTCGAACCGTTCTTCATGGTTCAGGTATTCATCCGGGTGTTCGCCGGCGTTGTGGCTACGCATGCGCAGGCCGCCGCCGGGGCGGTTGTAGAGGTATTTGATGCGCAGCATGCCGTCGTGTTCGACGGCGTAGATTTCGCCGTCGATGATCTGGGTGCGGCCTTTGTCGATGGCGAGGGTGGAGCCTTGTTGGATGATGTCGATCATGCTGTTGTCGACCATGTAGGCGCCTACCGCGCGGTCGGGGTTTACGTTGAGGGTTTCGAGGGTGTACAGGGCGACACGGATGCGTTGGGTTGAGGTGAAGGTGGGGTGGAGGGGAATCTCCACGTCGATTTTTTCCGGTGGGCAGGCGGGGCCTGTGAGGTATTTGCCGCTTCCTTCGCGGGTGGTGGGCAGTCCTTTGCGTGTTTCCGGGCCTTCGAGCAGGAAGTTGGCCGGAGGGTGTTTGGGGCCTTCACCGTTGCGCAGCCAACGGCTGGAGACGCAGAGCAGTTCTGCGATCTCGTTGAGTCGGCCCATGGGTACGCCGCGCTTGAACCAGTTGTTCACGTGTTGAGGCGTGACACCGCGGTTCTTGGCGAAGTCTGAAGCGGAAAGATGAACTTCCCGCAATAGCGCTTTTAAACGATCACCTGATGTATTCATAAACGCAGAGTTTACTGGCCGAAAAAACTAATCAAATAAACCATGCGTTGAATTGCACGTGTAGGTTTTTACTTAGTTGTAGTCGGATCTTTCGGTAGGAGCACTTAGTTGAACGCTGCGTACTAACTGTTGAACTTGTTGTTTAATTTTTCCCACAAAAAAAGCCCCGAATGATCGGAGCTTTTTTGATTGCCGGGGCAATGATGAGTCAGTGTCAGCCTTTGTAGGCAGCGACCGACTTCATGATCTCGGCGCGGGCGGCGTCTGCGTTGCCCCAACCGTCGATCTTCACCCATTTGCCTTTTTCGAGGTCTTTGTAGTTCTCGAAGAAGTGCTTGATCTGTTCCAGCAGCAGTGGCGGCAGGTCAGTGTATTCCTTCACGTCCACGTACAGCTGGGACAGCTTGTCGTGGGGTACCGCGATAACTTTGGCATCGCCGCCGCCGTCGTCGGTCATGTTCAGGATGCCGACTGGGCGAGCGCGGATAACCGAACCTGGGGTAACCGGGTAAGGGGTTACGACCAGCACGTCGAGGGGGTCACCGTCGTCAGCCAGGGTGTTCGGGATAAAACCGTAGTTGGCCGGGTAGAACATCGGGGTGGCCATGAAACGGTCAACGAACAGGCAGTCGCTGTCTTTGTCGATTTCGTATTTGATCGGCGCGTGGTTGGCCGGAATTTCGATGGCGACGTAGATGTCGTTCGGCAGGTCTTTGCCAGCCGGAATCTTGCTGTAGCTCATTGGGCGTTGCCCCCGTAGTTGGCCATATGACATGGCCGGATTGGCCTAAAAGTGGCGGCGATTATAGGCATATTCTGACGGCGATGCCATGCGCCAGACGTCGTACGGTCATTCGTCTTGCGGCTGATAACGCGGGTCGTGGGCTTGCAGCCGGGTCAGGCGGGCCAAGGGATCCTGGCGGTAAAAGCGGCTGAGTTGGGCGTATACCTGTGGATAGGTGCTGACCAGTAAATCCGGGGCGCTGAAAAAATATTCACTGGTGACGGCAAAGAATTCCGCCGGATTTTCCGCGGCGTAGGGGTCGATCTCGGTCTCGGCATCCGGGTTGGCGTCCAGTTGGCGATTCAGGTCGTCGTAAGCGCCCTGCATCACGCAGGCCCACTCCTGCACGCGCATGTCGCTGTGCAGGGGCGGCAGGCCATTGGCGTCGCCGTTGAGCATGTCGAGTTTGTGCGCCAGTTCGTGGATTACCAGGTTGTAGCCTTCCCACTGGCCGCTGGCGAGCACGCCGGGCCAGGCGAGGATCACCGGGCCTTGTTGCCAGGCTTCGCCGCTGTGTTCGCCGTCCCACTCGTGTTCGATGCCGCTGCTGTCACGATGGCGCTGGGGGCTGAGGAAATCGTCGGGGTACAGCACGATTTCGTGGAAGCCCTGGTACCAGTCGAGGTCGCCGAGGTTCATCAGCGGCAATTGCGCCTGGGCGGCCAGCAGCAGGCGTTGTTCCTGGTGCAGTTCGACGCCGGGCAGGGCGGTCAGGTGTTTTTCGGCGAGGAACACCACGCAGGCTTCGCGCAGCCACTGGTCCTGCTTGGCGCTGATGCCGTCGAGGAAGGTCAGGTGGTGGCGCACCCGCTGCCAGGTGTCATCGGCAATCGGGTGCTTGGCCAGCAGGCGCCGGCGACGCCAGGCGCTGAGGGACCACATCGCAGGTCAGTGCGGCTTGGCTTCGGAGGAGGTGCGGCCAAAACGGCTGCGGAACACCCCGATGATCATCGGCACCAGGGACAGCAGGATGATGAACACCACCAGCAGCGACAGGTTTTTCTTGATAAATGGTACGTTGCCGAAGAAGTAGCCCAGGGTCACCAGGCCGCCGACCCAGAGGATGGTGCCCAGTACGCTGAAACCGAAAAAGCGCGGGTAGGGCATTCTCGCGATGCCGGCGACGAACGGCGCAAAGGTGCGCAGGATCGGCAGGAAGCGCGCCAGGGTTACGGTTTTGCCGCCGTGTCTGTCGTAGAAGTCGTGGGTTTTTTGCAGGTAATCGCGGCGGAAGATCTTCGAGTTCGGGTTGCTGAACAAGCGTTCTCCGGCAGTTCGCCCGATCACGTAGTTGGTGCTGTCGCCGAGGATCGCCGCCAGCATCAACAGGCCGCCCAGTAAGACCGGGTCCATGCCGCCACCTGCAGCGATGGCGCCGGCGATAAACAACAGGGAATCACCCGGCAGGAACGGCATGACCACCAGGCCGGTTTCGCAAAAAATCACCAGAAACAGAATGGCGTAGATCCACGGACCGTAATTGGTTACCAGCAGGTCGAGGTAGACGTCGAGATGCAGGATAAGGTCGAGCGGGTTGAAATCCATGGATGGCACCTGTGTGAATAGCCCGGCTCAGCAGGCTTGTGCGGAAGCTCGGGTTAATAAGGCTACAAGTGTATGCCGCATTTCTTACAACCCTGAAGGGTCCGCATTATACGGATTGAGAGGTGAAAAGCCTGTTGGTTTTGTAGCGGGGGATGTCGCAAAGCCAAATGTGGGAGGGGGCTTGCCCACGATGAGGGCGTGTCAGTTATAAATAGTCTGACTGGTACGCCGCTATCGGGGGCAAGCCCCCTCCCACAATGGGTTTGCAGTGTTTGGGGGCTCAGTCTTCGCTGATCGGCAAGGTGTAGTTCTTGAACTCCGTGTCCTCGCGAAACCCGATCGACTCGTAGGTCTTCTGTGCCACTTCATTGTCACTGCTGGTCGACACCCGCAGCCGCACCGCATGCGTCTCCTTGGCCATCTTCTTCGCCGTGCGCATCAGGTTGTCCGCCACCAGTTGGCGGCGTGCGTCCTCGGCCACATAGATGTCGTTGAGTATCCACACCCGCTTGAGCGACAGCGACGAAAAGCTTGGATACAACTGGCAGAACCCAAGCAATTTTTTGTCATCATCATCGGCCAGCGCCAGGTAGATCACCGATTCCTTGCGGCGCAGGCGCTTTTCCAGGAAGGCCCGCGACGAATCTGGAAAGGGCAGCGCCCCGTAAAACTCGCGGTATTTGACGAACAGCGGGGTCAACAGGTCCAGGTGTTCCAGGGTCGCTTGAGTAATCCGCATGCCAGGCCTCAACTTCCAAATGGGGTATGACCACACGCGCGGCCGTGACTTGATGCTGCCTAAAGACGCCAAAAAGCGCAATCGTGCCGGGATCAGTCCTCGGGTGGGCTGAGCAGGAAATTGCCTTTCATCAGGTCCGGGTCGTCGGATTCGATGGTCTGCACCTGCGCCTCATCCTTGAGGTTGACCCCCGACAGCTGCCGGCGACAGGCCTCTCGCATCAAGTACAGCAGGCGATGGGCCGCCATGCCATAACTCAAGCCTTCCAAGCGCACATTGGAGATGCAATTGCGATACGCATCCGTGAGGCCGACCTTGGGGTTGTAAGTGAAGTACAGCCCCAAACTGTCCGGCGAACTGAGCCCTGGCCGTTCGCCGATCAGGATCACCACCATTTTGGCGCCGAGCAATTGGCCAATCTCATCCGCCACGGCAACGCGGCCCTGTTCCACCAGAATGACGGGCGACAAGGACCACCCTTCGGCGTGGGTCTGTTCCTCCATGCGTGTCAGAAACGGCAGCGTGTGTTTATGCACCGCCAACGCCGAAAGACCATCCGCCACCACCACCGCCAGGTCCACGCCGCCAGGGTTGGCCGCCGCATGGTCGCGCAGGGCCTGGGCTGACTCATCGCTTAAACGTCGCCCCAGGTCCGGGCGTTGCAGGTAGCTGTGCCGGTCACTGGCGGCACTGTGCAGTAACAGGCTGTCGCGTCCGCGTTCGGCCAGTTGGCTGCTGATGCCTGCATGATCGAAGGGCAGGTGCACCGCGTCCCGCGCCTGGGCGTGGGCGAACTGAAAATCGAGCTGGGCGTTAGTGGGAATGCTGGTGCCAGTACGCCCGAGGGCGATGCGCGCCGGGGTCAGGCGGCGCAGTTCCAGCCACGGGTTGTCAGGCAATTCTGGTTGCACGGTCGGCTCCTTCATCCCAATTGCGCCAAGGCTTGGCGAAACGCCGGTGGCAGGCTGTTGCCGAAGCGTACCTTGCCGTCGGCCTGCGTGAAGATGCCCATTTTCGCCAGCCATTGTTCAAACTCCGGCGCCGGTTTTAAACCCAGTGTCTGGCGGGCGTACAGCGCATCGTGGAACGAGGTGGTCTGGTAGTTGAGCATGATGTCGTCGGAGCCGGGGATGCCCATGATGAAGTTGATCCCGGCCACGCCGAGCAGGGTCAGCAGGGTGTCCATGTCGTCCTGGTCGGCTTCGGCGTGGTTGGTGTAGCAGATGTCGCAACCCATCGGCACGCCCAGCAATTTGCCGCAGAAGTGATCTTCGAGGCCGGCGCGGATGATCTGCTTGCCGTTGTACAGGTACTCGGGGCCGATAAACCCGACCACGGTGTTGACCAGAAATGGTTTGAAATGCCGTGCCACGGCATAGGCCCGGGTTTCGCAGGTTTGCTGGTCGACGCCAAAGTGCGCGTTGGCCGACAAGGCGCTGCCCTGGCCGGTTTCGAAATACATCAGGTTCTGGCCCAAGGTGCCACGGTTCAGGCTCAAGCCCGCGTCGTAGCCTTCCTGCAGCACGTTCAGGTTGATGCCGAAACTGGCATTGGCCGCCTCTGTCCCCGCAATGGACTGAAATACCAAATCCAACGGCACGCCCCGGTTGATCGCTTCAATAGAGGTGGTGACGTGGGTCAGCACACAGGCCTGGGTGGGGATTTCGTAGCGCTGGATGATCGCGTCGAGCATCTCCAGCATGGCGCAGATCGAGGCGATGCTGTCGGTGGCCGGGTTGATGCCGATCATGGCGTCGCCGTTGCCATACAGCAGGCCGTCGAGAATGCTGGCGGCGATGCCGGCCGGTTCATCCGTCGGGTGGTTGGGTTGCAGGCGGGTCGACAGGCGCCCGCGCAGGCCCATGGTGCCGCGAAACTGGGTGACTACGCGGATCTTTTGCGCCACCAGTACCAAGTCCTGCACGCGCATGATCTTGGATACGGCCGCGGCCATTTCCGGTGTCAGCCCCGGCGCCAATGCGCGTAGGGAATGTTCGTCGGCCGCATCACTGAGCAGCCAATCGCGCAGCCCGCCGACGGTCAGGTGGCTGACCGCCGCAAACGCCGGTTTATCGTGGGTGTCGATGATCAGCCGGGTGACTTCATCGCTTTCATAGGGGATCAGCGCTTCTTCCAGGAAGTGCTTGAGCGGGATGTTCGCCAGCGCCATTTGCGCCGCGACGCGCTCGCCGTCGTTCTGCGCGGCGACGCCAGCGAGGAAGTCCCCGGAGCGTGCCGGGCTGGCCTTGGCCATCACGTCCTTGAGGCTGTCGAAGCGGTAGGTCTGTGCACCGACCGCGTGGGAAAAGCTTGCCATACAGTGTCTCCTTGACGACGCGAGCAGTTGCCCGCGTCGAGGTTTACGGCAGTTAGTGCAAGGCGGCCTCTGCGGCCTGGATCGCCGCGAATTCCTCTTCGGGCGTGCCTGCTACCAAGTGATGCCGGCTGTAGAAAGCAAAGTAAGCAATTAATACTCCATAGATGATCGCGGCGCCAATCACCACCCGCGGATCCACCAAAAAGCCCGCCACTACGGCCACGCAAGCCAATACCAGCGCGACACCGGAGGTAAAGATGCCTCCCGGTGTGCGGTAAGGACGTTCCATTTTGGGGCGACGAATGCGCAGGGTGATGTGCGCGGCCATCATCAGCACGTAGGAAATCGTCGCGCCAAACACGGCCACCAGGATCAGCAGATCACCTTGGCCGGTCAGCGACAGGCCAAAGCCGATGATGCCGGGGATTACCAAGGCCAGTACCGGCGCCTTGCTTTTGTTGGTCTGGGACAGTTTGCGCGGCAGGTAACCGGCGCGGGACAAGGCGAAGATCTGCCGTGAATAGGCATAGATAATCGAGAAAAAGCTCGCGATCAGGCCCGCCAGGCCCACCAGGTTGACGAAGCTGCCCATCCAGGTCGAACCGCCGTAGGACAACGCCAGCGCTTCAACCAGCGGGTTACCGGATTTGATCAGCGCATAGGTCCCGGCGCCACCGGGGGCAATCACCAGGATCAACAGGGCAAAACTGGTCAGCACCACAATGGCGCCAATCAGGCCGCGAGGCAGGTCGCGCTTGGGGTTCTTGGTTTCTTCGGCGGCCAGTGGCACACCTTCAACCGCCAGGAAAAACCAGATCGCATAGGGGATCGCGGCCCACACACCGACGTAGCCGAAGGGCAGGAAGGTGCTGGCGCCCTTGGCCTCGGTCACGGGAATGTCCAGCAGGTTGGCGACGTTGAAGTGCGGCACCATGGCCACCAGGAACACGCCCAGGGCAATCGCGGCGACGGCGGTGATCACGAACATCAGCTTTAAAGCCTCGCCAACCCCGAAAATATGGATGCCGATAAAGATGATGTAGAACGCCAGGTAGATCATCCAGCCGCCAATGCCGAACAGTGACTCGCAATAGGCGCCGATAAACACGGCGATGGCGGCGGGAGCAATGGCGTATTCGATCAGGATCGCGGTGCCTGTCAGGAACCCGCCCCAGGGGCCAAATGCACTGCGGGCGAAGCCGTAGCCACCGCCAGCGGTAGGAATCATGGAAGACAGTTCGGCCAGGGAAAAACACATGCACAGGTACATGGTGGCCATCAGCAATGTAGCGAGGAACATCCCGCCCCAACCCCCTTGGGCCAGGCCGAAGTTCCAGCCGGCGTAGTCGCCGGAGATCACGTAGGCAACGCCAAGGCCAACTAACAGCACCCAGCCGGCGGCGCCTTTTTTCAGTTCGCGTTGTTGGAAGTAATCGGTGCCGACTTTTTCGAAGTCGACGGAAGAGCCAGTGGGTTCGTTAGGCATGGGAAAGTACCTTTCATTGTTATTGTTTTTAACTCGGCTTATTTATGCCGAATGCACATCGCAAGTACTTATGAAGATCTAAAACTCTGGGAGGGGGTAAAGTCCCCTCCCACAGTTGATCGCATTTCAAAGGTGGGAGGGGCGGTAGTTAGAAGAAGCCCAACGGATTAATGTCGTAGCTCACCAGCAAGTTTTTGGTCTGCTGGTAATGATCCAACATCATCTTGTGGGTTTCGCGACCCACGCCGGACTTCTTGTAACCGCCAAACGCGGCATGCGCCGGGTACAGGTGGTAGCAGTTGGTCCACACGCGGCCCGCCTTGATCGCCCGGCCCATGCGATAGGCGCGGTTGATGTCGCGGGTCCACACGCCGGCGCCGAGGCCGAACTCGGTGTCGTTGGCAATCGCCAGGGCTTCAGCTTCGTCCTTGAAGGTGGTGATGCTCACCACTGGGCCGAAGATTTCCTCCTGGAACACGCGCATGTCGTTGGTGCCCTTGAGCAGGGTCGGCTGGATGTAATAGCCGCCCGCCATGTCGCCGGTGAGTTGCTCGACCTTGCCGCCGGTCAGCAGTTGCGCGCCCTCACCCTTGGCGATTTCCAGGTAGGACAGGATCTTGTCGAACTGCTGTTCGGACGCCTGGGCGCCGACCATGGTGTCGGTGTCCAGCGGGTCGCCGCGTTTGATCTGCTCGATTTTCTTCATCACCACCTTCATGAAGTCGTCGTAGATCGACTCTTCCACCAGCGCACGGGATGGGCAGGTGCATACCTCGCCTTGGTTGAAGAATGCCAGCACCAAGCCTTCGGCGGCTTTCTCGATGAACGACGGTTCGGCTTTCATGATGTCGGCGAAGAAGATGTTCGGCGACTTGCCGCCCAACTCGACGGTGGACGGAATAATGTTCTCGGCCGCCGCATGCATGATGTGCGAACCCACCGGGGTCGAGCCGGTAAAGGCGATCTTGGCGATACGCTTGCTGGTGGCCAGGGCCTCGCCGGCTTCTTTGCCGAAGCCTTGCACCACGTTAAGCACGCCCGGCGGCAGCAGGTCGCCGATTACTTCCATCAGTACGGTGATGCCCAGCGGCGTTTGCTCGGCGGGCTTGAGCACCACGCAGTTACCGGCGGCCAGGGCCGGCGCGAGTTTCCACGCAGCCATCAGGATCGGGAAGTTCCACGGGATGATCTGGCCGACTACGCCCAGAGGCTCATGGAAGTGGTAGGACGCGGTGTGTTCGTTGATCTCGGCGCTGGTGCCTTCCTGGGCGCGAATACAGCCGGCGAAGTAGCGGAAGTGGTCGGCGGCCAGTGGAATGTCGGCGTTGAGGGTTTCACGCACGGCCTTGCCGTTGTCCCAGGTTTCGGTGATGGCCAGCAGTTCGAGGTTCTGTTCGATGCGGTCGGCGATTTTCAGCAGCACCAGCGAGCGGTCCTGAGCCGAGGTCTTGCCCCAGGCGTCAGCGGCGGCGTGGGCGGCGTCGAGTGCCTTGTCGATGTCTTTGGCAGTAGAGCGCGGGAACTCGGCGATAGGCTTGCCGTTGACCGGCGAGGTGTTGGTGAAATAGTTGCCGTCGACCGGCGCAACGAATTCGCCACCAATGTAGTTGCCGTACTTGGCCTTGAACGAAACGATCGCGCCTTCAGTACCGGGGTGTGCGTAACGCATGGTGGGTATCTCCTGGCTTTTATGTTTATTGGAGTGCAGCGCTCAAGCGCTTGATAAAGCGTAGAGCAAAGGTTGGGCCACTGCTTTGAGGGCCAGGTAAATCAAGGGGTTGGGGTTTGTTGCAAGGCGTTGCTGTCACACGACTGGTACAGCGCATGTGACAGTTTGTGCCATAAACGGTACAGCCTGTGACCGGTGGGTCGGCACGGGATTGCATCTGTCGCAGGGCTGGGGGATGCTGGGCGTTCTCACGCAGGGAGAATAATAAGAACATGCACAACGATCATTTCAGCCGCCATGCCCAGCAAGTCATCACCGTGGCGCGTGGCCGCGACCCGTCCAGCGATCCGTCCATCGCCCGTTCCTGGCTGCGGTGCCTGGAGGATTACCACCTCGACCCTGCGCAAACCATCGCCCCCACCGTGCTCGAACACGGCCGTTTGCTGGAAAGCCGCGAGCGCCTGCAACAAGTCCTGCACATCGCCGGCACGGAGATGAACAGCCTGCACCAGCAACTCTCCGGCGCCGGCCACGCGGTGCTTCTCACCGATGCGCGCGGGGTGATCCTCAACTGTGTCACAGCGCCGTCCGAGCGCAAGATTTTCGAGCGTGCCGGGTTGTGGCTCGGTGCTGATTGGAGCGAGGCCTGCGAAGGCACCAATGGCATCGGCACCTGCCTGGTGGAGCGCCAGTCCCTGACCATTCATCGCGACGAGCACTTCCGTGGCCGTCATACCGGGCTGACCTGCTCGGCAAGCCCGGTGTTCGACCCCCATGGCGAACTGCTGGCAGTGCTGGACGTGTCGTCGGCCCGGGAAGCGGTGTCGCGCCAGAGTCAGTTCCACACCATGGCGCTGGTGAATCTGTCGGCGAAGATGATCGAGAGTTGTTACTTCCTGCGTCACTTTGAACATCACTGGTTGCTGCGCTTTCATTTGCAGGCCGAGTCGGTGGGCCTGTTCAGCGAAGGGTTGTTGGCGTTCGATGGCGAAGGGCGCATTTGTGCGCTCAACCAGAGCGCACTGAACCTGTTGGGGCAGGTGCGTGGCGATTTGCTGGGGAAGCCTGTGGAAGCGTTTTTCGACTGCTCCCTGGATCAGTTGCTCGGTCGCGCCAGCGCCAATGCGACCGCCAGTTGGCCGCTGCGTACCCGTGACGGGCGGCGCTTGTTTGCCGCGTTGCGTGGGCTGCCGCGCAGTGCGTCGGTACCCATCAGCAAGCCGGAGCCTGCCCGTCTGGCCGGCATCTGCCTGGGGGACCCCGCGTTGCAAAACGATTTCCGCAAGGCCCTGCGGGTATTCGAGCGTGATGTGCCGCTGTTGATTAACGGGGAAACCGGCAGCGGCAAAGAAGCCTTTGCCAAAGCTGTGCATCACGCCAGCCAGCGTGCCGACAAAGCCTTCGTCGCCCTCAACTGCGCCGCCATCCCGGAAAGCCTGATCGAGAGTGAGCTGTTCGGATATCGCGGCGGCAGTTTCACCGGGGCACGCAAAGAAGGGATGCAGGGCAAGTTGCAGCAGGCGGATGGCGGCACCCTGTTCCTCGATGAAATCGGCGATATGCCTCTGGCGCTGCAAACCCGTCTATTAAGGGTGCTGGAGGATCGCATGGTGGTACCCATCGGTGGTGAGCCCGAGGCGGTGAACGTCAGAATCGTCAGCGCAACGCACCGCAATTTGCTGGCGCGAGTGCAGGACGGCAGTTTCCGTGAGGACTTGTATTACCGGCTCAACGGCCTGGAAGTGGGTTTGCCGGCGTTGCGCGAGCGCAGCGATAAATCCCAGTTGCTGGATTTCCTGCTGGCTGAAGAGGCGGACGGGCAAACCGTACAACTCGATCCGGCAGCGCGTTCGGCGCTGCTGACCTTTGCCTGGCCCGGTAATGTGCGACAACTGCGCACGGTTCTGCGCACGCTGGCGGCGCTGTGTGACAACGGGCGCGTGGGGCTGGAAGACTTGCCCGCGTCGATCCGCCAGGCCCGGCCGCAACCGGTGACGGGGGCCAAGCCCGCAGAGTTACCTCTGGAAGACGCCGAGCGACTCGCCTTGCTCACCGCCCTGGAGCAACAACGCTGGCACATGAGCCACACGGCGGAGCAATTGGGTGTCAGCCGTAACACACTCTATAGAAAGCTGCGCCGGCACGGCATCGCACGGGTGTCCCTATCCGGGTGACTGTGGTCAGGTCCTACAGCTAAAGAGTGCGATTTTCGCCCCCCTGCGCTAACCTGCCTCGATGTTTACGAGGTCGACTATGCACATTCATATTCTTGGTATCTGCGGCACTTTCATGGGCTCGATGGCGGTTTTGGCCAAAGAATTGGGTCATCACGTGACAGGCTCCGATGCCAACGTTTACCCGCCCATGAGTACGCAACTCGAAGCCCAGGGCATTGAGCTGACCCAAGGTTACGACCCCGCGCAATTTGACCCGGTGCCTGACCTGGTGGTGATCGGCAATGCCATGTCCCGTGGCAACCCCGCGGTCGAATACGTACTCAATAAAGGCTTGCCTTACGTGTCCGGCCCGCAATGGCTGGCCGACCACGTCCTGCAAGGCCGCTGGGTACTGGCCGTGGCCGGCACTCACGGCAAGACCACCACCAGCAGCATGCTGGCCTGGGTGCTGGAGCACGCGGGCATGAGCCCCGGCTTCCTGATCGGCGGTGTGCCACAGAACTTCTCGGTGTCGGCGCGCTTGGGCGATACGCCGTTCTTTGTGATTGAAGCGGACGAATACGACAGCGCGTTTTTCGACAAGCGCTCCAAGTTTGTCCACTACCGTCCGCGTACGGCGATCCTGAACAATCTTGAGTTCGATCACGCGGATATTTTCCCCGATCTACCGGCGATTGAGCGTCAATTTCATCACCTGGTGCGCACCATTCCGAGCGAAGGCCTGGTGATTCACCCCACCACCGAGCCAGCCTTGCAGCGCGTGATCGAGATGGGCTGCTGGACGCCGGTGCAAACCACCGGCGCCGGCGGGCAGTGGCAGGTCAAGTTGCTCAGCGAAGACGGTTCCAGGTTTGAAGTGCTGTTCGAAGGCGAAGCCCAGGGCATCGTCGAATGGGATATGACCGGCCAGCACAACGTCGCTAACGCCTTGGTGACGTTGGCGGCGGCGCGGCATGTGGGCGTGGTGCCGTCCATGGGCATTGCTGCGTTGAGCGCGTTCAAGAGCGTGAAGCGGCGCATGGAAAAAGTCGCCGATGTGAACGGGATTACCATCTACGATGACTTTGCCCACCACCCTACGGCGATCGCCACTACGCTGGATGGCCTGCGCAAGCGTGTGGGAGATGCTCCGATCATTGCGATCATCGAACCGCGCTCCAACTCCATGAAGCTCGGCGCGCACCGCGATGGCTTGCCCGAAAGCGTCAACGACGCCGATCAGGCTGTGTGGTATGCGCCGCCCAACCTCGGCTGGGACCTGCCGGGCATTGCAGCGTTATGCACCGTGCCGTCGACGGTTTGCGACAGCATTGAAGGCATTATCGAGTACGTCAAACAGCAGGCCAAACCGGGCACCCACGTGGTGGTCATGAGCAACGGCGGCTTTGGCGGCCTGCATGGCAAGCTGGCCGAGGCGCTCAAATGAGCGGCCCGGAACGCATTACCCTGGCGATGACCGGCGCCTCGGGTGCGCCCTATGGTCTGCGCCTGCTCGATTGCCTGGTGCGCGAGGACCGCGAGGTGCACTTTCTGATCTCCAAGGCCGCACAACTGGTGATGGCCACCGAGACCGACGTGGCACTGCCGGCCAAGGTGCAGATGATGCAGGCCTTCCTCACCGAGTACACCGGTGCGGCGGCGGGGCAGATCAAGGTCTACGGCAAAGAAGACTGGATGTCGCCGGTGGCCTCGGGCTCCGGCGCGCCGGCGGCGATGGTGGTGGTGCCGTGCTCCACTGGCACCTTGTCGGCGATTGCCACCGGGGCCTGCAATAACCTGATCGAGCGCGCGGCAGACGTGACCTTGAAAGAGCGTCGCCAGTTGATCCTGGTGCCACGCGAGGCGCCGTATTCGAGCATTCATCTGGAGCACATGCTCAAGCTGTCTAACATGGGCGTGACCATCTTGCCCGCGTCGCCAGGCTTTTATCACCAGCCGCAAACCATTGATGATCTGGTGGACTTTGTGGTCGCGCGGATTCTCAACCTGCTCAACATCCCCCAGGACATGCTGCCGCGTTGGGGCGAGCACCATTTGAGCAGTGATGAATAAGGCGCTGCTGCTGGTGTTGGCGTTGCACCTGACCGGCTGCGCCACGGCCCGCACCCTGGACGCCGCGCAACCGGGCGCGCCGGTGGTGTATGCCGGCACGCGGTTGGACCTGTATGCGATGAATGGCGGCTGCTGCGCCAAGGACCGGTTTGGTGCCGAGGCGCCGAGCTATCCCGGCGTCGACCTGCCGGCGAGTGCGTTGCTCGACACCTTGTTGCTGCCGTTGTCGGTGTTGACAGTGCTGGGCGTGGGGTTTAATGCCACGGGCGGGCTGTAGCCTGGATCTTAAAAACACCACAGGCCAATGTGGGAGCTCTTACTTACCCAGTTTGCGCAGATCGTCCGACTCCACCACCCGCACCCCATCCTGCTCTTCCAGCGCCAGGCGCCACATGGCTCGGGCCAGCTCGCACACTTCGATCCCTCTGTACTTGCCTGGAATCAACCGTGACAACGGCCCGGCCAGTTGCTCGGCCAAACGCGGTTCCAGCCGTTCTCCCAATAACAGCGAAGGCCTCACGATGGTCAGTTGCGGCCAGTCTTGGGCCTTGAGCGCCTGTTCCATTTCCCCTTTGACACGGTTGTAGAAAATCGAGGATTTGGGGTCGGCGCCAATCGCGCTGATCACGATCAGGTGCCGTGCGCCCAGTTCCCGCGCGCGCTTGGCGAAGGCGACGACCAGATCCAGGTCAACCGCACGGAAGGCCTCTTCCGAGCCGGCTTTTTTGATCGTGGTGCCCAGGCAGCAGAAGGCGATATCCACCCGGCCGCTCAGTTGCGGCAGGAACACCGCCGGGTCGCCCACTGGGTTTTCCAGGTGCGGATGTTCGGCCAGCGGCTTGCGGCTCGGCGCGAGCACGCGGGTTACGGTGGGTTCGTTGAGCAGGCGGTCGAGCAGGTGTTCGCCAGTGAGGCCGGAGGCCCCCGCGAGCAAGATATGCTGAGGTGTCAGGTACATAGTGTTTCCCCCTTGTTACACGTTACAGCTTAGTTGCCTTTGGCTTCCTTGCTATTCATTGAGACGCTTTCGAGCGCCTTTCGTGCCTGCTGTTTGCGTAAAAGTTGCCAATGGGCGATCACGCCTTTGGGGGCCCAGATCTGCGGTTCGGACGCTTCGAAATTGTCGGCCTGTTCGCGTTCGCTCACATGCAGCTGCGCCAGTTTGAAGGCTTGCTGCAAGTCGTCGGTCTGGTTGAAGGCTTGGGCGAAGAGGGCGTCGCCAAAGTAGGTGAAGTCGGCCTCTTCGGAGCAGCCGAAGGACACGCGGTCGGCGCGGGAAGCCGTCATGATCAGGGTGCGATCATCTTTGAGCGCGGGGATAAAGCCGCCGGAATAGCAGGCGGAAATCACGACGATCTTGTCGCGGTTTTTCAGCGGTGCAAGCACGGCGGCCAGCTCATCGGCCGGCAAGTCGGCCAGCTCCATGCGTGGCTGGTCCAGCACCAGTTCATGTTCGTGGGTGCCGTGGCTGGTCATGTAGATAAACACCAGGTCTTCCGGGCCGGTGCGCTCGGCCAGGGTTTGCACGGCGCGGCGCAGGCTTTCGCGGGTGGCCAGGGGGCGGTCGGCGATATGGTCGCGGTGGTTGACCAGGCGGATCTGCCCGCGTGCGCCGAAGCGCGTGGCGAGCATGTTGCTGACGTAATCGGCTTCGCGCAGGAACACGCTTTGTTTGCCGTCGCCGGCCACGGCCAGGGTATACAGCTCCACGGCAGGTGTTGAGGCGGGCACGGCGGCGAGCGCAGCATCGAGCAAGCGGCCTTGGACCAACACGCCGATTTCCAGCGGGTCGGGCAGCAACGTGCCGTCGGCGTCACGCACGCGCATGCCGTTGACCCAGGTCCCGGCCTGCACGGTGCCGTCGGAGAGTACCAGGGTGCCGCGACCTTGATAGTTGTCGCTGTCGAAGCCGCCGATATAGAAGCTGCCGTCGGTGAGGTTCAGGCGGCCTTCGCCGGTAAAGCGCCAATCGCTGAACTGGCCGACGTAATGGCTGCCGTCTACGCCGATCAGCTCGCCCTTGCCGCTGAGCGCGCCTTCCTTGAACTGGCCGATCCACACGTCGCCGTCGGCGTTTTCATAGCGGCCCTTGCCGTTGAGCTGGTTCTGCTTGAATTGGCCGACATAGATGTCGCCGTCGGCGCTGTTGAAGGTGCCGTTGCCCTCCAACTGGCCATCGACGAAGTGCCCGCTGAACTGGTTGCCGCTGTCGTCGTTGCGCTGGCCTTCGCCGTTAGGCTTGCCGTGTGCGAACTGGCCCTGGTACTGGCTGCCGTCGGCCAGCTCCAGGCGGCCGAGGCCGGAATATTGATCGTCTTTGAATTCGCCACGGTAGGTCATCTGCCCCTCTTTGAGGGTGCCTTCGCCGTTGCGCCGGCCGGCGCGGAAACCGCCGACATACTGGCTGGCTGCGGTGGTCAGGCTGCCCTGGCCGTCGAACAGGCCTTGCTGGAACTGGCCCTTATAGACTTCGCCGTTGCTGCCGTGCCATTCGCCCTGGCCGTGCCACTGGCCCTTGTCGAATGCGCCGGCGTACCAGCTGCCGTTGGGGTAGTCCACACGGCCCTGGCCTTGCAGCAAACCGTTGACCACATCGCCCCGGTAGCGGCCGCCGTCGGGCAGGCGCGCATCGGGCGGCAACAGCGATTCGCCGTCTCCGCAAGCGGTGAGCAACAGGGCAAGGGCAAGGGGGGCGAGTGGGCGCATAGCGGGATCCGGATAATTGAGCGCCGAGTATGCCGCAGCTGCGAGGTTCATACATAAATTTACATGCCCTGTGGTGAGTTTCAGTCCCTCACCACAGGGAAGCGCTTACACGAAGCAGAGTGACAGCGACTCAGCGATGTACGCCGGTTTTTCCTGACCTTCGATTTCCAGCGTGGCGGTGGCCTTGAACAGCCACTGGCCGGGTTTTTTTTCGGTGACGTCAGTGAGGGTGACGTTCAGGCGCACCTTGGAATTGACCTTCACCGGCTGGATAAAACGCACGCTGTCCAGGCCATAGTTGACCGCCATTTTCAGGCCTTCGGGCATGATCAGGATGTCTTCCATCAACTTGGGCATCAGCGACAGAGACAGGAAACCGTGGGCAATGGTGCTGCCGAACGGCGTTTGCGCCGCCTTGACCGGGTCGACGTGGATGAACTGATGATCGCCAGTGGCCTCTGCGAACAGGTTGATACGTGCCTGGTCGATGGTGAGCCATTCGGAACGTCCCAGTTCCTTGCCGACATAATCTTTGAGCTGCGCTACAGGTACATAGGGCATTGCGTCTCTCCTTGGTTCATCGATGCAGTTTTTATGGATTACAGAGAACCAATGTAGATCATCACGGGCAACCAGCCCGGTCAACCCACCATGCTTTTGGCGAATGCCGATGCATAGGGCCGGCATGCTTATAATGCGGGCGGGTTCAGAGGGGGAGAGGACAGATGCTGTTACGTGGTCTGACATGGCTGGTGCTGTTTCAGTTGGTTGGCACGGCGATCAATCATTTGCTGCTGCCGGTACTGCCGGGGCCGATCATTGGCCTGTTGCTGATGCTGGGTTTCCTGATCTGGCGTGGCGAGGTGGGCGAGCCGCTGAGCCTCGCGGCTGGCAGCCTGTTGCGCTATTTGCCATTGCTGCTGGTGCCGCCGGCAGTCGGGGTGATGGTCTACGCCAAGGACATCGCGGCTGATTTCTGGGCCATTGTCGGCGCGCTGGTGCTGTCACTGGTGATCGCCATGGCTTTTGTGGGCGTGCTGATGCAACAGATGGTCAAGCGCAAGGAGAAGGATCAATGATCTTCGACTGGCATGGCGCGTGGACGGCCGTCATTCATCATCCGCTGTTTGGTATCGGTATTACCCTGGGCGCCTATCAACTGGTGCTCGCGGGGTTCGAGAAAACCCGCTGGATCTTCCTGCAACCGGTGCTGGTCTCAATGCTGCTGGTGATCGGCGTGTTGCTGACCTGCGGCCTGAGCTACGCCGAGTACCGCAAGAGCACCGAAATCATGGGTATTCTGCTGGGGCCTGCCACGGTGGCGCTGGCGGTGCCGCTGTATCTCAATCTGCGGCGCATTCGCCAATTGTTCTGGCCGATTTTTACTACGCTGGTAATAGGCGGCGTTCTGGCTACCGGCCTGTGTGTGCTGCTCGGTTGGTGGTTCGGCGCTGAACACATGATGCTGATGACCATGGCGCCCAAGTCGGTAACCTCGCCGATTGCCATGCTAGTGGCCGAACAGATTGGCGGCGTGGCGGCGCTGGCGGCGGTGTTTGTGCTGATCACGGGTGTCGTGGGGGCGATGGTGGGGCCGGCGCTGCTGTCGCGCCTGGGCGTGCACAGCCCCGAGGCGCGCGGCATGGCGTTGGGCATGACCGCCCACGCCGTTGGCACCTCGGTGGCCCTGCAGGAAAGCGAAGAGTGCGGCGCCTTTGCGGCGCTGGCCATGAGTCTGATGGGCGTGGCCACGGCGGTGTTCCTGCCGTTGGCTGTGTCAGTGATTGTTTAAACCAGGTTTAAGGAAACCTTTATGAGTCTGGCGCTGTTCCCGCTCAATACCGTGCTGTTCCCCGGTTGCACCCTCGACCTGCAAATATTTGAGGCGCGCTATCTGGACATGATCAGTCGTTGCATGAAAAAGGGTGAAGGCTTCGGCGTGGTGTGCATCCTTGACGGCAAGGAAGTGGGCATGGCCCCCGACGGCTATGCGCTGATCGGCTGCGAAGCGCTGATTCGCGACTTCAAGCAACAGGACAATGGCTTGCTGGGGATTCGTGTCGAAGGTGGGCGCCGTTTCCGCGTGCGTGACGCTAACGTGCAGAAGGACCAACTGCTGGTGGCCGACGTGCAATGGCTGGGCGAAGAGCCGGACCGGCCATTGAAAGACGAGGATGCCGATCTGTTGGCGTTGCTTGAAGCGTTGGCCGAGCATCCCATGGTCGCCTCGCTGGACATGGACGCCCACGCCGATGGCCAGCAAGCCTTGGGCAATCAGTTGGCTTATCTGCTGCCCTTCACCGAGGCTGACAAGATCGACCTGCTGCAACTCGACGATCCGCAACAGCGGCTGGATGTAATCCAGATGCTGCTCGATGAGCTACAGGGTGAGTTGTTTACCTGAGTTTCGGAATTCACTGGCCAGACTCTCGGAATTTTCCTTCGTTGCGCCTTGGGGCCGACTGAAATAGTCCCTGATCACACACCTTGATCTGGGGATGGGAATGATTCGGCTAACGCAATCGGAAATGGCCACTTGGGACGCCTTTTTTGTCAGCATCACCACGCAACTGATCCGCAAGGATGAAAAGCGCGGCGCTGAATTTATCGCCACGCGCGCCGCAGAGATCGCCGATGAAATGCTCTTGGAGCGGCGCGAGCGTTATACCGAACGCCGCGTCGCGCCAGTCGACTGGATTGGCCCCGCCAAGGGTCAGTAGGCGTACCTGAGCAGTGCGTGGGACGTGCCAGTAAAGGCGATAAACCCAAGAACTGCCACCACGGCCGGTAGCACCAGCCACCAGGCTTTGGCCGGCATCGGCGGCAACGGGCTGCGGTATTGGCTGACCGTCAGGCTGAATGCGCATACGGTCATCGCCAGCAGCGTGCCGGCCAGGATGTCGCTGGGCCAATGAGCGCCCAGGTACACCCGAGACAACGCGATAAATGCGGCGGGAATGCAGCCCAGCAATATCCAGGTCAGGCGCAGCCGTGTCGGTTGGCCGCGTCCGGCCAGCACTGCCAGTGCCAGGAAAAACGCAAAGGCGCCGGAGGCGTGGCCACTGGGCATGCTGAAGCTGGTGAGGGGGTCTGTCAGGATTTCCGGGCGACCACGGGCGAAAAACAACTTGGTCCCGGTGTTGATCACGGCGGCCCCGGCCAGCGTGGCGCCGACAAACAGTGCGTGGCGCCATTGTCGTGCCAGTAACAGCAGGCCGGTGAACACAGCGCTGGCGACGAACATCTTCTTGAACTCACCCAACTGGGTGACCATCACCATGGTTTCATCCAGCCAGGCGCTGCGATGCTCCTGCACCAGCGCGCTCAGACCCTGGTCGAAATCGTTGAGGTGGTGATAGCCGATAAACAGCGCAAGCAAAAGAATCAGACTGGCGCAGCCTGTCCACAGGGTGGCGCGACGATGGCCGCGCAGGCTGCTGTTCAAGGTCAGTCCCAGCAGCACCGCCAGGCAGGCCGTGACAACACCTGCCTCCGGCCAGAAACCTTCCGGCAGCGGCAGGCGGAACGCGGCGCCAGTGGCCCAGCCCGGCAGCAAGTAAGCCACCGTCCAGCCAGCAGCGGCAAGAATGCTCACCAGGGCAAAGCGCGGGAACGGCATGTCGCACATGCCAGCCACCATCGGCAGCATCGGGCGCAGGGGGCCGATGAAACGTCCGACCAGGAGGCTGGCGATGCCGTACTTGTGAAAGTAGGTCTCTGCACCATTCATCCATTCGGGGTGGTGGCGCAGGCCGGGCAGGCGCCGGATGTTCTGGTGGAAATGTCGGCCCAGGAAGTAGGAAACCCCATCGCCCAATAAGCCACCGAGAAAGCCCAGCAGCAGGGTTTCACTCAACGACAGCGCACCGCTGCCGGCCAGCGCCGCAATAGCAAACAGCAACACCGTGCCCGGCACGATCAGCCCGGCGATGGCCAGGCATTCCACGCACGCGACGATAAACACCGCCGCCGCCAGCCATTGCGGGTTGACGGTCAGCCAGCCAGTAATGCTATCGAGCCATTGGCCCATAAAACCTCACTCCCTCTGTGAAATACATAACCCTTAGTCACTGGAAATCAATTGTGGGAGGAGGCTTGCCCCCTCCCACATTGGATCTGCTGTGCTTTCGGTTCTTATGTTCATTCAAATCAAAAAATAATCCCGGCCTTCGACCTGGCCCCGGCGTAGCGGGTTCCGTGTGCAATACGGCGCATAGCCAGCATCGACAAAGCGGTACATCAGGTGTTCATCGCGCCCACTGGGGATGCCCAGGCGGGTTGTCTGGATGATCTGGGTCGGAACCTGGCCCACGTCTTCGACGTAGAGCAGTTCCTCGTCAAAGCGCTTGGCGTCCCACATCGGCACTTTCAGGCCCAGGGCTTTGCACAGCAGGGTCTGGCCGGCACACAGTTTCTGCGTGGGGCGCGGGCTGCCGTCGGCATTCGGGTTGTTCAATAACATCTGCGCCAGGCTGGCCGGGCCGGAGATTTCGTCCACCCACGGATAAGCCGATTTGATCAGCACGGCATTGCCCGGCCCATGTGCGCTGAAGTTCAAGGAATCGCCGCCACGGGCGTAGTACATGTAGATATGGCCACCATCCAGAAACAAAGCCTTACGCTTTTCTGTGTAGCCCAGTGAGGCGTGGCTGCCTTTTTCGGCCACGTAATAGGCTTCGGTTTCAATAATTCGCGCCGAAAGCCAGATTTCGCCGACGCGATGGCGTATGACTTTTCCGAGCAAGTCGCGCGCAAGCAGTTGCGCATCTCGGTCGAAGAAGCAGTCGGGCAGGGCGCTGGAGGGGAGTTGGGGCATGGCGGTCAGGGGTTAATACGGCTAAATGTGACCGAATAATAACAACTCCCACCTTAATTACCGCTGAACCCCAGGTTTTTACAGTTCATTTCGACCATCCGCCCGTCACCGCTGTCAGTCGGGCGGCGTCACAGCTATAATCTGCCGCTTTCCTCTTTGCCAAGACTCCCTGACCATGACTGAGTCCGTTCTTGACTACATGACCCGCCTGGGTCGCGCTGCCCGTCAGGCCTCGCGGTTGATCGCCCGTGCGAGCACTGCGCAGAAGAACCGTGCCCTGCTGGCTGCCGCCGATGCTCTGGATGCTTCGCGCTCCGAACTCGCCGCCGCCAACGACCTGGACCTGGCCAACGGCCGCGCCAATGGCCTGGAGCCGGCCCTGCTGGACCGCCTGGCGCTGACCCCGGCACGTATCGATGACATGATCGAAGGCTTGCGTCAGGTGGCCAAGCTGCCTGACCCCATCGGTGAAATCCGCGATATGCGTTACCTGCCGTCCGGCATCCAGGTCGGCAAGATGCGCGTGCCGCTGGGCGTGATCGGCATCATCTATGAGTCGCGCCCGAATGTGACCATCGACGCCGCGAGCCTGTGCCTCAAGTCCGGCAATGCCACCATCCTGCGTGGCGGTTCCGAGGCAATCAATTCCAACCGCGCCATCGCGACGTGCATCCAGCAAGGCCTGGCCGTGGCCGAACTGCCGGCTGAAGTGGTGCAAGTGGTGGAAACCACCGACCGCGCCGCTGTTGGCGCGCTGATCACCATGCCGGAATTTGTCGACGTGATCGTGCCGCGCGGTGGCAAGAGCCTGATCGAACGTGTCAGCCGTGATGCCAAGGTGCCGGTGATCAAGCACCTGGACGGCGTGTGCCACGTGTTCATCGACGTTGCTGCCGATATCGACAAGGCCATCCGCATCGCCGACAACGCCAAGACCCACCGTTACGCCCCGTGCAACACCATGGAAACCCTGCTGGTGCACGTCGGCATTGCCGATCGCGTGCTGCCGCCGCTGGCTGCCATCTACCGCGACAAGGGCGTGGAACTGCGCGGCTGCGAACGCACCCGTGCACTGCTGGGCGCGGACGTGATCGAAGCGACCGAGCTGGATTGGTACACGGAATACACGGCGCCGATCCTGTCGATCAAGATTGTCGATGACCTGGACGAGGCCATTGAACACATCAATCAATACGGCTCCAAGCACACTGACGCCATTGTCTCCGAGCATTTCAGCGATGCGCGGCGTTTCCTCAACGAAGTGGATTCCGCTTCGGTGATGATCAACGCCTCGACGCGTTTTGCCGACGGCTTCGAATACGGCCTGGGCGCGGAGATCGGCATCTCCACCGACAAGCTCCATGCACGCGGCCCGGTTGGCCTGGAAGGGCTGACCAGCGAGAAGTACGTGGTGTTCGGCGACGGTCATGTGCGCACTTGATGGTTAAACGCATCGGGCTGCTCGGCGGTACTTTCGACCCCGTGCACATCGGCCATTTGCGCAGCGCCCTGGAAGTCGCGGATGCCCTCGCGCTGGACGAACTGCGCGTGATGCCCAACGCGCGGCCGCCCCATCGCGATACGCCGCAGGTGTCGCCGCAACAACGTCTGGAAATGGTGCGCCTGGCGGTAGAGGGCGTATCGCCGCTGGTGGTGGACGACCGCGAACTCAAACGCGATAAACCGTCCTACACTGTCGACACCCTGGAACTGATGCGCGCCGAGTTGGCCGCAGATGACCAGTTGTTTCTGCTTTTGGGCTGGGACGCATTTTGCGGCCTGCCCTCTTGGCACCGCTGGGAGGAACTCCTCCAGCATTGCCACATCCTGGTTTTGCAACGCCCGGATGCCGACAGCGAACCGCCGGATGCCTTGCGCAACCTGCTGGCCGCGCGGTCGGTAAGTGACCCCTTGGCCCTGACCGGGCCGAACGGGAATATTGCATTCGTCTGGCAGACCCCGCTTGCGGTGTCCGCCACCCAGATCCGTCAACTGCTGGCCAGCGGGAAGTCGGTACGTTTCCTGGTGCCTGACGCGGTCCTGGCCTACATCGATGCGCACGGGCTTTACCGTGCGTCGAACTGAAAAGGCGCGCTTGAACGCACGAACAATCGTGCAGCGAGCGCCCGAACATACGAGCAAAACGAGTTTTTTATGACGAACAAAGACGTAAGCAAAGTAAAACGCAAAGGCACGTTCAAAAGCGCCCCGCTGCCGGTTGAAGCCCACGTTGGCCCGGAACTGGCTGGCGAAGAGCTGGTAAAAGTCGCCGTTGCCGCCCTGGAAGACGTGAAGGCCCAGGACATCCAGGTCCTGGACGTGCGCGACAAGCAGAGCATCACCGACTTCATGATCATCGCCACCGGTACCTCCAACCGCCAGATCGGCGCGATGCTGGACAAGGTTCGCGAAGCCGTCAAAGCCCAAGGCGTCAAGCCACTGGGTGAAGAAGGCAAGGGCGACAGCGACTGGGTGCTGCTGGACATGGACGATGTGATCGTTCACATGATGACCTCCAACGCCCGTCAGTTCTACGACCTGGAGCGTCTGTGGAAAGGCGCCGAGCAGAGCCGTGCCGCTGATGGCAAGCACCACAGCCCGGAAGTGGGCCACGCGCACTTCGACAAGCTCAACAAAGACCAGGAATAAGGAACGGCTGTGCGCCTGCGTCTGATCGCTGTCGGTTCACGCATGCCCAAGTGGGTGGAAGAAGGCTGGCACGAGTATGCCAAGCGTCTGCCCGCTGAGCTGTCGCTGGAACTGGTGGAAATACCGCTCAACACCCGGGGCAAGAATGCCGACGTGGCGCGCTTTATCCGCCAGGAAGGCGAAGCCATGTTGGCCAAGGTCGGCCCCAATGAGCGCATCGTCACCCTCGAAGTGCACGGCAAACCCTGGAGCACCGAGCAACTGGCGGTGGAACTGGATCGCTGGCGCCTGGACTCGCGCACCGTCAACTTCATGGTCGGTGGCCCGGAAGGGCTGGCGCCGGAAGTCTGCGCGCGGGCGGACCAGCGCTGGTCGCTGTCGGCGCTGACGTTGCCGCACCCGTTGGTAAGGATTCTGATCGGTGAACAGCTGTATCGCGCCTGGACAGTCCTGTCCGGGCACCCTTACCACAAATAATCTGCGCCCCTCCCGATGACCCAGCCGATCCGCATCAAGGACCACGAGAAAGACGCACGTCTTGTACGCGCTCGGGTCGTGTTTGGTGCGATTCTGGTCGTCGGGCTGATGTGTGTGCTGATCGCCCGCCTGTATTTCCTGCAGGTGATCCAGTACGAGTATCACTCCACGCTGTCGGAAAACAACCGGGTGCATGTGCAGCCGATTCCGCCTACCCGTGGGCTGATTTTCGATCGCAATGGCGTGGTGGTCGCGGACAACCGGCCCAGCTTCAGCCTGAGCATGACCCGCGAGCGTTCCGGTGACTGGCAGCAAGTCCTCGATGTCATCGTCGAAGTCTTGCAGTTGACGCCGGAAGACCGGGTGGTCTTCGAAAAACGCATGAGGCAGGGACGTCGGCCATTCGAGCCGGTGCCGATCCTGTTCGAGCTGACCGAAGAGCAGATCGCCCGTATCGCGGTGAACCAGTTCCGTTTGCCGGGTGTGGAAGTGGTGGCACAGTTGGTGCGTCATTACCCACAGGGTGCGCACTTTGCGCATTCGGTCGGCTACATGGGACGGATCAACGAGAAAGAGCTCAAGAGCCTCGACCCGGTCAACTACAGCGGCACCCACCATATCGGCAAGACCGGCATCGAGCGTTTCTACGAGCCGGAACTGCACGGCCAGGTGGGTTACGAAGAAGTCGAGACCAACGCCCGTGGCCGCGTGTTGCGCGTGCTCAAACGCACCGATCCGATTCCCGGCAAAGACATTGTGTTGAGCCTGGACATCAAGCTGCAGGAAGCGGCGGAGATGGCATTGGGCGGGCGGCGCGGCGCCGTGGTGGCGCTGGACCCGAAAACCGGCGAAGTCCTGGCCATGGTCAGCCAGCCGAGTTTCGACCCTAACCTGTTTGTCACCGGGATCAGCTTCAAGGCCTACGCCGAGTTGCGTGACTCCATCGACCGACCGCTGTTCAACCGCGTACTGCGCGGCCTGTACCCACCGGGTTCGACTATCAAGCCCGCGGTAGCGATTGCGGGCCTGGACGCGGGTGTGGTCACGGCCTCCAGCCGTGTGTTCGACCCGGGCTACTACATGCTGCCCAACTACGATCACAAATACCGTAACTGGAACCGTACCGGTGACGGCTATGTCGACCTGGACACCGCGATCATGCGGTCCAACGACACCTATTTCTACGACCTGGCCCACAAGCTGGGGATCGACCGCTTGTCTGACTATATGGGCAAGTTCGGCCTGGGTCAGAAGGTTTCCCTGGATATGTTCGAAGAATCTCCTGGCCTGATGCCATCGCGGGAGTGGAAGCGTGCGACCCGTCGTCAGGCGTGGTTCCCGGGTGAAACCCTGATCCTCGGTATCGGCCAGGGCTATATGCAGGCCACGCCCTTGCAGTTGGCCCAGGCCACGGCGCTGGTGGCCAACAAAGGCATCTGGAACCGTCCGCACCTGGCCAAGACCATCGAAGGCGAGAAGCCGGTGGATGACAACCCGATCCCGGACATCGTGCTGCGCGACCCGTCGGACTGGACCAAGGTCAACCACGGCATGCAGCAGGTGATGCACGGCGCCCGTGGCACTGCGCGCAAGGCCGCCGTCGGCTCGCAGTACCGCATTGCCGGCAAGAGCGGTACGGCCCAGGTGGTCGCGATCAAGCAGGGCGAAAAATACGACCGCTCCAAGGTCCAGGAACGCCACCGCGACCACGCCTTGTTTGTCGGCTTTGCTCCGGCAGACGACCCGAAAATCGTCGTGGCCGTGATGGTGGAGAACGGCGAGTCCGGCTCCGGTGTTGCAGCGCCTGTAGTGCGTCAGGTGATGGACGCCTGGTTGCTGGCCGACGACGGCAGGCTCAAGCCCGAATATGGCGGCCCCCCTTCAAACACCGAGGTTACGGCCAGTGAAGAGTAATTTTGACCGCATCCTCTCCAGCGAGGATGTGATGCGTCGCCGTGCGACGTTGCTGCAGCGCATGCACATTGATGGCCCGTTGCTGATCCTGCTGCTGACCCTGGCCGCCGGCAGCCTGTTCGTGTTGTATTCGGCCAGCGGCAAGAACTGGGACTTGCTGATCAAGCAGGCGTCGTCGTTTGGCCTGGGCCTGCTGTCCATGGTGGTAATTGCCCAGTTGGAGCCGCGTTTCATGGCGCGTTGGGTGCCGCTCGGCTACGTCGCCGGGGTATTGCTGCTGGTGGTGGTGGATGTGATGGGCCACAACGCCATGGGCGCGACCCGCTGGATCAACATTCCGGGGGTGATTCGCTTCCAGCCGTCGGAATTCATGAAGATCCTGATGCCTGCCACCATCGCCTGGTACCTGTCCAAGCGCACTTTGCCGCCGCAGCTTAAACACGTGGGCATCAGCCTGATCCTGATCGGCGTACCGTTCATCCTGATCGTGCGCCAACCGGATCTCGGCACCTCGCTGCTGATCCTCGCCGGTGGTGCGTTCGTGCTGTTCATGGGTGGGTTGCGCTGGCGCTGGATCCTCAGCGTGCTGGCCGCGGCCGTACCGGTGGCAGTAGCGATGTGGTTCTTCTTTATGCACGATTACCAGAAGCAACGGATCCTCACGTTTCTCGACCCGGAAAGCGACCCGCTCGGCACCGGCTGGAACATCATCCAGTCCAAGGCCGCCATCGGTTCCGGCGGCGTGTTTGGCAAGGGTTGGTTGCTGGGCACCCAGTCGCACTTGGACTTTTTGCCGGAGAGCCACACCGACTTCATTATTGCGGTGATGGGCGAAGAGTTCGGCCTGGTGGGCATCTGCGCGCTGTTGCTGATCTATTTGCTGCTGATCGGGCGTGGCCTGGTGATCACCGCACAGGCGCAGACGCTGTTCGGCAAATTGCTCGCAGGCGCCTTGACCATGACTTTTTTTGTTTACGTTTTCGTCAACATCGGTATGGTCAGTGGCCTGCTGCCGGTGGTTGGGGTGCCGTTGCCGTTCATTAGCTACGGCGGAACTTCGCTGGTGACATTGCTGTCAGCGTTTGGGGTTTTGATGTCGATTCATACGCATCGCAAGTGGATCGCACAGGTTTGAATAAGGTGAAGATGTCAATGCAAGTAATGCGCGGCTGGGCGACTCGGCATGCGTCCTGGATGGGCCTGATTGGGCTGCTGGGTGCAACGCAGGAGGCGCAGGCCGGTGACTACGATGGTTCACCTCAGGTCGCCGAATTTGTCGGTGAGATGACCCGCGACTACGGTTTCGCCGGTGAACAGCTGATGGGCGTGTTCCGCGAAGCCCAGAAAAAGCAGGCGATCCTCGACGCCATCTCCCGCCCCGCCGAACGTGTGAAGCAGTGGAAGGAATATCGCCCGATGTTCCTCACCGACGCCCGCGTGGCACGTGGTGTGGATTTCTGGCGTCAGCACGAAGCCGTGCTGGCCCGCGCCGAGCAGGAATATGGCGTGCCGGCCCAGGTGATTGTCGCGATCATCGGCATTGAAACCTTTTACGGGCGTAATACCGGCAGCTATCGGGTGATCGACGCCTTGTCGACCCTGGGCTTCGATTACCCGCCCCGCGCCGACTTCTTCCGCAAGGAACTGCGCGAATTCCTGCTGCTGGCCCGTGAAGAGCAGGTCGATCCACTGACCCTCAAGGGCTCCTACGCCGGGGCGATGGGCTTGCCGCAGTTCATGCCGAGCAGTTTCCGCGCCTACGCCGTGGACTTCGACGGCGACGGCCACATCAACATCTGGAGCAATCCCGACGACGCCATCGGCAGCGTGGCCAGCTACTTCAAGCGCCACGGCTGGGTGGGTGGCGAGCCGGTGGTGATCCGCGCCGATGTCAGCGGAGAGCGTGCCGATGAAGGCCTCACCCAGGGCATCGAGCCGGCCAAGACGGTCGGGGAGTTGCGGGCGCTGGGCTGGTCGAGTCAGAATGCGCCACGCGATGACATGCCGGTCACGGCGTTCCGCCTGGAAGGCGAAAATGGCCCTGAATACTGGATGGGCCTGAAGAATTTCTACGCGATCACGCGTTATAACCGCAGTGTGATGTACGCCATGGCCGTGCATCAGCTGTCAGACATGCTGGTCCAAGCACGGGGCAACAAGTAATGCGGGCATCGCCGTTCAATCAACCGCTCAAGCTGGTGGCGTTCGCCGCGTTGTCCCTGCTGGTCGTCAGTTGTTCCACCAGCCGTGGCCCGGCAACCCAGAAGCCCGGCGGCACCGCCGTGCGTTCACAGCCGGGCCTGGACATCAACCGCGCCCACAAAGACGGCGCGCCGTGGTGGGATGTCGACGTGTCGAAGATCCCGGACGCCACGCCCACCCTGCACACCGGCCCGTACAAGGCCAACCCCTACACCGTGCTGGGTAAGTCCTACTTTCCGCTACAGGAATCCAAGACCTACGTGCAATCGGGCACGGCGTCCTGGTACGGCACCAAGTTCCATGGCCAGAACACGGCCAACGGCGAGGTCTATGACCTGTATGGCATGAGCGCAGCGCATAAAACCCTGCCGCTGCCCAGCTATGTACGGGTGACCAACCTGGATAACAATCGCACGGTGATCCTGCGGGTCAACGACCGTGGGCCGTTCTATTCGGACCGCATCATCGACTTGTCCTATGCCGCCGCGAAAAAACTCGGCTATGCCGAAACCGGCACCGCACGGGTCAAGGTCGAAGGCATCGACCCTGCGCAATACTGGGCTCAGCGTGGCAAGCCTGCGCCGTTGATGCTCAACGAGCCGCAGAGTGCGCAGCCGCAAGTGACGGCGTCCACCGGCAAGATCGAACAGTGGACACCGCCCCCGCAGCAGCACGCGCCGGACACGGTGGTCGTGCCCCATGCAGCGCCAGGCGCCGCGGTCGCCGGCGGGCAATACCTGCAGGTGGGCGCTTTCGCCAACCCGGATGCGGCAGAACTGTTAAGGTCCAAGCTCAGCGGCATGGTCAACGCACCGGTCTTTATCAGCTCCATCGTGCGTAACCAGCAGACCCTGCACCGCGTGCGCATGGGCCCGATCGGCTCCCCGAGCGAAGTCGCGCAAGTACAGAACAGCGTGCGCCTGGCCAACCTGGGGCAACCCAGCGTGGTCACCGCCGAGTAACAAAGGATTGATGGCCCAGGCCCGTACGCGGGTTTGGGCCGTGGTTGTTGGCTCGTTGAACAATAAAAACCCAGGGGCAAGGGGTGAGCGGGCAACCGAACACGTGACAGTCTGGTAGCGGGCTGTCTGAATAAGTTTTGCCCGCGAGGGCAAGTTTCCATAAGCAATTTCGAGAGACGGATGAACATCACCACCTTAGCCAAACGCACGTGCCTGCTTATCTCGCTGATCATCACCCCGGCCGCCTGGGCGGTTGAAATGGTGCCGGCTTCACCGCAACTGGCCGCCAAGGCATGGGTCCTGATGGACGCTGCCAGCGGCAACGTGCTGGTCGAGAGCAACGGTGACCAACGCCTGCCACCGGCCAGCCTGACCAAGCTGATGACCGCCTACATCGCGACCCTGGAAATCCGTCGCGGCCAGATCGGTGAGAACGACCCGGTGACCGTCAGCGAAAACGCCTGGCGGACCGGCGGCTCGCGCATGTTCATCAAGGTGGGCTCGCAAGTCACCGTGAGCGACCTGCTGCACGGCATCATCATCCAGTCCGGTAACGACGCCAGCGTAGCCTTGGCCGAGCACATCGCGGGCAGCGAAGACGCGTTCGCCGACATGATGAACAAAACCGTGGCCGACCTGGGCATGACCAACAGCCACTTCATGAACCCGACCGGCCTGCCGAACCCAGAGCACTATTCGTCGGCTCACGACATGGCGATCCTGGCGCGCGCGATCATTCGTGTCGACCCGGTGCACTACGCGATCTACTCCCAGAAGGAATTCTTCTGGAACAACATCAAGCAGCCTAACCGCAACCTGCTGCTGTGGCGTGACAAGACCGTCGATGGCCTGAAAACCGGTCACACCGACGAAGCCGGCTACTGCATGGTGTCGTCCGCCGTACGTGATGGCCAGCGCCTGATCGCCGTCGTGTTCGGTACCAACAGTGAGCAGGCCCGTGCGGCCGAGACGCAAAAACTGCTGACCTACGGTTTCCGCTTCTTCGAAACCCAGACCTTCTACCAGAAGGGTGCTGAACTGGCGACCGCACCGGTATGGAAGGGCGCGACTTCCCAGGTCAAGGCCGGCCTGGCTGAAGACCTGACCCTGACCATGCCTAAAGGCCAGCTGAAAAAGCTCGCTGCCAGCATGACCATGAACCCGCAATTGGTTGCCCCAATCGCCAAGGGCGACGTGATCGGTAAAGTCGAAGTGAAACTGGACGACAAGGTGGTGCACAGCGCCGACCTGATCGCGCTGGACGCTGTCGACGAAGGTGGTATCTTCCGTCGCGTGTGGGATAGCATCCGTCTATTCTTCTACGGCTTGTTCAACTGATTGTGTGCACCTGCAAAGCCCCGCGTTGATCCGACGCGGGGCTTTGCTGTCGCCACGGCTTACCGCTTACGAGGCCGTTACGCCATGACCGATAAAGAAGTAAAGGCGCCAAAGATCGAATTCCCAGTGACGGACTATCCCGTCAAGGTGATCAGCGATACCGGTGTAGGCAACAAAGACAAGATCATCGATATCGTGCGTAAACACGCGACGATCAACGATAACCGGGTGGACGAACGTTCCAGCACCAACGGTAAATACACCACGATCCAGTTGCACATCGTTGCGACTGATCAAGACCAGCTCTACAACATCAACAGTGAACTGCGGGCCACCGGCTTCGTGCACATGGTGCTGTGATGTCACAGGTCCTGGGCTTTCGCGAGCTCGGCCAGATGGCCTACGAGCCTGTCTGGCACGCCATGCAGCGGTTCACCAACGAGCGCGGCACCTCGGCCCCCGATGAGGTCTGGCTGGTGGAACACCCGCCGGTGTTCACCCAGGGCCAGGCCGGCAAGGCCGAGCATTTGCTGCTGCCGGGAGATATTCCGGTGGTGCAGGTCGACCGAGGTGGCCAAGTGACTTACCATGGCCCCGGTCAACTGGTCGCTTATCTCTTGCTGGATGTGCGCAAGCTGGGATTTGGCGTGCGCGATCTGGTCAGCCGTATAGAGGCTTGCCTGATCGAGCTGCTGGCCAGTTATGGCGTGACCGCTGCGGCCAAGGCTGATGCTCCTGGCGTGTATGTGGAGGGCGCGAAAATCGCCTCCCTGGGGCTGCGCATTCGTCACGGATGTTCCTTTCATGGCCTGGCCTTGAACGTGGACATGGACCTGGTGCCGTTCCGGCGGATCAACCCGTGCGGCTATGCCGGGTTGGCGATGACCCAGTTGAGCGAACACGCCACACCGATTAAATTTGCCGAGGTAAGTGCCCGGCTGCGCGCGCAGCTCGTCAAACACCTCGACTATGCTGAGCAGACGACCCTTACGGGCGGAATCGACTGATTATGACTACTGATGCAGTGCAAACCATGATCCCGACGCTGGACGTCACCGAACGTCCGGCCCCGGCCCCGCGTGCCAAGGTGGAAGCCGGCGTCAAGCTGCGCGGCGCCGAGAAGGTTGCACGCATCCCGGTGAAGATCATTCCGACTACCGAACTGCCGAAGAAACCCGACTGGATCCGCGTGCGCATCCCGGTTTCGCCGGAAGTCGACCGTATCAAGGCCCTGCTGCGCAAACACAAACTGCACAGCGTGTGCGAAGAAGCGTCCTGCCCGAACCTGGGCGAGTGCTTCTCTGGCGGCACCGCCACCTTCATGATCATGGGTGACATCTGCACCCGTCGTTGCCCGTTCTGCGACGTCGGCCACGGTCGTCCGAAGCCACTGGACGTCAACGAACCGGAAAGCCTGGCCATCGCCATCGCCGACCTGAAACTCAAATACGTAGTGATCACCTCGGTAGACCGCGACGACCTGCGTGACGGCGGCGCCCAGCACTTTGCCGACTGCATCCGCGAAATCCGCAAACTGTCGCCAAACGTGATGCTCGAAACCCTGGTTCCGGACTACCGTGGCCGGATGGACGTGGCGCTGGAAATCACCGCCGCCGAGCCGCCGGATGTGTTCAACCACAACCTGGAAACCGTGCCACGCCTGTACAAGGCTGCGCGTCCGGGTTCGGACTACCAGTGGTCGCTGACCCTGCTGCAGAAATTCAAGCAGATGATGCCCCACATCCCGACCAAGTCCGGCCTGATGCTGGGCTTGGGCGAAACCGACGAAGAAGTCATCGAAGTCATGAAGCGCATGCGCGAACACGACATCGACATGCTGACCCTGGGCCAGTACCTGCAACCGTCGCGCAGCCACTTGCCGGTACAACGTTTCGTGCACCCGGACGTCTTCGCCTGGTTCGCCGAGGAAGGCTACAAGATGGGCTTCAAGAACGTCGCCTCCGGCCCGCTGGTTCGTTCTTCGTACCACGCTGATGAGCAGGCCAAGCTGGTCAAGGCAAGCCTGGTCTCGTAATACAGATGTGGGAGGGGGCTTGCCCCCGATTGCGGTGTGTCAGTCGCTACCTGTGCTGGCTGATCAACCGCTATCGGGGGCAAACCCTCTCCCACATTTTTTTGCGCGTTAACTAGGGAGAGTTGTGTATGACTGCAGCCGTTCCAGCCCTTCGTTCCGAAGGCACCATCGCCCTGATCGCCCCCGCCGGCCCCGCCGCATTGGACGTTGAAAAGGCCGGGCAATGGATGCGCACGCGCGGCTACGACCTGCGAATTTTCCCCGGCGTCTATGAGCGCGACGGCTACCTCGCCGGTAGCGATAAAGTCCGCCTCAACGATCTGCACGCCGCCTTCGCCAATCCCGATATCGATGCCATCTTCTGCCTGCGCGGCGGCTATGGCACGCCACGATTGCTGGACGCGCTCGACTTCGACCTGATTCGCGCCAACCCCAAGCCGTTTGTAGGCTATAGCGACATCACCGCCCTGCATCTGGCGATCAACCGTTACGCTGGCTTCGTGACCTTCCACGGCCCGATGCTCAATGCCGACCTGCTCGGTAACAAGCAGCCACCGACCGAGTCCTCCCTGTTCAGCCTGCTGCGTGGTCAGCTCGGCGCTGGCAGCGTGCTTGCACACCCGGTGGCCTTCCCGCTGACCACCATCGCGCCTGGCATCGCCTGCGGGCGCTTGCTGGGGGGCAACCTGTCGATGATCGCGGCGGTGATGGGCACGCCTTTCGAGCTGGACGCTGAAGGCATCATCCTGTTTATCGAGGACGTCAACGAACCGATCTACCGTATCGACCGCTTGCTCACGCACCTGCGCCTGGCGGGCAAGCTGGCCCTGGTCGCCGGTGTGCTGGTCGGGGATGTGGCGGGGGTGGATAACGCTGCGCTGGAGCGCTTGCTGACGCAGACCTTCGAACCTTTGGGCATTCCAGTATTGTCCGGCTGGCGTAGCGGGCATTGCGATCCGAACCTGACGCTGCCGATGGGCGCATTGGTGCGGCTGGATGCGGGGGAAAAGCGGGTGGTGTTGGAGCAGGATGTGGTGTTCAAAACCTGAATCTGTGGGTGGCTGCTCAACCGCAATCGGTGGCAAGCACCCTCCCACACTTGAATGTATTCACAAATCAAAATGTGGGAGGGGGCTTGCCCCCGATTGCTTTAGTCGCCATACGCAGATCTAGCGGTTTTGCAGGGACTCCAGCAGCTTCACGGTCGGATACCCGTCCGCCGGCCAGCCCAGCGCCTGCTGCGCCGCACGAATCGCCTTGCGGGTGTTGGCGCCGATAATCCCATCCGGGTTGCCCGCGTCGTAGCCATTGGCATTCAACGCCGTCTGCAAATCCATACGCTGGGAGCGACTCAGCGGCAGCTCATCTTTTGGCCATTCGCCACGAATCACGCCACCGCCCCCAAACCGTTCCGACAGCAGGCCAACCGCCAGCGCATAGGACGACGAGTTGTTGTACTTGAGGATCGCGCGGAAGTTATCCAGCACCAGGAACGCCGGGCCGCGATAGCCCGCAGGCAGCAGCAGGGCGGCGGAGAGCTGGTCGACATTGGCCGGCATGCTCGCGCCTGGCGGTAACTGGACCCCCAGTTTCAGCCACTCGGCGACGGTCTTGCGGGTGCCGCCATCGGCCAAGGCGTAATCGAAGTTCGCCGGCAGTTGTTTGAGCTCGAACCCCCACGGCTGGCCTTTCTGCCAACCGGAGCTTTGCAGATAGTGCGCGGTGGAGGCGAGGGCGTCGGCCGGGCTGTTCCAAATATCGCGGCGACCGTCGCCGTCGAAGTCCACGGCGTGGGTGTTGTAGGTGGTCGGGATGAATTGGGTCTGGCCCATGGCGCCGGCCCAGGAGCCTTTCATCTGGTCGGCCTGGATATCGCCGTGCTGGATGATCTGCAGGGCCGCCAGCAATTGCGCCTGGGCAAAGGCCGGGCGCCGGCCTTCGTAGGCCAGGGTCGCCAGGGAGCGGATTACCGAGTTGTTGCCCTGGAACTGGCCGAAGTTACTCTCCATGCCCCACACCGAGACGAGCGCCTGGCGGTCGACGCCATAGCGTTGTTCGATGCTTTGCAGGATATCGGCGTACTTGATCAGCAGCGCCTGACCATTGCGCACGCGCAGTGGCGACAGAGCGCCGTCGATGTATTCCCACACCGGGCGGGAAAACTCCGGCTGGCTCCGGTCGGCACGGATCACCGCCATGTCCGGGGTGACATTGGCGAACGCATTGTCGAACACGGCGGCGGTAATGCCGGCCTGCAGGGCTTGTGCGCGGAAGCCGGCCTGCCATTCGGCGAAGGTCTGGGTCGGTTGGATGTCGAGGTTATCCACGGCCAGAGGGGCCACGACAGCGGGCGCTATCACGGGTGCGGTCTGGAGTTTGGGCAGGGGTTGAGCGTCGGCGGCGGTGGGTTTTTCCGCGCAGGCGACAAGCAGAATGAGGCTGGAGGCAGCGATCAATTGGCGAAGGTGCCAATGACGGGAAAGACGAGAGGGCATGCACAGGTCCAGGGATTACAAATCAGACACAGACCTTATCATGCCGGAGGGGCGCTTGCCTTCAGGCAGCCAGAAAGTAAGAAGCCTCCCAGCTATTAGACTGGAAGGCTTCGCGGCGGTAGCTGCCTTTGCCCTTGCCGGCGCGTTCCTGACGGGCTCGGAACAGTGGCTGGGCGATGATGGATTTGGCCTTGTTGGGGCCATGCTTGGATGGCTTTTTGCTCATGGTCTTGACTCTCTTGGGGGAGGGAAGCGGTGCAAATAATCTGCCGAAGTTCGGTCGCTGTAAAGCCCATCAATTGTAAGCGCAATCAAAAGCGTGGGAGGGGCTTGCCGCCTCCCATATTGGTTTTGCAGTGTTTTTAACAGAGGTGCTATTCGGCGGGAAGTGTCAGGCGTTGGCCGGCCATCAACAGCGACAAGCGACTGAGGCTCATCCACGGCGAACCGGCTGCCTGGCCTTTGATCTGCGCATCAATGCGCTGCGCCTCAAGCAACAGCTGCGCCCAGCGTTGCGCTGTGTGCCGTTGCAGGGCCTTGCTCATCAGGGGTTTGCGCTTGTCCCACACCGGCGGCCGGGCCTGGCTGAAACATTTGTCCAGCGGTGTGCCCTGGCTGTATTGCAGGGCAATATTGGCCAAGACCCGCAGCTCACGGGCCAGGGCCCAGAGAATCACCGGCGGCTCCACCCCTTCGCCGCGCAGACCTTCGAGCATGCGCAAGGCGTGGGCGGGTTCGCCGTTGAGGATTGCATCCACCAGTCCAAACACGTCAAAACGCGCGCTGTCTGCCACGGCACCTTGAACGGTCTCGACAGTGATCTGTCCGTCTTCGGCCATCAGCTTGAGTTTTTCGATCTCCTGGGCGGCGGCAAGCAAGTTGCCTTCGACCCGAGCGGCGATCAACTCTACGGCGTCTTGCGTTGCAGACAACCCTGATTGAGACAGGCGCTGGCGAATCCACTGTGGCAACTGATTGCTGTCCACCGGCCAGATCTGGATGAACTGGGTCTGAGCCCCTTCTACCAGGGCCTTGCCCCACTTAGTCTTCTGCGCACTGCCGTCGAGTTTGGGCAGGCTGATCAGCAAGACCGTGTCCTCAGCGGGCCGCGAGCAGTATTCCATCAACGCCGCAGCGCCCTTGTCGCCGGGCTTGCCCGAGGGCAGGCGCAGTTCCAGCAGGCGTTTTTCGGCGAACAGCGACATGCTCGCACCGGCTTGCAGCAGCGTGCCCCAGTCAAAGCTGGCGTCGGCACTGAAGACCTGGCGTTCATCAAAGCCCTGCTGGCGCGCGGCGGTACGGATGGCGTCGGCAGCTTCCTGGCACAGCAACGGGTCATCACCGCTGACGATGTAGACAGGCGCAAGGCTACCTTGCAGGTGTTTGGCGAGTTGGGCGGGGGCGAGTTTCATAGGCAGGTAGAGCGGGGCGCCTGGGGCGCCCCGTCCGGCTTACTCGGCAGGCACTTCAACAGGCGACTGTTTCGGCGTGTTGTCTTCGTACTCTTTTGCGGCTTTAAGTGCGTCGGCGTCAGCCTTGGCCTTGTTGTCAGCGGCTTGCTGCAAGGTTTCCAGCTGTTGCGGGGTCAGCATCGACAGGCGCAGGACCATGCGTTGCACCAGATCCCGACGCATTTCCTGGCGCACCTGGGTGATTTCGGCGTCCGAACCTACCAGGTTGTTGCCGTCGTGGCTGACGATTTTCTGCACCTGGATGTTGTCACCCATCAATGGCAGGTGATCACGGCCCTGGACTTCAAAGCTCAGTACGGTGCTCAGTTCGATATCGGACGCACGGCCGGCGCTGGCGTAGCTCAGGTTGCGCTGGGTTTCTTTCTCGTTCGCCAGGAACAGCTTGTAGGTTGCGCCGGTGTAGACGTGTACGCCGTTGTTTTCCAGGACCTGGCGCAGCTGGGTCACGGTTTCGCTGTAAGCGTCGCGTGCGCTGACATCCAGTTCCTTGATCGTCAGTTCATTGGTTCCGGTGCCGCGCAGCTGGAAGCCGCAAGCGCTCAGTAGCACGGCAAGGCCCATAACCAGCAGATTGCGTTTGATCATTTTGTTGCTCCCCTTGAAACCATGTGGGCCTTATCGAGGCCCTGAAGGCTTTGTTCGGCGCAGGGCTCAAGCCCTGCGCCCGATCCGATTAGCTAGCGACGATATTGACCAGTTTGCCAGGCACCACGATCACTTTGCGGATCGTCAGGCCTTCGGTAAAGCGCAGCACGTTCTCGTTGACGCGTGCGGCGGCTTCGACTTCTTCACGGCTGGCAGTGGCCGGCATGTCGATCTGGCCACGCAGTTTGCCGTTGACCTGGATCACCAGTTGCAGCGTGTCCTGTACCAGCGCGCTGTCATCCTGCACCGGCCAGCGCGCATCGATGACAGCGTCGCTGTGGCCCAGACGGCTCCACAGGTCGTGGCTGATGTGCGGGGTGATCGGCGCGAGCAGCAGGGTGACTGTTTCCAGGCCTTCCTGTACCAGGGCGCGGTCCTGTTCGGTCACTTGCGGGGCTTTTTCCAGCACGTTCATCAGCGTCATCACCTGGGCGATGGCGGTGTTGAACTTGTGGTTCTGGCCCACATCCTGGCTGGCTTGCTTGATGGCCAGGTGGGTGCTACGGCGGATGAGTTTCTGCTCGTCGCTCAAGGATGCCACGTCCAGCTTGCCCGGCAGGCCTTGGCTGACATGGGCGTGAGCCAGGCGCCAGACACGCTTGAGGAAGCGGTGCGAGCCTTCGACGCCGGAGTCGGACCATTCGGCGCTCATGTCAGGCGGCGAGGCGAACATCATGAACAAACGGCAGGTGTCGGCGCCGAACTGGTCGATCATCGACTGTGGGTCGACGCCGTTGTTCTTCGACTTGGCCATTTTCTCGGTACCGCCGATTTCCACCGGCAGGCCGTCGGCGATCAGCTTGGCGCTGATGACCTTGGCTTTGCTGTCACGCTCAAGCTCGACGTCAGCCGGGTTGAACCAGGTGTAGGCGCCATTGGCTTCGCGGCGATAGTAAGTCTCGGCGATCACCATGCCCTGGGTCAGCAGGTTCTTGAACGGCTCGTTGGAACTCACCAGGCCTTCGTCGCGCATCAGCTTGTGGAAGAAGCGCGCATACAGCAGGTGAAGAATGGCGTGTTCGATACCGCCAATGTACTGATCCACCGGCAACCAGTGGTCGGCTGCGGATTTTTCCACCAGGCCGCCCTCGTAGTGAGGCGAGGCGTAGCGGGCGTAGTACCACGAGGACTCGACGAAGGTGTCCATGGTGTCGGTTTCACGCTTGGCCTGGGCGCCGCATTTCGGGCAGCTGCACGCGTAGAACTCGGGCATGCGCGCCAGCGGCGAACCGGCGCCATCCGGCACCACGTCTTCGGGCAGTACGACCGGCAGTTGGTCTTCCGGTACCGGCACGTCACCGCAGGTATCGCAGTGGATGATCGGGATCGGGCAGCCCCAGTAGCGCTGGCGGCTGATGCCCCAGTCGCGCAGGCGGAACTGCGTGCGCGAGGCGCCGAGGTTCTTCTTGATCAGTGCGACTTCGATGGCGTCGAAGGCGCCCTGGAAGTCCAGGCCGTCGAATTCACCGGAATTGATCAGTGTGCCGTGTTCGTTGTAAGCGTCCTGCCAAGGCGTCGGGGTGGTGTCACCGGCGCTGGTACGCACGACGGGCTTGATCGGCAGGTTGTATTTGACGGCGAACTCGAAATCGCGCTCGTCGTGGGCCGGCACAGCCATTACCGCGCCGTCGCCGTAATGCATCAGCACATAGTTGGCGACCCACACCGGCAGTTTTTCGCCGGTCAGCGGGTGCTCGACGAACAGCGAGGTCGGCAGGCCTTTTTTCTCTTGGGTGGCGACGTCGGCTTCGGCCACGCTGCCGCCTTTGCATTCGGCGATGAACGCCTGCAGTTCAGGATTGTTCTGTGCGGCCAGGGTAGCCAGCGGGTGTTCGGCGGCCACGGCGACGTAAGTCGCTCCCATTAAAGTGTCCGGACGGGTGGTGAAGACTTTGAGCGCGCCCGCTTCGCCGATGGAATCGACGTTGTACGGGAACTGCACTTCCATGCCCTTGGACTTGCCGATCCAGTTGCGCTGCATTGTCTTGACCTGTTCAGGCCAGCCCGGCAGATCGTCGAGGCTCGACAGGAGCTCATCCGCGTAGGCGGTGATCTTGAAGTAGTACATCGGGATCTGGCGCTTTTCGATCACCGCGCCGGAACGCCAGCCGCGACCGTCGATGACTTGTTCGTTGGCCAGCACGGTCTGGTCGACCGGGTCCCAGTTCACGGTACCGTTCTTGCGGTAGATCACGCCTTTTTCGAACAGGCGAGTGAACAGCCATTGTTCCCAGCGGTAGTAATCCGGCTTGCAGGTGGTCACTTCGCGGGACCAGTCCACCGCCAGGCCCAGGCTGCGCAGCTGGGTCTTCATGTAGGCGATGTTTTCGTAGGTCCACTTGGCGGGAGCCACGTTGTTTTTCATCGCGGCGTTTTCTGCCGGCATGCCGAAGGCGTCCCAACCCATGGGTTGCAGAACGTTTTTGCCGAGCATGCGCTGGTAGCGGGAAATCACGTCGCCGATGGTGTAGTTGCGCACATGCCCCATGTGTAGCTTGCCGCTGGGGTAAGGGAACATCGACAGGCAGTAGAAAGTTTCCTTGCCCGGCTGTTCACTGACTTCAAAGGACTTTTGCTCGTCCCAGAAGGTTTGGGCGGCATTTTCTATTTCACGGGGCTGATATTGTTCGTGCATGGCTACTTTTGAACTGGATAGGGGTGGCCTAATCCTCTTCGGTGCAACGTTCAGGTTGTTCGACACCAAAAAGCGGCGCGTCCGTGCCCAAACCCTGCGGGAAGTGGAGTTACAGGAAGCGCCGTAGCATACATGACCCCACTCTATCGAGGGAAACCCTGATTGCGCAGCCGAGGCCGTCTGTCGCGGCGCCGGGCAGGCGTAGCTACGGGGGCTACGCTGTTTATTGGGGAGCAAGTCTTTCTTCAATGAGGTGAGGGGATGGTTGAATCGCAGCGAATCGCAACGAAACCGGAAGTCTACGAAGGACTGATCGACCGATTGGGTCGTGCATTGGATGCAGCGAGAACAGCGGGCCGATTGCGTGATGAACGGCCTGTCGAGTTGGAACTGCGCGGGTTGAGCCGTGCAGAGCTGGAACTGATCAAGGCTTATTTGGAACGCAACAAGCGCAGTGCGCCCCCTTGGGTGGCAACCCCGCCAGCCCAGGAGCCTACGCACTCTGCCAAGGTGGTGTGGCTCAAGGACTTGCCGGCCGGTCGTGGCCCGGAAACATTCCGGTCCGCCCGCTACAAGTAGTTCACTCCCCGCAGAACCACACCACTGCGCTATGTCACTGTAGAGATTGTCGCTAAACCCCGTTACACCTTAGGCTTCGGGCATCTATGGAGATGCCCGATGCCTATTCGTTATTTCATCAAACAACTGCTCCTGCCTCCCGGCATTCTTTTGCTGCTGCTAGCCCTTGCCTGGTGGTTTCGTCGCAGCCGTCCACGTTTGGCCGGATGTTGCTTCGCCTTGGGCCTGGGCGGCATGTGGTTGATCAGCCTGCCGGTGGCGGTGGAGTGGGGCGCGCGCGCTCTGGAAACCTCACCGCCCTTGGCTCGTGAAGACTGGTCGACGTTGGCCCAGCGCGCCGATGCCATCGTGGTACTGGGCTCGGGGCGTGAGCGCGGGGACCCCGCATGGGGCACTGACCAGCCTACCGGTGTCGGCCTGGAGCGCCAGCGGTATGCCGCCCGATTGGCCAAGGCGTCCGGCCTGCCGGTGCTCACCACCGGTGGATTGCACTACGGCACGCCGCCCAGCGAAGCTGAGCTGATGGCGGTGTCGATGCAGGATGATTTCGGCGTGACGGTACGCTGGAAGGAAGAGCGCAGCCGCACCACCTGGGAAAATGCGCAAATGAGTGCCGAGATTCTACTGCCCGAGGGGATCAAGCGCGTGGTCGTGGTGACCCAGGCCTGGCACATGCCGCGTTCAGTGTGGAGTTTTGAAAAGGCCGGTTTTACCGTGGTGCCGGCGCCCGTGGGCTTCCTTGGCGTGGACAACGCCCGGCCACTGGGCGGCTGGATGCCGGAGTTCAAGTCGGTGTGGCAAAGCGGGCAGTTGATCAATGAAGCGGTGGGGCAGGTGGGGTATCGGCTGTTCTATCAATAACACCATAAGTCAAAAATGTGGGAGGGGGCTTGTCCCCTCCCACATTTGTTTCGGTGTTGGTCTGTTAGACGGTTTTCGACATGCGGGCCGCGAGCAACGCCCAACCAAACAGCATCAGGCACACGATGATCAGCGGCCACGAGCGCCATTGCAGGTACGGCGTGAGGTTATGCATCGGCACCACTTCCCCGTAGAGAATGCCGCGTTCGAATTGCGGGATCTGCACGGTGATCTGGCCATACGGATTAATCAGCCCGGTCACGCCATTGTTGGTGGCGCGGATCATCCAGCGCCCCGCTTCCAGCGCGCGCATCTGCGCCATTTGCAGGTGCTGCAACGGGCCGATGGAGCGGCCAAACCAGGTGTCATTGCTGATGGTCAGCAGCAGATCGCTCCGGGCCGACAGGCCGGCGGCAAATTCCGGGTACACCACTTCGTAGCAAATAAACGGCGCTATCTGATAGCCCTTGGCCTGCAACATCGCCTGGTCGGCGGGGCCGCGGGCGAAGTCCGACATCGGCAGGTCGAAGAAGGCAATCAGTCCGCGCAGCACGTCTTGCAGCGGAACGTACTCGCCAAAGGGCACGAGCTTCTGCTTGAGGTAAGTCCCATCACCTTCGCCCACCACGGTAATCCCGTTGAAGTAGCGCTTCTGGTGGTGCACTTCCTGGCGAATCGGTACGCCGGTGATCAGCGCGGTGTGCCGGTCGGCCGCGAACTTGCCCATCATGCCCAGGTAACCCTCGACGGATTCCTTGAGCACCGGCACCGCCGTTTCCGGCCACACCAGTAAATCGACGGGCTTGGAGTTGAAACTCATGTCACGGTACAGCGCCAACTGCGCGGTGAGCTGCTCCGGATCCCATTTCATGCTTTGTTCGATGTTGCCCTGGATGGCGGCCACGGTCAGCGGCGCGCCGGACGGAGCCGTCCAGGCGTGATGCTTGAGCGCCAGTCCGATGGCCCAGGGGGCGACCAGCAACACCAGCCCTGCGCCGATAAAGGCATTGCGCTTGCCCGCCAACAGGCGCGGCAGGTTGCACAACAGGGCTGCAGTCAGCGCAAGCGCGAAGGAAATCAGCCACATCCCGCCGATGGGCGCCAGGCCTGTCAGGGGGCCATCGAGCTGGCTGTAACCGGAGTACAGCCACGGGAAACCGGTGAGGAACCATCCGCGAAAGGCTTCCTGGCCGACCCACAATGCGGCAAACGTGAGTGCGTCCGCCAACGGCGCTTCATTGCGGCGCAGCCAGCGCGCCCACAGCCAGGCGGGCAGGGCGAAGAACCAGGCAATGGCGGCGGTGAACAGCAGCATCAAGAACCCCGCCAGCAGCACCGAAGCGCCGCCGAAGTGGTGGATGCTGTAGTAAATCCAGCTGGTCCCCGCGCCGAACAGACCGAAACCGAAACACCAGCCACGGCCCAGGGCCTGGCGGGGTGTCAGTTCCCGCAGGCCGATATAAAACACTGCGACTGCGACCAGTGCAAACGGCCACAGATCGAACGGCGCCAGCGCCAGGGTGGTGATGGCGCCGGCCACCACGGCCAGCAAGTTACCGGGCCAGCCGGGTGCGATCAAACGGCGCATGTCAGTCCTTAGCGGGCAATCGGAGTCAGGCGGATCAAGTGGATACGACGGCTGTCCGCATTCAGGATGCGGAAGCGATACGCGCCGATCTCAGTGGTCTCGTTACGTTTTGGCAGGTGACCAAACGCACTCATCACCAGGCCGCCAACGGTATCGAACTCATCATCGGAGAATTCGCTGTCGAAGAACTCGTTGAAGTTCTCGATCGGTGTCAGGGCCTTGACCAGGAAGTCACCGCTCGGCAGCGGCTTGATGTAGCTGTCTTCTTCGACGTCGTGCTCGTCTTCGATGTCGCCGACGATCTGTTCCAGCACGTCCTCGATGGTCACCAGGCCAGCCACGCCGCCGTATTCGTCGATCACAATGGCCATGTGGTTGTGGTTGGCGCGAAACTCGCGCAGCAGCACATTCAGGCGCTTGGATTCGGGCACGAAGGTGGCCGGACGCAGCAGGTCCTTGATGTTGAAGCTGTCGCCGTTCTCCTTGAGGATCAGCGGCAGCAGGTCCTTGGCCAGCAGGACGCCCATGACGTCGTCATGGCTTTCACCGATGACCGGGTAGCGCGAGTGCGCCGAGTCGATCACGGCCGGGAGGAATTCCCGTGGGGTCTGGGTCGCCTTGATGCTGATCATCTGCGAGCGCGGGACCATGATGTCCCGGACTTGCAGGTCAGCCACCTGGATAGCGCCTTCGACGATGGCCAGCGCTTCGCTGTCCAGCAACTTGTTCTGGTGGGCCTCGCGCAGCAGCTCCAGCAGCTCCTGGCGGTTTTTCGGCTCGTGGGCAAAAGCCTGGGTCAGTTTACCCAGCCATGACTTTTGCCCGTTGCTCGATCGGTCTTCGCTCATAGCGATTACTCTAAATCCTTTGTTGTGTCAGTTAGGTTTCGTCGTCTGCATACGGATCAGGGTGACCCAATTCGGCAAGCAACGTTTGTTCCAGTGTTTCCATTTCCTCGGCTTCGTCATCGTCTATATGGTCGTAACCCAAGAGATGCAAGCAGCCGTGGATGACTAGATGAGCCCAGTGGGCTTCAAGTTCCTTGCTTTGTTCCTTCGCCTCGCGCTCAACCACCTCGACGCAGATCACCAGATCGCCCAGCAACGGGATATCCAGCAGCTCGTCGGGGACGTCGGCGGGGAAGGACAGCACGTTGGTCGCGTAGTCTTTCTGGCGCCAGGTGTGGTTCAGTTCGCGGCCTTCTGGCTCGTCCACCAGACGGATGGTCAGTTCCGAGTCGGCAGTGCGCTGGCGCAGGGCCAGGGCGCACCATCGGCGGAACTGGTCTTCGCTGGGGGCAGGCGCGTCGGTGGCCAGTTGCAGGTCAAGCTCAAGCATCGCGGCGAACGTCCTTTGACAGTCCATCGTCGCGGTGTTCGAAGCGCTCGTAGGCTTCGACAATGCGCTGCACCAGCGGGTGGCGCACCACGTCCTTGGGCATGAAGTGCGTGAAGCTGATGCCCGGCACGTCCTTGAGTACCTCGATCACCTGGCCCAGGCCGGACTTGGTGCCCTTGGGCAGGTCGACCTGGGTGATGTCGCCGGTGATTACGGCGGTAGAGCCGAAACCAATACGGGTGAGGAACATCTTCATCTGCTCGACGGTGGTGTTCTGGCTTTCGTCGAGGATGATGAAACTGTTGTTCAAGGTGCGACCGCGCATGTAGGCCAGCGGGGCGATCTCGATCACCTGGCGCTCGATCAGCTTGGCCACGTATTCAAAACCAAGCATCTCGTACAGCGCGTCATACAGCGGGCGCAGGTACGGATCGATCTTCTGGGCCAGGTCGCCGGGCAGGAAGCCGAGTTTTTCACCCGCTTCAACCGCCGGGCGCACCAGCAGGATGCGGCGCACTTGCTCGCGCTCCAGGGCGTCGACCGCACAGGCCACGGCCAGGTAGGTCTTGCCGGTGCCGGCCGGGCCGATGCCGAAGTTGATGTCGTTGCCGAGGATTTCCTTGACGTACTTCTGCTGATTCAGGCCGCGTGGGCGAATCATGCCTTTTTTGGTACGCAAGGCCACGCTGGCTTCGGCCACAGGGTTGTTGGCCAGGTCTTCTACAGCGGACTCTTGCAAGTACAGGTGCACCGTTTCCGGTGACAGTTCACTGCCCTTGGTCTCGCGATAGAGGCGACGCAGCAGGTTTTCTGCAGACGTGGTGTGTTGGGGTTCACCAATAAGCTCGAACTGATTGCCGCGATTGCGGATTTCGATGCTCAGGCGTTGTTCGATCAGGCGCAGGTGCTCGTCGAACTGTCCGCACAGATTGGCGAAACGGCGAGCCTCAAAGGGCTCAAGGATAAAACGATGGGGTTCTACTATGGGTGCGTTCAAGGTCGCTTTTAGCCGCCCTTTGGCAATTGAGGTGAAAGAGAGAATAACGCCAGTGACCTGTGTGCGAAAGCACTTACGTTATCGGAATGTGCACGTTTCAAATGTGGGAGGGGGCTTGCCCCCCGATGGCGGAGTGTCAGAAACAGGTGGGCCATCTGATCCACTGCCATCGGGGGCAAGCCCCCTCCCACATTTTGAGCGGTGCTGATCTGAAAATTATTGGATCAGCGAGCCACGCAACGAGTGCGGTTGCGCCGCATCGATGTGCACATCGGCAAACTGGCCGATCAGGGTCGGGTTGTCGCAACGGAAGTTGACGATTCGGTTGTTCTCGGTACGGCCTTGCAGCTCGCCCGGGTCTTTCTTCGAATAGTCGGTGACCAGGATGCGCTGGGTCGAGCCGACCATTTGTCGGCTGATTTCGAAACCCTGCTGATTCAGGCGGTGCTGCAGCGCGTTCAAGCGTTCTTTTTTCAGCGCTTCCGGGGTTTCGTCCACGAGGTCAGCGGCCGGTGTGCCGGGGCGCTGGCTGTAGACGAACGAGTAGGAAAAGTCGAAACCAACGTCTTCAATCAGCTTCATGGTCTGCTGGAAGTCTTTTTCGGTCTCGCCGGGGAAACCCACGATAAAGTCCGAGCTGATGCAGATGCCCGGCACCGCTGCGCGCAATTTGCGCAGTTTGGATTTGTACTCCAGGGCGGTGTGGTTGCGCTTCATGGCCGACAGGATGCGGTCCGAGCCCGATTGCACCGGCAAGTGCAGGTGTTTGACCAGCTCCGGCACGTCGGCGTGGGCCTGGATCAGGCTGTCGGAGAATTCCAGCGGGTGCGAGGTGGTGTAGCGGATGCGCTCGATACCGTCCACAGCCGCCACCACGCGGATCAACTCCGCCAGGTCCGCGAGGCGGCCGTCTTCGGTCAGGCCGCGATAGCCGTTGACGTTCTGGCCCAGCAGGGTCACTTCGCGTACGCCGTTTTCGGCCAGGTGGATGATTTCCGCCAGCACGTCGTCGAATGGCCGGCTGACTTCTTCACCGCGGGTGTAGGGCACCACGCAGAAGGTGCAGTACTTGCTGCAGCCTTCCATCACCGACACATAGGCGCTTGGGCCGTCGATACGCGGCTCGGGCAAGTGGTCGAATTTTTCAATTTCCGGGAACGAGACGTCTACCTGAGGCAGCTTGGTGACACGGGCGGCGTCGATCATTTCCGGCAAGCGGTGCAGGGTTTGCGGGCCGAAGACCACATCGACATAGGGCGCGCGGTCGCGAATCGCGGCGCCTTCCTGGCTGGCCACGCAACCGCCGACGGCGATGACCATGTCCGGGTTGGCCAGTTTCAATTCACGCCAGCGGCCCAGCTGCGAGTACACGCGGTCCTGGGCCCGTTCGCGGATCGAACAGGTATTGAGCAGGATTACGTCGGCATCTTCGGCGCGGGCGGTGACTTCCAGGGCCTGGTGTTCGCCCAGCAGATCGACCATGCGCGAGCTGTCGTACTCGTTCATCTGGCAACCGTGGGTTTCGATATAAAGCTTCTTGGCCATGGGAATCGTCAACTGGTGGTAAAGAACCGCGCATTATAGGGGGCATGCCCATTGGTTCCTAGCGTTGTGCATCGGGTGCCATGCTATAGTTCGCGCCCTCTTTTATATCCCCGATGTGTTGCTCGCCCACCATGACCAAACGTGAAGCTCCAATCTACAAGGTGATTTTCCTTAACCAGGGCCAGGTGTTCGAAATGTACGCCAAGCAGATCTATCAAAGTGATCTGTGGGGTTTCCTGGAAGTGGAAGAGTTCGTCTTTGGCGAGCGCACCCAATTGGTCGTCGACCCGGGCGAAGAAAAGCTCAAGGCTCAGTTCGAAGGCGTGGTGCGCAGTTTTGTGCCGATGCATTCGATCGTGCGCATCGATGAAGTCGAGCGCCTGGGCACGCCCAAGATCAGCGAGGCGCGGGGCGTGAGCAATGTGATGCCGTTTCCGATGCCTATGCCTGAAAAGTAAGGCGGCTGTCAGGGCAGGGGGGAGAAGGGCGAGCGCCCATCGGCACTCTGCAATTCCTGAAGATAGTTGCGGAAAATCTGGCCCAGCACCTGGGTGGCCACTTCCAGTTCATCGCGCTGCATGTGCTCGGCGACTTCGTCGGCGGTGTCCAGCGCGTCTTCGGCGCCGTTGACCGCGGCCATTTTCAGCACGATATACGCCTGAACGTTATTGGCCGGCACGCCTTCGCCTTTGAAGAACATGGTGCCGAGCTGAAATTGTGCCTGGGCGTGGCCCTGCAACGAAGCTTTCTCGAAGTAGCTCAAGGCTTTGTTGAGGTCGCGTGCCGGGTTTTTACTGTCGTGGAAGTACTCGCCCAACTCGTATTGCGCCTGCGCATCCCCGTCGTCGGCCTGTTTCTGGCACGCGCTCAGGGATTCGGCCTGGCTGTCTGGCTGGGTATTGAGGGTGCAACGACCCATCGCTGGAATTAACAACGAGTTGCCGCCTGCCTGGGCATGTGCCAGCAGCGGCTGAAGGAGCAACAGGCAGCCCAGTACCAGGGTGCGGCCGGTGCGTTTCATGGGAATCGACTTACCTCTGACGGGGCGCGCGGACCCTCACGGGATCCAATAAGCGCGCATTATGAAATAAGCAGGCCTCTGCTTACAAAGTCTTTACTCGTTTTTCTGCTGCTTGGGCAAGTTATCTGCCGGATTGCAGGTAAATTCTCGAAAAAATAAGGAAAGCTCTGTCAGAAAAGTAGCAAATCTGACGCCACCTATGGCGACGCCAGATTTTTGCGACCGTTTATTTCAGGGCAGCGAATGCGCGCTCGGCGGCGTCCAGGGTCAGTTGCAACTCGGTTTCGCCATGGGCAATCGACGTGAAACCCGCTTCAAAGGCACTCGGGGCAAGGTAGACCCCGCCTTCCAGCATCAGGTGGAAGAAGCGCTTGAACAGATCGGCGTCGCTGCCCATCACGTCATCAAAGGTGACGATATCGTCGGCACCGCTGAAATACAGGCCGAACATGCCGCCCGCCTGCGTGGTGACAAATGGGATGCCGGCCGCGTCGGCGCGCTGTTGCAGGCCATCCAGCAGACGCGTGGTGTAGTCGGTCAACTCGGCGTGGAAGCCGGGACGACTGATCAACCGCAGGGTAGTCAGGCCAGCGGCCATGGCCAACGGGTTACCGGACAACGTGCCAGCCTGGTACACCGGGCCCAGTGGTGCGATGTGTTGCATGATTTCGCGCTTGCCGCCAAAACAGCCCACTGGCATGCCGCCGCCGATGATTTTGCCGAAGGTGCTCAGGTCCGGCGTCACGCCGTAGTGCGCCTGGGCACCGCCGAGGGCGACGCGAAAGCCAGTCATCACTTCGTCGAAAATCAGCACCACGCCATGCTTGTCACACTGCTCGCGCAGGCCTTCGAGGAAGCCCGGCGCCGGCGGTACGCAGTTCATGTTGCCGGCCACGGGCTCGACGATGATGCACGCCACGTCTTGGCCGACTTCGCTGAGCATCTGCTCGACGGCAGCGATGTCGTTGAACGGCAGCGTCAGGGTGTGCCTGGCAAATGCCGCCGGCACACCGGCCGAGCTTGGCACGCCCTGGGTCAGCAGGCCGGAGCCGGCTTTGACCAGCAGGCTGTCGGAGTGGCCGTGGTAGCAGCCTTCGAACTTGATGATGCTGTCGCGGCCGGTGAAACCTCGGGCTAGGCGAATCGCGCTCATGGTGGCTTCGGTGCCGGAGCTGACCATGCGCACCATCTCCATCGACGGCACGATTGAGCACACCAGGTCCGCCATCTCGGTTTCCATGGCGGTTGGGGCGCCGTAGGACAACCCGTGCTCCAGCTGTTTACGCACGGCATCCAGCACGTCCGGGTGGCTGTGGCCCAGGATCATCGGGCCCCAGGAGCCCACGTAATCCACATAACGCTTGTCGTCTTCGTCGGTGACGTAGGCGCCTTCGGCATGCTTGAAGAACAACGGCGTGCCGCCCACGCTCTTGAACGCACGCACGGGGGAGTTCACACCGCCGGGGATGTGTTTCTGGGCATTGGCAAACAGGGTTTCGGAACGAGACATGGTGAGGGCTCTCTGAATTCAGGATGTGATTAAAGCGTTGAAGGCGCGGGCGCGGCGCGTAACTTCCTGGGTGCTGTCGGCGCCGAACAAACCGTGGACCACGGCCAGCAGATCGGCACCATGGGCCACCAGGGGCTCGGCGTTCTCCAGGGTGACACCGCCGATCACGCAGATCGGCAGGTGCAGGCGCTTGCGGGCCTCGGCCAGCATTTCGACGGTGGCGGCAGGTGCGCCGGGCTTGGTAGTGGAATTGAAGAAGCGACCGAAGGCGACGTAACTGGCGCCTTCCTTCGCGGCCTGTTCGGCCAGTTCGATCTGGCTGTGACAGGTGGCGCCGATGATGGCTCTGGAACCGAGCAGCGCACGGGCTGGCGTCAGTGGGCCGTCGGTCTGGCCCAGATGCACGCCGACGCCCAGGCGCGCGGCCAATTCGGCGTCATCGTTGATGATCAGTTGGGTCTTGTAGCGCGAGCACAGCTCCCGCAGCTTTTCGGCTTCGCGCAGGCGACGGGCTTCGTCGCTGCTTTTGTCGCGGTACTGCAACAGGGTCACGCCACCGTCCAATGCCGCTTCTACATAGGCGAGGAATTTGCCGGCCAGCAGTTGGCTGTCGGTGATGGCGTAAAGGCCACGTAGTTTCATCGGGCAGGCCTCTTGCTTCTAAGAGCAGAAAGTTACGAACAGAAATCCAGCGGCAAACGGCGCGGTACAAACTGACCCTGGCCGAGCTGTTCGGCGTCACGCAGGGTACGCCACGTGTAGTTGAGCGCCGATTGCACCGCGCTCACCAGCCCTTCGCCCTGGGCGATCCGCCCGGCCAGGGCGCTGGCCAAGGTGCAACCCGAACCGTGATAACTGCCGGGCAGGCGCTGGCAGGTAAAGGTCTGCTGGGTGCCGTCGCGGCTGTAGAGGCGATTGTGCACTTCATGCTCGTCGCCATGGCCGCCTGTGATCAACAGGTGCTTGATAAACGGCAGCAGCTTTTCGGCGCACTCGTCCGCCGTGCCTTCGGGCAACTCCGCAAGGATGCGCGCTTCGGGCAGGTTGGGCGTGGCAATCAGCGACAACGGCAACAGCCGCTCGCGCATGGCGTAGCCGACTTCGTCCTTGCCCAGGCTGCCGCCGCCGCCGGCACGCAGCACCGGGTCGCACACCACTGGCAGGTGCGGGTGCGCCTGCAGCAGTTCGACCACAGTGTCGACCATCGCGGTGGAGCCGAGCATACCCAGTTTGACCGCCGCCACTTCGGAATCGCCAAGCACGGCATTGGCCTGTGCCAGCACCCACTCGCGGTCGAGCACGCGGAAGTCGCTGACATTGACGGTGTTCTGCACGGTCAGGGCGGTGACGGCCGGAGCCGCATGGCACCCCTGGGCGAGCAGGGCTTCGATATCTGCCTGCAAGCCGGCGCCACCACTGGGATCATGGCCGGAGAGACAGAGGACAACAGGGCGAGAGCTGTAGATATTCATGGTGCGCGAGCTTACCACCAAACGCTTTTGGCGTGGCCGTCGGGCGATGGTTGAATTTTGTCCAAAGTGCGACGCTTTTTTGGCGCTTTTCTCTGCGCAAAAGTGCGCTGAAACGCTTGTTCTAGAGCCTTCAGGAAAATTATTTCAATGGTGTCCAATGGCCTTTAGCGGCTATGCTAAAGTGGATCCAAACAACTTAACTGTACCGCCGGTGTACGTCTTCTCAAAAGGAATGGGGAGCTTTTGACCTTACCGGACACGCCACGCTGGGGCTCTATGCGCTATTTGCTGATTTTATTGTTGTGCGGGCTGCCGATGCTCGCCAGCGCCATTGAGTTCAACCAGGACACCCGCAGCCTGGCGCTGGGCCGAGCTATGCAAGTGCTCGAAGACCCCACCGATTCGCTCACCATTGCCGACGTCAGCGCGCCTTCCGCCGCCCGGCAGTTCAAACCCCACGATAAAGACACCCTCAATGCCGGCTATTCACGTTCGGTGTTCTGGCTCAAGGTCAACCTGCATTACCTGCCCTACGGCCCCGAGGCCCAGCGCACCTGGCTGTTGGAGCTGGCCTACCCGCCGCTGGACCACCTCGACCTGTACCTGCCCGACAGCACCGGCAACTACCGTCTGGCCGGGCGCACCGGGGATGCGCTGCCGTTTTCCGCCCGTGAGATTCGCCAGAACAACTACCTGTTCAAGGTCGACTTCAATCCTGGAGAGGCGAAAACCGTCTACCTGCGTCTGCAAAGCGAAGGTTCGATCCAGGCCCCGCTGACACTCTGGTCCAGCACCGCCTACCTGGAGCAGCAGCCGCTGCGCCTGTATGTATTGGGCCTGATCTACGGCGTGTTGCTGGGGATGCTGGTCTACAACCTGTTTATCTACCTCAGTGTGCGCGATACCAGCTACCTCTATTACATCTTCTATATCGCTTCGTTCGGCATGTACCAACTGTCGGTCAACGGCGCGGCGGTGGAGTATTTCTGGCCGAACAACCCGTGGTGGGCGAATGCCGCGACGCCGTTCCTTATTGGCGCGGCGGCGTTGTTTGGCAGCCTGTTTGCGCGCAGTTTCCTGCACACCGCACTGCACAGTCGCTGGATCAACCGTTTTCTGCTGGCGCTGGTGGGCTGCGGCGCGGTGGTCATGTTGCTGTCGCTGATGACCAGCTACGCCCTGGCGCTGCGCCTGGCTACCGGCTTGGCGTTGGTGTTTACCGTGACCATCTTTGTCGCCGCCATCAAGGCCTGGTATTGCGGCCAGCGGGTGGCGCGCTATTTCATCATCGCCTGGTCGGCCTTCCTGCTGGGCGGGGTGGTGAATACGCTGATGGTGCTGGGCTACCTGCCCAATGTGTTCCTTACGATGTACGCCAGCCAGATCGGTTCGGCGATTGAAGTGGCGCTGTTGTCCCTGGCGTTGGCAGACCGCATCAATTCCATGCGTGAGCAACAGGCACAGATTCTCCTCGACGCCAGCCAGAAGCTCGAAGTGCTCAACCAGCAGCTTGCCCGCAGCAACCGGCTCAAGGATGAGTTCCTCGCCACACTGACCCACGAACTGCGTACCCCCATGAACGGCGTGATCGGCTCCCTTGAGCTGATGCAAACCGTGCCGCTGGACGACGACCTGGCGCAATACCAGCAAACCGCTGCCGGCTCGGCGCGAGACATGATGCGCATGGTCAATGGCATTCTCACCCTCACCGAACTTCAGGCTGGGCGCCTGAGTGCCCAGTCGCAGGTGTTCAGCCTGCGCGGGGTGCTCGACACCTTGCGCCAGCAGTTCAGTGTCAGCGCCCAAAGCAAGGGCCTGGCGTTTTCCATCGACGTGGCCGATGAACTGCCGGACCGGGTGGTGGGCGACGCCGACAAACTGATCCAGTGCCTGGATTGCCTGCTGGACAACGCATTCAAATTCACCCACGAAGGCGCCGTACGCCTGCGGGTGGTGGGCGTGCCCCACAGTGACGGTGGCTTGCGCCTGAGCTTTATTGTGACTGACACCGGTATTGGCTTCGCCTTCCTGGACGAGGCCACCCTGTACCAGCGGTTTTTCCAGCTGGATGGTTCCATGACTCGCGAATACGGCGGCCTGGGTATCGGCCTGGCGATCTGTCGGCAATTGATCGAGCTGCTGGGCGGGCGCCTTACCCATCATTCCGAGTTGCGCAAGGGCAGCCGCTTCCAATTGGAGGTGGAAGTCAGCCCGGTGGCGCCAGAAGCAAAACCAGCAGTGGACCGGCAGCGTGCGCCCCAAGACTGCGCGGTGCTGCTGGTGGATGACAACAGCGTCGGCCAACTGGCAGTGCGCGGCATGTTGCTCAAACTGGGTTACCGGGTAAAAAACGTGGACAGCGGCCCCAGCGCTCTAGCGGCCTTGCAGGGCGGCAATTTCGACGCAGTCGTGTTGGATCTACCTGAAGGCGGCTTCTCATTGTGCTGTCAGATCCGTGCTCTGCCGGGCTGCGGTGAGTTGCCGGTGATTGCCTTGAGCACGTCACTGAATGTGTCTGAACGCGAGCACTGTCATGGCATCGGCGTATCCGACCGCCTCGCCAAGCCCGTGCGTTTCGAGGCCTTGCAGGCGGTGTTGACACGCCGGGTGCTGTGTCCGCAAGAGGGTGAACGCGCCGGGTATTCGGCGGGTATGCCACTTTTTTAAGGCGGATGACGGTGCTTAACTGAAATTCAGGCCTCAACCCAACGGGGCTGTTTCCAGGAGGCCCGTCATGAATCTGCACCCATTCGCTGAAACCCACGACGTCACCAACCAGCCCCCATCCCTGGATGGCACTAACCTGTACCGCATCGACTTGCCTTTGCAAGAGTGGTCGCGCCGCTATGGCGCAGGCTGGGCAGAGGCGCGCATCGATGCCTACGGCGCGCTGGCCGGTGGGCCGTTGATGGCGGCCGGGTTCCTGGCGAACCAGAATAAACCGGTGTTCAACAGTCATGACCGTTATGGTCATCGCATCGACTTGGTGGAGTTTCACCCGGCCTACCACGAGCTGATGCGCACGGCCGTCGAACATGGCCTGCCGTCGTTGCCGTGGGCTCATCCGCAATCCGGCGCCCATGTGGCGCGGGCCGCGTTGACGTACCTTCACAGCCAGGCCGAAGCCGGCACCGGCTGCCCGCTGACCATGACCTTCGCCTGCGTCCCGGCCCTGCGCCTGCAACCCGACCTGGCGAAGACCTGGTTGCCGAAAATCCTCAGCACCGAATACGACCCGCGCAATGTCGGCATTGCCCACAAGGCCGGCGCCACCATCGGCATGGCCATGACCGAAAAACAGGGCGGCACCGATGTGCGGGCCAACACGACCCGTGCCTATGCCGTGGGCGCAGGCGGCCCGGGGCAGGCTTACGAACTGGTGGGGCATAAGTGGTTCTGCTCGGCGCCGATGTGCGATGGGTTCTTGACCCTGGCCCAGACTGACAAGGGCCTCACCTGTTTCCTTCTACCTCGGCACCGTCCAGATGACACGCGCAACGAGTTCTATATCCAACGCCTGAAAAACAAGCTCGGCAACTGCTCCAACGCCTCCAGCGAAGTAGAGTTCCGTGGTGCCCTGGCCTGGATGATCGGCGAAGAAGGCCGCGGCGTGCCGACCATCATCGAGATGGTTGCCATGACCCGCTTCGATTGCATGGTCGGCTCCAGCGCCTTGATGCGCCAGGCGCTGACCCAGGCCAGCCATCATTGCGCCCACCGCTTGGTGGGTGGCCGCGTTCTCAGTGAGCAACCGCTGATGCAAAACGTGCTGGCCGACCTGGCCTTGGAAAGCGAGGCCGCCTTGGCCTTGAGCCTGCGCATGGGCCGCGCCCTGGATCACCTGGGCGATGAGCAGCAAGCCAAATTCGCCCGGCTGGTGACGGCGGTGGGCAAGTATTGGATCTGCAAGCGCGCGCCGGCGATGATCAACGAAGCGGCCGAATGCATGGGCGGTGCCGGGTATGTCGAGGACAGCATCCTCCCGCGCCTCTACCGTGAGGCGCCGGTGAACTCGACGTGGGAAGGTTCCGGCAATGTGCAGTGCCTGGATGTGCTGCGCGCATTGTCCAAGGAGCCGGGTGTATTGGAAGCGCTGTTTGTCGAGCTGGGCGATGGCCAGGGTGACAAGCAACTGGCGCGGCACATCGAGCGCCTGAAGTCGGCGTTCATGGACACCCAGGACATCCAGTACCGCGCACGCCAGCTGACCGAGGATATTGCTGTCGCCTTGCAGGCCAAGCTGTTGCTGGAGGCGGGGAATGCGGCGGTCAGTGATGGCTTTATCGCCAGCCGGTTGGGTGAGTCGTCGGGTCGGGTGTATGGCTCCTTGCCACGCGGCATTGATGTGGCGGCGATTGTCCAGCGAGCCACACCCCATCCCCCCAAGTAAACACGGGCCAAGGGAGGGCAAGCCCCCTCCCGCATTTTAAAATGCATTCCAAACCACCTGTTTCAGTGAAGCCGGGATACAGGCAAGATAAAGGCCTGCACGTCAGAACACAGGATGCTTACCGTGACCGAAGCTTTTGTTGTCGTTCAAACCGCCGAAGAAGCCGTGGACCGGCTGGCGGCTCTGCATGAGCGTGCTACCGGCGCGCTCAACCAGGCCCTCAAGCAATACCTCAAGGACCGCGTCGAACCCGACGCCGCACAACGCGCTCTGTTTCGCTATCCGGAACTGCGCCTGACCTACCACTGCCACGGCGAAGTCCCACAGACCACCCGGGCATATGCCAAGGTTCAGTTGCCGGGGACCTACAGCGTCACCGTCACCCATCCGTCGGCATTCCGTAAATACCTGCTGGAGCAACTGGTGCCGTTGATGCACGACTTCACCGTGACGGTGGAAGTGGGCGTCAGCCAGCAGAATATTCCTTACCCGTACGTGGTGGAGCAGGGCGACGAGTTGGCCGGTTCCGGCGTGACCGCTGCGACCCTGGCCCGGGTGTTCCCGAGCACCGACTTGTCGGCCGCCACCGATGGCATTGCCGATGGCCTCTACGACTGGGAAAACACCGACCCGCTGCCCCTGGCACTGTTCGATGCGGCCCGTGTGGACTTCTCTCTGCGCCGTCTGGTGCATTACACCGGCAGCGACTGGCGACATGTGCAGCCGTGGATCCTGCTGACCAACTATCACCGTTACGTCGACCAGTTCATCCTGCATGGCCTGGAGCAATTGCGCAGCGACCCACGCTTTATCCGCATGGTGCTGCCGGGCAACGTGGTGATCGATAAGAGCATGGACCATGGCGAAGCGTCAGCCATCGCTGCGGGCGTGGTTTGGCACCGTTACCAGATGCCGGCATACCACCTGCAGGCCACTGATGGCCACGGCGTGACATTGGTGAATATCGGCGTGGGCCCATCCAACGCCAAGAACATCACCGACCACCTTGCTGTGCTGCGTCCGCATTGCTGGCTGATGATCGGCCACTGCGGCGGCCTGCGCCAATCCCAGACCATCGGCGACTACGTACTGGCCCACGCCTACATGCGCCGCGACGGGATTCTGGACCGCGTGGTGCCGCCGAACATCCCGATTCCGGCCCTGGCCGAAGTGCAGATGGCCTTGCAGCAAGCCGCTGCCAATGTCACCGGCGAAAAAGGCGAAGAGCTTAAAAAACGCCTGCGCACCGGCACCGTGCTGACCTACGACGACCGTAACTGGGAACTGCGCTGGGCTCAGGAACGGCCGCTGATCAACCTGTCCCGCGCCGTGGCGGTGGACATGGAAAGCGGCACCATCGCTGCCCAAGGCTACCGTTTGCGAGTGCCGTACGGCACCTTGCTGTGTGTCTCGGATAAACCGCTGCACAGCGAGATCAAACTGCCCGGTTCGGCCAACGCGTTCTATGAACGTGCGGTCAGCCAGCACTTGAAGATCGGCATCGAGGCGGTGGACCTGTTGCGCACCGAACTCAACTCGCTGCACTCGCGCAAACTGCGCAGCTTCGACGAACCGCCGTTCCGCTAAGCGGTTGGGATGGTCATTTAGCGGTCAGGCCACTAGCATTGTCGGTCCTGACCGTTAGATGTTCCTTTTGCCATGTCCCGTCCTACTCGCCCCGATTCGCGCCGCCCTGGTGTGAAACCTCCGCATTCCGCCGCTCGTCGTGTCGCCAAGGCGCCACCGGCCGAGCCGAAGTTAATCCTGTTCAATAAGCCATTCGACGTGCTGACCCAGTTCAGCGACGAAGGCGGACGGGCGACCCTCAAGGATTTTATCGACATCCCCGGCATCTACCCGGCGGGCCGACTGGACCGCGACAGCGAAGGCCTGTTGCTGCTGACCAACGATGGTCAGTTGCAGGCGCGTATTGCCGATCCCAAGCACAAGTTGGCGAAAACCTACTGGGTTCAGGTGGAAGGCGAGCCGACGCAAGAACAACTGCAGCAACTGCGCGACGGTGTCGAGCTTAACGACGGCAAGACCTTGCCCGCCGAAGCGCGACAACTGGAAGAACCGGAGTTATGGCCGCGCAACCCGCCGGTGCGGTTTCGCAAAAGCGTGCCGACCCACTGGCTGGAGCTGGTGATTCGTGAGGGGCGTAACCGCCAGGTACGGCGTATGACCGCAGCGGTAGGCTTGCCGACCTTGCGCCTGGTGCGCGTGCGCATTGGCGACTGGTCTATCGAAGGCCTCGACCAAGGCCAGTGGAAGGAAGTGCCGGCGCGCTTATAAGGCGCCGGACTCGATCAGGCCGATCACCACGCTCTTGATGATGAACGCGGCCACGCCCAGGCCCAGCACGAAAAACAGGATGAACGAGCCAAAGCGCCCGGCTTTGGATTTCTTCGCCAGGTCCCAGACGATAAAGCCCATGAAAATGATCAGGATGGTGACGAGGCCGGTCATCATCCATTCTTCGAAGAGGGCGGGGTCGATGTTGTTCATGGGGCTCTTCCGTGGGGCGGGCGGCAAGTATAAGGCAGCGCTACAGGCGCAACATTGACCTGAGTCCAAGCGCAATCCAAATGTGGGAGGGGGATTGCTCCCTCCCACATTTGACCTTCACTGATCTCAGGTGCGCAGGTGGGTCAATGGCAGCTCGGTGCTGTTCAATACCTGGTTGAGCACAAAACTCGACCGCACACTGGTCACGCCTTCGATCCGGGTCAGGTGCCCCAGCAGCAATTTCTGATAGTGATCCATATCCGGCACCACCACTTTCAACTGGTAGTCCGCATCCATCCCCGTCACAAGGCTGCATTCGAGCACTTGCGGCAAGGTGCGGATGGCCGCTTCGAAGTTCTCGAAACGCTCGGGCGTGTGACGGTCCATGCCGATCAGCACGTAGGCCGTGAGGCTCAGGCCGAGCATCTTGCGGTCGAGCAGGGCGACCTGGCGCGAGATGTACCCATCGTCCTCCAACTGCTTGACCCGGCGCGAGCACGGCGAAGGCGACAAGCCGATGCGCTCGGCCAACTCCTGGTTGGAGATCCTCGCGTCACGCTGCAATTCCGCCAAAATACTCAGGTCGTATCGGTCAAGCTTGCTCATTGGGTTGGCCTTTGTCGTAACTATTGCGGTGAATTATCCATGAAGGGTTAAAAATTGCGCAAGCACTGTTTATTGACGCAATCTTCGCAATCATCTGGCGGGCGCGGGCCTGTATCTTTATCAACAGAATCACCGCCTGGACAACAGTCCACAGCAGCGAGCCCAATCAGGCCTGCTGCGGCCGCCACCCCAGCAGGGTTGAGCCGGCCTCCAGGCTGCACACTGTCTACAAGACGGCGTGAGGTGAGCCAACGCCAAAAGCGTTGAGCCAGGACGAAGTTCTCAAGGGGTGGCCGACGGGTCACCCCTTTTCTTTTGCCTGCTGATAACCTGTGCCAGAACCGGGCCCCTCTTTTCCAGTCTCATGGACAGGCCCTAATCCGCAGTGAGGAATAGCATGAAGCGCATCTGGCGTATGGCAGGTGTTGGTTTGCTGGTGGTCAGTGTCGGCACGCAAGTCGTGGCCGATGAGCGCGATAACTCACCGAATCAAGGGCTGCGGCCGCAAGGCGGTGGAGGGCAGCATGAGCGGGGTCCTGAAGGCGGGCGGCCAGAAAACAATCCGCCACGACCCGAGAACAATCAGCCACGTCCGCAGAATCAGCATTTTGAACGTGGCGGCCCTAACGGCGGCGGGCAATGGCAAAGTCGTCCGCAAAACAATGAGCAGCCTCGGCCGGCACCGCAACCCCAACCGGCAAACAACCTGCCGATCCAGGGCCGGCCCGATACCGTGCGCCAGACCCAGGAACCGCGCCAGGGTTACTACCGCGATATTCCCCGGCGCAACGACGACAACCGACATTGGGAGGCCGGCGGCCCAGGTTCCCGTCCGGGCGACAACGGACGTCCCAACGATAATCGCTGGCCAGGTCGCCCCGACGGCCATGGCAATGGCTGGGGCCCAGGCCCGCAGCATCGTCCCGGCTATATCATTGATCGTTTTCCTGACCGCAACTACCGCGTGCCGTATCGCGGGCAGGACTACTTTTTCTCCGGCGGCTACTGGTATCGCCCACAGGGGCCGCGCTACGTCGTAGTGACGCCGCCGTATGGCATCCGGGTGCATTACCTGCCGGATTATGCGCGGGAAGTGTGGGTGGGGGGTTCACTGCTATTCCTTGCCGCTGGCGCCTACTACGCCTACGAGCAAAGCACCCAGCAATACGTGGTGGTCCAACCCCCGGCGCAAGTGCCTTCGCCGCAACCGGCGCCGCAGGGCAATGGCTATGACGTGGTCGCCTATCCCGCCAACGGCCAGTCACCGGCGCAAGTGCAGCAGGACGGTTATGACTGTTACCGCTGGGCGGTGCAGCAAAGCGGCTTCGACCCGCAGGCCGTCACCTACGCCCCTGACCCGGCGGTGGTGCAAGCCTACCGTCAGGCCCAGGGCAACTGCTTGAGCAGTCGCGGTTACCAGGTCCAGTATTAGGCCTTGGCGCCCGTGACCACTTCCTGCGGGTCGGCGTGCACCAGCACTTCGGCGCGCGGGTAGACGTGGTGAATGGCATCGGCGGCCTGATCGCTGATGCCGTGGGCCACTGACAGGGTCAACTCCCCCGGCAGCTCCAGGTGCAACTGCACAAACCAGTGGTTGCCCGACACCCGCGTGCGCAGGTCATGGGCCCCCAGTACCCCGGGCACCCCACGGGCGAGTTCGAGCATGTGCTGGCTCACGTCCGGCGGCAGTTCTTCATCCATCAGCACCGCAAAGCTTTCGCGGGCGATCTGGATCGCGCTCCACAAGATGTAGGCGGCAATCCCCAGCCCGAACCAGGCATCGACCTGATGGAAACCGAAGCCCGCCAGCACCAGCGCCACCAGGATGCTGCCGTTGAGCATCAGGTCGGAGCGGTAATGCAGCGAATCGGCGCGCACGGCATTGGAGCCGGTTTCGCGAATCACCCGGTGTTGCAGCATCAGCAGCGCCACCGTCAGCGCCAGCGAAAATACGATCACCCCGATGCTCAACCATGGCGCCCCCACGGGCTCGGGATGCTGCAAGCGCGTATAGGCCTGCAGCGCGATCAACACCGCACTGCCGCCGATAAACAGCGCCTGAGCCATACCCGCCAGCGACTCCGCCTTGCCATGGCCGTAACGGTGATCGTCATCGGCCGGGCGCAAGGCGTAATGCACCGCCAGCAGGTTCAACAGTGACGTCACGCCATCGAGCAACGAGTCCGTCAGCCCGGCGAGCATGCTCACCGAGCCGCTGAACCACCAGGCAATCGCCTTGGTAACAATCAGCACACAGGCCACGCCAACGGAGGCGCGGGTGGCCAGGCGCAGAAGCCTGGCGTGTTCGGGGCTGCTGGTCATGGGCAGTCCTTATGCGGCGGGTTGCAGGCCCAGGCTGGCGAGTTGCTGCACGCTGCCCTTGAACTGGATCATGCGCGGATCGTCCAGCGGCAAGGTACGGCCGGTTTCTTTCTGGATGATGCTTTGCAGCTTGGCATTGTCGACCTTGCCGTCGGCGCCAATGGCTTCGTGGAGTTTTTCCGGGGACACCTGGGCGGTCTTGCCCGGTTCGAAGTAAATGGCGCCGGTGGCGAAATCGACGCCAAACGCGATCAGGCCAGGGATCACGTAGAACAGCAGGCCGATGGCGTCGAGCGCAGCGATGGCCGGGTCGATCTTGCCATCGATCTGGCCACGGCGGTCCGGGTAGAAAATCGAACCGCAGGCCGTCAGTTGGCTCAGCAGTGTGACGGCGAGGACACCGCCGATGACACGGGAAGCGATACGCATGAAGACTCTCCTGAACACAGTTGATACGGGACTATATAGCACTGCCATTGAGACCAGCGTCGGCATCCGGCAGTTCGCCGTTATACTCGCCGCTCTGCTTTGGAGCCAGTATGAATTCGTTGCCAATCGATGATGTTTTACCCGCCCTGCGTGACGCCTTGGCGAATCGCCATGAAGCCGTGCTGGAAGCGCCGCCCGGTGCCGGTAAAACCACCCGTGTGCCCTTGGCCTTATTAAACGAGCCCTGGCTGGCCGGGCAGACCATCTTGATGCTCGAACCACGCCGCCTGGCCGCACGCGCCGCTGCCGAACGCCTGGCCAGTGAGCTGGGTGAAAAGGTCGGCGAAACCGTCGGCTACCGCATCCGCCTCGACAGTAAAGTCGGCCCCAACACTCGCATCGAAGTGGTTACCGAGGGCATCCTCACCCGTCGCCTGCAGGACGACCCGGCGCTGGACGGCGTGGGCCTGCTGATCTTTGACGAGTTCCACGAACGCAGCCTCGACGCCGACCTGGCGCTGGCCCTGAGCCTCAACGGCCGCGAGCTGTTTCGCGACGAACAGCCGCTGAAAATCCTGCTGATGTCCGCGACCCTGGAAGGTGAGCGCCTGGCCAGCCTGCTGGATGACGCGCCGATCCTGCGCAGTGAGGGGCGCATGTTCCCGGTGCAGATGCGCTGGGGCCGGCCGTACCAGGCTGGCGAATTTATCGAGCCGCGGGTGGTGCAGACCGTCCTCGAAGCGGTGCATGACGAGACCGGCAGCGTGCTGGTGTTTCTGCCGGGGCAGGCCGAGATTCGCCGGGTCCACCAGCAACTGGCCGACGCGCTGGGTGATCGCCCGGATGTGCTGTTGTGCCCGCTGCATGGCGAGTTGGACTTGAACGCCCAGCGCGCCGCCATCGACCCGGCACCTGCAGGTAAACGCAAAATCGTACTGGCCACCAACATCGCCGAGACCAGCCTCACCATCAACGGCGTGCGCGTGGTGATCGACGCCGGGTTGGCGCGGGTGCCGCGTTTCGACCCCGGCAGCGGCATGACCCGCCTCGACACCCAGCGCATTTCCCGCGCCAGCGCCACCCAGCGCGCCGGCCGGGCAGGGCGCCTGGAACCGGGCGTGTGTTATCGGTTGTGGTCCGAGGACCAGCATGAAGGCCTGGCCGCGTATGGCAGTGCGGAAATCCTCGCGGCTGACCTCGCCGGCCTGGCCTTGCAACTGGCGCGCTGGGGTGTCACGCCCACGCAGTTGGTGTGGCTGGACGTGCCGCCGACCGCCGCCTATGCCCAGGCCCAGGATCTGTTGCAACGCCTCGGCGCATTAAACGAAGACACACTCACCGCCCATGGCCAGAAAATGGCCGAATTGCCGGCTCACCCGCGCATCGCCCATTTGCTGCTGCGCGGGCAGGATCTGGGGCTGGCGGCCACCGCGTGTGATGTTGCCGCCTTGCTGGGTGAGCGCGATATCTTGCGCGGCGGCGGCGCGGATGTGCACAGTCGTCTGGCGTTGCTCTCCGGCGAAGAACGGGCGCGGGGCACCCAAGGCGGCGTACAACGGGCCAGGCAATTGGCGCGGCAATATCGCGGGTATTTGCGAGGCAAGGCGACGCAACCGGTGGCCGATCCCGAGCATCCACGTTGGCTCGGCGCCTTGCTGGCCCTTGCCTACCCGGACCGCGTCGCCCAGCAACGCCGCCCCGGCGGCGCCGAATACCGCCTGGCCAACGGCCGCGCTGCGCTGTTCGCCGAAGCCGACAGCCTGATGAAACAACCCTGGCTGGTCATCGCCGACCTGGGCAGCCGCCAGGGCCAGCGCGAAGAACGCATCTACCTGGCAGCGGATTTTGATCCAGCGCTGTTCGAGTCGGTACTCGCCGAGCAAGTGCGCAATGTTGACCAGTTGGACTGGGACGAGCGCGAAGGCGTGTTGCGCGCCGAACGCCAGCGCAAAGTCGGTGAACTGGTGCTCAGCCGCGAACCGCTGACCGGCCTCGACGAATCTGCACGCAGCCAGGCGCTGGTCAATCTGGTGCGGCGCAAAGGCCTGGAACTGTTGCCCTGGACGCCCGAGCTGCGCCAATGGCAGGCCCGCGTGATGCTACTGCGCCAGTTGGACACCGGCAAAACCAGCGAATGGCCCGACATCAGCGACAAGGCCTTGCTCGCCGGTTTGGAGCACTGGCTGATGCCCTACCTGGGCAAAGTCTCACGCCTGAGCCATTTTGCCAGCCTGGATATCTCCAGCTACCTGCACAACCTGCTGCCCTGGCCGCTGCCCCAGCGCCTCGACGAACTGGCGCCGCAGCATATAAAAGTGCCGTCTGGCTCGTCGGTGCGCCTGGACTACAGCGAACAGCCGCCGATCCTGGCGGTGCGTTTGCAGGAGCTGTTCGGGCTGGCGGATACGCCACGCATCGCGGGTGGGCGCCAGGTGGTCAAGCTGCACCTGTTGTCCCCGGCACGGCGGCCGGTGCAGGTGACGCAGGACCTGGCGAATTTCTGGCGCAGTACCTACGCCGAGGTGAAGAAGGATTTGAAGGGGCGTTATCCGAAACACTATTGGCCGGATGATCCGTTGATCGCCGAGCCGACGGCCCGGATCAAGCCGCGCAAGTAAGCGTTACGGAGATCCAAATGTGGGAGGGGGCTTGCCCCCGATAGCAGTAGGTCAGTGAAAGGTATTTCAACTGATACACCGCCATCGGGGGCAAGCCCCCTCCCACATTTGGATCTTTAGCGTTAGTTATTGCGCGGCGGGCAGTAGGAACCGTGCAATCACCGGCAGATGATTTGAGATACGCAACGTATCCTCCTGTCGCACCTTCGCCTCCACCCGCTTGATCCGCGAGCTATAGAACAGGTAATCCACCGTGCGATCCGGCCCGTCCAGGCTTGGGTCATTGGGGAAATACGTCAGCCATTTTTCACGGTTTATCCCGCTGGATTGGCTGTTGCTCGGGATCATCGGGTATTTGTCCCACAACAAATGCAGTTCGCTGTCCGGCGAATACTGCCCGCGCTTGCCAGCATCCAACCGTAGGAATTGCCCCAGTGGCAGCAGGTTGAAGTCGCCGCCGATCAGCCACGGGGTGCCGCGGCCTTCGAATTTATCCAGTAATTTCACGGTGGCTTGCACTTGCTCCTGCACGGCACTGCGCCCAGGTGCGTCGTCGTCCAGGCGGGTGTTGAGCACCGCCAGTTGGCCGCCGTCGCTCAGGGGCAGGTAGGTCAGCAGCAAGGCCGGTTTTGGCTGGAATTGGCGACGGATGATGTTGGCGTCCGGCGCCGGCAGTTGCAGGCGTTCGGCGTGTTCGATCTGGTAGCGGCTGAGGGTCGCGAGTTTGCGGCCGACGCTGCCGAAGATATGCAGGTCGGGCACAAAGTCGGCCTTCCAGTCGAAGGCCTGGGCGCTGCACGGGTAGAGGTCGACCAGGCGTTCCTGCAACAGCGCGAACTGGTCCTGGTAATGGGAGGGCTTGGCGTTTTCGTCGAGTTCCTGCAACAGCAGGATGTCGGGCTGTTCGTCGCGAATCACCCGCGCCACTTCGTCCAGGCTCACGGCCATGTCTTCCACGGTGGGGCGGTCGTCCGGGCCGTTGCCGTCGGGGGTGTCGTACCAGAACACGTAGTTCTTGCCGGCCAGGTATTGCACGTTCCACGTCATGACCTTGAGCGCCTGCCCCGGCAGCAGCGTCGGCGCACGGGGCGCGACGCAGCTCACTGGCAAGGTTTCCTTGGGCGCGGGGCGCCAGGTCAGGCTGTAGATCAGGGCGGTGAGCACGCCTGCGAGAATCAGCAGGCCCAGCAAGGTGATGCGCAATAAACGGGTCATCGGCTCGGCTTATAGCGTTTCAGGAATGGCACGGAGCATATCACCGCGCGTCGGCATCGCCACCGATCAGCATGAATAAACGGAACAGCACCACACTGGTGAACAATTGCAGGAAGCTGTGGGCACTGTCCATCAACAGCCCCAGCAACGGCGCCGGGTTGGGATACGCCGCCACGCTGGCGCCTTTGAGCAGCCACAGCGGGGTCATGACGCACAGCAGGCACACCAGGATCCGCCAGAAATGCCCACGGGTCAGACGCAAGCTTTCCTTCATCGCCTCCAGTGCCGGCATGCCGCGCAGTACCAGCAGGTACTCGGCGAAGGCCAGCACCACCATCAGCCACAGGCCCGGCAGGAAATACAGCGACAGGCCCAGCAGGATCAGCAGCGTGCTCATGGCGGTCAACAGCGCGAAACGCGGCCACAAGGCTAGCGCCATCGCCCACACATCCTTGGTGCGCGGCGACTCGCCACGGGTGCGCGCATCGAGGAACAGGATCAGCGCGCCGGTGTACAGCGGGTACACCAATAACCCCACCACCACGCTGTAGCCGGCAAACGCATCCGCGCCCAGCGTGTGGTCCAGTATCTGTTGCAGCAAGGCTTCGAGAATCACCAGCGGTAGGCACAACTGGACGATGGCGCCCAGGTTGCTGCGGGTAAAACGGAGGGAGTCGCGCAAGACGTCTAACGGATTCATCAGGTTCATCGCAGGCCTGGAAACAAGGGCGACACTTTAACCGATCACGGTCAGAGGGGCACAAACGTAAACCTTGAGTAAAGACCATTGAAACAACTCGTAACACCCCCATAACTGGAAAGCCCCCGACCTGATCACAGGCGGGACCAGAATTTCTACCGGCAATCTAACGAGGTCGCCATGAACAGCGAAGAGCAAACCCTGATCGATGGACTGTTTTCACGGTTGCAGCAAGCCGAAACGGACTCAGCCCCCCGCGACGCCCAGGCCGAAGCGCGGATCAAGGAGCACATGACTCGCCAACCGGCCGCCGGGTACTACATGACCCAGTCGATTCTGGTGCAGGAACACGCACTCAAGAGTCTCGACGCGCAGAACAAACAGCAGGCGCAACAGATCCAGCAATTGCAGGACGAGTTGCAGCGGGCCAAATCCACGCAGCCGGCGGCGTCGAGCGGCGGTGGTTTCTTGTCGAGCATCTTTGGCGGCGGCGGTTCCCGTGACGCGCAGCCGGCGCCGAGCGCGCCGAGCAGTTCGGGCGGCGGCTGGCGTGAGCCAACGCGGCCTTCGTTCGGCGGCCAGCCCGCGCCGCAGCAAAACTATCAACAGCCCCAACAACCGGCCGCCGCCGCGCCAATGGGCAGTGGCTTCCTCGGTGGCGCGATGAAAACCGCCGCCGGCGTGGCCGGTGGTGTATTGCTGGCCGAAGGCATCAGCAGCCTGTTCCATCACAACCAGCAACCGCAGGTAGTGGAAGAAATCATCGAGCAACCGGCACCGGCCAGCGATCAAGGCGGCTGGGGCAATGATGACCAGAAATTTGCCGGCAATGACAACTGGGGCGGCAACAACGCAGACAGTTTTGCCGACAGCGATTATTCCGACGATTCCTCTTCCTTTGGCGACGACGATTCCTTCGTCTGACATACCTAGTCCGGGGCGCTGCGGCGTCCCGGTCTGATTTTTTCCGGAAACTTTCTCGCGGCTGGCATACTGGCACCCTTTCCGGGCTCTGGCGCCTGGCTGTCATGAGGAAGTGCGGTGAAGAAAATTGCAGTGTTCGCCGATGTACAAAACCTCTACTACACCGTCCGCCAGGCGTACGGCTGCCACTTCAACTACGCCGCCCTCTGGGCAGACATCGGCTCCCGCGGGCAGATCGTCGAGGCGTACGCCTACGCCATCGACCGTGGCGACAGCAAGCAGCAGCAATTCCAGCAGATCCTGCGCAACCTGGGCTTTACGGTGAAACTCAAACCGTACATCCAGCGCAGTGACGGCTCGGCCAAGGGCGACTGGGACGTGGGCATCACCCTCGACATCATGGACGCCGCCGATCACGTCGACGAAGTGGTGCTGGCCTCCGGCGACGGTGATTTCGACATGCTGCTCGAACGCATCATCCAAAAGCATGGGGTTGAAGCTGTGGCCTACGGCGTACCGGGGCTGACGGCCAATTCACTGATACGCGCCGCCAGCCGCTACGTGCCGATCGAAGGCGCGCTGCTGCTCAAATAAATGCTCAGACGGAGTTGGAACAGGTTTGGAACGTATAGCGGTCATCGACTTTGAAACCACCGGCATCACGCCGAGCAGCCACTGCCGGGCCACGGAAATTGCCGTGGTCATCCTTGAGCGTGGCCAGATCGTGGACCGCTACCAGAGCCTGATGAATGCCGGCGTGCGCGTGCCGGGCTTTATCGAACAACTCACCGGCATCAGCAACGCCATGCTGCGCAGCGCACCGCCGGCGGAGCGGGTGATGAACGAGGTCAACGAATTCGTCGGCACCACGCCGCTGATGGCGCACAACGCCGCGTTCGACCAGAAGTTCTGGGACTTTGAACTCGGCCTGATCCGCCGCACCCGCCTGCAAAAATTCGCCTGCTCCCTGCTGCTGGCCCGCCGATTGATGCCGGCTGCGCCGAACCACAAGCTCGGCACGTTGAACTCATTCGCAAAACTGCCCCACACCGGCCAGGCTCACCGGGCGCTGGCGGATGCGGAAATGGCGGCCAACCTTACGGCGCACCTGGCCCAGGAACTGCGGCGTACCCACGGCTTGCGCGAGCTGTCCCACGACTTTCTGTGCACCCTGCAGAAAGTGCCGGCGGCGAAGATCAATGAGCATCTGAAAAAACATCGCGGGTTCTGACAGAACAACGCCGCTCAAAATGTGGGAGGGGGCTTGCCCCCGATAGCGGTGTGTCAGTCGTTTTTCTGTAACTGACCCGCCGCTATCGGGGGCAAGCCCCCTCCCACATGGGTTATGCGGTGTTCATCGCGGCTGTACACACTCCAACGCCCGATCCACCACGCCCTTCGCCATCTCCACCAAATGCATCACTGCCCGCTGCTGCACAGCCATCGCCTCGCCCGACGAGTGAGCAGTGCCCACCGCGCAATGCAGCAAATCTGCCGCATGGGCGAGGGCGTCTTCGAGGCTCAGGTTGTCGTTCAGGATGAAGGGCGGGGCATCTGGGGCGCAGGTTTTGAGGTAGTAGTCGATGGCTCGGCGATTGAGCAGGGCGTCTTCGCTGAGGAAACTGGGTGGATCGGGGGTGACTTTGACCATGGTGAAACTCCTCTTGTTAAGCAGGAGCTGCGTCTATTCGCTTGCACGCGATTAGGGTGGCAGCGGCACGCGGGTGTGCAAGACCGGGACAAAAGGCAAACCCAGTAGATCCGAAGATCTCCCGCGTACAGCTGCCATAACAGACCAGCGCCATCTCGCAATAAATGGGCGCTGATTTTGCGGGCATCTATAAAGCCTATGTTTGGTCGGACTTGCACGTCCGGCCACCGAACATTCGATGACTGGATGAGACTAGCTACCTGATCCGACGGAAACAAGGCTGTGGGATTCTCTCGGAAACGTCCCGCAAATGAAAGGGATCGGTCTTGCTGGCCATTGAAACAACAGTTTTTTTTGGGCTTTTATCTGCTTTCTGAATAGTCAGTAGGCTTAGCCCTGCTGTCATGTCGGACCTTTCTGGATTTTCCCTTCTCCCGTCTATAGCCCTTTGCTGCGACCTAAGATCCCGGCTGTCATTTACGTACAGGGACTACGTCATGCAGGAAAGCGATCTTCACACAGCAATCATGCGAAGCCAGTTTGAGCTCCAAGGCAACGGCATCGATTTCGGCTCAACTTCAAGCATGGCGTTTCATTTGGGAAACACGATGACAAGTTGCCCGGCAGTCATGGTGTTACCTAATTCGCCAGGCTGGACCCATGGCGCCAGTTACCAGTTACTCAAACCCGTTCATGCTGATTCCTCTGTGCCGAGCACCACGTTTGACGAACTCTGGAAATGTACACAGCAACACTATGGCTTGACGGCCGCAACGGTTCTAACTGGCGCCGCAGGCATACCTATAAGCAAAGTTGCTGTGGGCACATGGGTTCACGTTGGCTCCAGCAAAACGACGAATCTGGCGAGCCTCATTGGAATGCGCTTTTTCCCTCGTACCTTGATCAGGCAGCCCACGGTGGCCAGAATGGCGAAAGCAACGTTTGGCACAGTCCGTGTGTTTGGCATTATCGGACGAGGCATTCCTTTCGTTGCTGCCGGGCTTGCAGTCTTTGATCTAGTGAGTATTGGTAAATGTGCTTATGAGGCGAGAAATGGAAGGTAATCCGACCAGAGCCGAAATCAGCGAGAAGGTAGTTCAGCTATTCGTCGATATCATCGGCTTCATCGACCCAAGCCAGGTCACGGAGCAAACGGACTTCATCCATGATTTCAAGATTATTGATGAGGATTTGACCTGCTTTGTCATGCAGATCAAGTGGCAATTCAACCTGCAAGCGACGCAGGAGGATTGGGATCGCATCACGACCATCCAGCAGATAGTCGACTTGATTGTTGAACGCTCGAATTTGCAGTGCGGCCACTGACGTCATCGGGGGCAAGCCCCCTCCCACAGTGTTATGTGTAAGCCTTTGAGAGTTGTGTAGATACCCATGCCCCGATGACGGTAGATCAGTCACCATCATTTCCCATTAACGGCCAACTGCCCCAACGGCACCCGCCGCTCTATCGCGCTCGACAAGATGATCGAAGTCTTGCTGAAGCCAAACTTCGCCACCCGATTAATCAAGTTCTCCAACTGCGGCATTGACCCCACCGCAGCCTGCATGATCACGCACGGATCGCCGGTCACCCGGTGGCATTCGGTCAGCTCGGGGATTTCGGCCAGTGCGTCGTACACCTTCTGGCTCCCATGATTGGTCAGCCTCAGCTCAATCACACACTGGATCGGCAAACCGACCTTCGACATATCCACCTTGGCCTGGTAACCGGTGATCACCCCGCTGGCTTCCAGCTTGGCCACGCGCTCGGCCACGGCGGGGGCGGAGAGGTTTACCGTGCGCGCGAGTTGCGCGTAGGACGCGCGGCCGTCTTCGAGCAGGGCGCTGAGGAGCATGCGGTCGTATTTGTCCATGATAAGGCTCCAGTAGCGGGTGGCTTTCGAAAGCATGGGTTATAGCCTTCATAACCATGGTTTGAAAAGTGTATGGGCGGTTTAAACAGGTTTTGTAACTTATGTTTAACGACCTGCCTTTTTAGAATAAGCGTCTCTTATATCTGCCTTCGAGCCGCCCCATGCCTGGCACACGTCGCTTTCCCTTACCGTTGATCGCTGCCTTTTTTGCGTTGTATGTGATCTGGGGGTCTACCTATCTGGTGATCCGCATCGGCGTCGAATACTGGCCGCCGCTGATGCTGGGCGGGATCCGCTTTCTGCTGGCGGGGGCGGCGATGTATGGCTTCCTGCGCTGGCGCGGGGCGCCGGCGCCGACCTGGGAGCAGTGGAAGGCGGCCGCGAAGATCGGCATTTTGCTGCTCACCTTCGGTAACGGTGCGGTGAGCGTGGCCGAGCACACGGGAGTGTCGTCCGGTGTGGCTGCGCTGGCGGTGGCGACGGTGCCGCTGTTCACCTTGCTGTGCGGGTATTTCTGGGGCGCACGCAATACCCGCTTGGAATGGGCGGGCGTGATCCTGGGGATGGTCGGCATTGCCATGCTCAATATGGGCAGCACGTTGCAGTCGAGCCCGATGGGCGCGGCATTGCTGCTGTTTGCAGCGGCGTCGTGGGCGTTTGGTTCGGTGTGGAGCCGGCGCCTGCCGCTGCCGCCGGGTGCCATGGCCAGTGCCGCAGAAATGCTGGTAGCCGGCGTGACGCTGTTGATCGCCAGTGCGCTCACCGGCGAACACCTGCAAGCCATGCCGCCGCTGGAAGGCTGGCTGGCCCTGGCGTACCTGGCCGTGTTCGGCTCGATCATCGCGTTCAACGCCTACATGTACCTGCTCAAACACGTCCGCCCGGCGGCGGCCACCAGTTATGCCTACGTCAACCCGGCGGTGGCGGTGTTGCTGGGGATTGTGTTCATTGGCGAGACCATCGGCCTGGAAGAAGCCTTGGCGATGCTGGTGATCATCAGCGCGGTGCTGTTGATCAGTCTGCCCCAGTGGCGAAAGCCCAAGCCGGAAATAAGGTAAACTGCCGCGCATTACGCCCTTGCGCTGAATTTTTCCTACGGTAAACACATGACTTTCGCCACACTTGGCCTGATCGAACCCTTGCTGCGCGCCCTTGAGACGCTTGGCTACCAGACCCCGACGCCGGTGCAGGCGCAAGCCATTCCGGCAGTGCTGGCCGGTCGCGACCTGATGGCTGCGGCCCAGACCGGCACCGGCAAGACCGCCGGTTTTGCCTTGCCGCTGCTGCAACTGCTGACGATGGAAGGGCCGAAAGTCGCCGCCAACTCGGCGCGTGCGCTGATCCTGTGCCCGACCCGCGAACTGGCCGAGCAGGTACACGCCAGCGTCGCCGAATACGCGCAAAACCTGCCGTTGACCACCTACGCGGTGTACGGCGGCGTGAGCATCAACCCGCAGATGATGAAGCTGCGCAAGGGCGTCGACATCCTGGTCGCCACCCCTGGCCGCCTGATCGACCTGTTCCGCCAGAACGCGCTGAAGCTCAATCAGCTGCAAACCCTGGTGCTGGACGAAGCCGACCGCATGCTCGACCTGGGCTTCTCCGAAGAGCTGGCGAACATCTACCGCATGTTGCCGAAAAAGCGCCAGACCTTGCTGTTCTCCGCGACTTTCTCCGATGAGATCCGCACGCTGGCCGGGCAGATGCTCAACGACCCGCTGAGTATCGAAGTCAGCCCGCGCAACGTCGCCGCCAACACCGTCAAGCAGTGGGTGGTGCCGGTGGACAAGAAGCGCAAGGCCGAGCTGTTTGTGCACCTGATGCGCAAAGGCCGCTGGAAGCAGGTGCTGGTGTTCGCCAAGACCCGCAACGGCGTGGATGCGCTGGTGGATAAGTTGCAGGGCCTGGGCATCAATGCCGACGGCATCCATGGCGACAAGCCGCAAGCCACTCGCCAGCGCGCGCTGGATCGCTTCAAGAGCAGCGAAGTGCAGATACTGGTCGCCACCGATGTGGCGGCCCGTGGCCTGGATATCGAAGACCTGCCGATGGTGGTCAACTTCGACCTGCCGATCGTGGCTGAGGACTACATCCACCGTATCGGCCGTACCGGGCGTGCGGGCAACACCGGCGAGGCGATTTCCCTGGTGTGCGCCGATGAAGTGAACATGCTGTCGGCCATCGAGATGCTGACCCGTCAGACCCTGACCCGCAAGATGGAGCCCGACTTCGAACCGGAACACCGCGTGCCAGACACCGATGCCAGCGGGCAAGTGGTGAAGAAACCGAAAAAACCGAAGAAGCCTAAAAACTCGGGTGGCGGCGGCGGTAAGCGCAACCTGGGCAAGTGGGTGGACAGCGGGGAATCGGCGCCGGTGGAGCCGTCGATCAAGCCGGTGCGCAAGGTGCCGGTGTTTAATACCGGGCCGCGTAAGAAGAAGTGATTTTGCGGTTTGGCTGATGGCCCTATAGGGGGCAAGCCCCTCCCACATTTTGATTTGTGAATACATTCAACATTGTGGGAGGGGGCTTGCCCCCGATGGCGGCTTTGAACTCAGCAAAAATCTCAGCGCTCAAGCCACTCCAAAACCCCCCGCCCAGCCGCTCTGCCACTGGCAAAACACCCCGTCAGCAAATACCCGCCCGTCGGCGCTTCCCAATCCAGCATCTCCCCCGCACAAAACACCCCCGGCAATTGCTTGAGCATCAGTCGCTCATCCAACGCCTCAAACGGCACGCCGCCAGCGGTGCTGATGGCCTCATCAATGGGCCGCGTCTTCACCAGCCTCAACGGCAAGGCCTTGATATCCACCGCCAGTTGCGCCGGATCATTGAAGTGATCGGCTGGCGCCAACTCACGCAACAGCGCCGCCTTGACCCCATCCAGCCCCAACTGACTGTGCAAATGTTTGCTCATAGAGCGTGAACCGCGTGGCTTGGCCAGCGCCGCCTGCACCTTATCCAGTGGCTTGCTCGGCAGCAGATCGATATGCACCGTGGCTGAGCCACCGCGGTTGATCGCCTCGCGGATCGGCGCCGACAGCGCATAGATCAGGCTGCCCTCGATACCGGTGGCGGTGATCACACATTCGCCGAGCCGGGGTTTGTCATCCCCCAGCCCAATGGCGACGTTTTTCAACGGGGCGCCCGCGAATTTGCTGACCAGTAATTCGCTCCAGGCCGACACATCAAAGCCGCAGTTGCTCGGCTGCAGTGGCACATAAGGCACGCCTTTGTCTTCCAGCAAATTGAGCCATGCACCGTCGGAACCCAGCCGCGACCAGCTGCCGCCGCCAAGGGCCAACAGCACGGCGTCGCTGTGGACAACCTTCTCACCTTCCGGGCTGTGGATAAGTAAATCGCCCTCGGCATTCCAGCCGGTCCAGCGATGCCGGGTGTGGATAACCACGCCTTGTTCGCGCAGGCGCTTGAGCCAGGCACGCAGCAGGGGAGCAGCTTTCATGTCTGTAGGAAACACCCGGCCGGAGGTACCGACAAAGGTCTCAATACCCAGGCCATGAATCCATTCGCACAAGGCGTCGGCACCAAATCCACGCAGCAACGGCGCCATCTGCGGTGCACGTTCGGCGTAGCGCGAAAGGAAGGCCGGGTAAGCCTCGGAGTGGGTGATGTTCATACCGCCCACACCCGCCAGCAGGAATTTTCGCCCCACGGACGGCATGCCGTCATACAGATCTACGCGCACCCCGGCTTGACTCAAGACTTCGGCGGCCATCAGCCCGGCAGGGCCGCCGCCGATAATGGTGACGTGGTGAGGTACGGTCTGAGGCATGGGCAGGGCTACGGTGACGTGAATAGGCCGAGCATTCTACCCGACGTCGGCCTAACTGCCTGATCAAAAAATGTACACTTTCCTACAGGCCTTATGGCTTCTGGCTTTCAGCCGCTTACGCTCAAGTTATCCACAGGCCGCTCCACAGCCATTGTGGGTAACACCCACCACTCAATGACAACCTGATGACGTCCACACCCGTTGTGCACTGTGGTGCAGGATGCCGTGGCGGCGAGCGAGGGCCGGGCGGTCTTTGCTGTAGCCGCCGCCGATCACGCCCATTAACGGTATGTCCCGGCCCAGGCAGTGGCGCATCACGCTTTCATCGCGGGCGGCTACGCCTTCGTCTGTCAGCTTGAGGTAACCGAGGGCGTCATCCTTATGCACATCGACGCCAGCGTCGTAGAGCACCAGGTCGGGCTGGTAGAGCGGCAGCAGGTAATTGAGGGCGTCGTCGACTACGCGCAGGTAATCGGCATCGCCCATGCCCATGGGCAGCGGGATGTCCCAGTCGCTCTGGGCCTTGCGCGCCGGGAAGTTCTTTTCGCAGTGCAACGACACGGTGATGGCATCCGGCGTGTCATGCAGGATGCGTGCGGTGCCATCGCCCTGGTGAACGTCGCAGTCGAAGATCAATACGCGGTTCACTCGACCGCTGGCCAGCAGGTATTGGCTGATCACTGCGAGGTCATTGAAGATGCAAAAGCCCGCTGGATAGTCGTAATGGGCGTGGTGGGTGCCGCCTGCCAGGTGACAGGCGAGGCCGTGCTCCAGCGCTTGCTCCGCCGCCAGGATCGAACCGCCTACCGCCCGCACTGTGCGCCGGGCCAGGTCTTCGCTCCAGGGCAGGCCGAGGCGACGTTGGTCTTCGCGGGACAATTCGCCGCTCATGTAGCGTTCGATATACCCAGGTTCATGGGCCAGGGCCAGGATCTCCGGTGGGCATAGCTCGGGGCGCAGCAACAGGCTGTCTTCGGTCAGCCCCGTGGACACCAGGTGGTCGCGCAACAGGCGGAATTTGTCCATGGGGAACCGGTGGTCCGCCGGGAACTCGGGGCTGTAGTCATCGTGGTAGATCAATGGCAAAGGCATGGGATTTTCTGACGGGAACCTGCGAAGGATCTTACCAGCGCTGTACACTCACGCACATGGCAAGGGGAGGGGACCCATGGAGCCGATACTCGAATTGGAAAGTGCACGTCTGGTGATGCGCCAATGGCGCGACACGGACCTGCCGGACTTTGCGCGCATGTGCGCTGACCCGCAGGTGATGCGCTATTTCCCGGCCAGGCTGAGCCATCTGGAAAGCGCCGCGCTGATCGGGCGGATTCGCGGCCATTTTGCCGAGTACGGCTTTGGTTTCTGGGCGTTGCAACGCAAAGATACCGGCGCCTTCATCGGCCTGACCGGGCTGCAGCATGTCGGCTTTGACGCGGGGTTTACCCCAGCAGTGGAAATCGGCTGGCGCCTGGCCCGTGAGCATTGGGGCCTGGGTTATGCCAGCGAGGCGGCGTGGACCGCGCTGCGCTGTGGGTTCGACCGTTTGCAATTGGATGAAATCGTCGCCTTCACCACCGAAGCCAATCTGCCATCACAAAAAGTCATGCAGGCCATCGGTATGCATTACGATCCCCAGGCCGATTTTGAACACCCCAAGGTCGCAGCCGATGACCCGCTGCGCCCACATGTTTTGTACCGCATCACCCGCGCCCAATGGTTGGACACGCTGCACGGATAGCAGCCCGGAATGCCCCATAGATTGTAGGAGTTGCTCTATGAGCCAAGTATTGGAAGATCTGGTGAACCTGCTGACCCTGGAGCCGATCGAGGAAAACCTCTTTCGCGGCCGCAGCCAGGACCTGGGTTTTCGCCAACTGTTCGGCGGCCAGGTGCTCGGCCAGTCGCTGTCGGCCGCCAGCCAGACCGTTGAAGAAGCGCGCCACGTGCATTCCCTGCACGGTTATTTCCTGCGCCCCGGCGATGCCGCATTGCCGGTGGTGTATTCGGTCGACCGCGTGCGTGATGGCGGCAGTTTCAGCACGCGCCGCGTGACCGCGATCCAGAAGGGCCATCCGATTTTCACCTGCACCACCTCGTTCCAGTACGACGAAGAAGGCTTCGAGCACCAGACCACCATGCCCGTGGTGGTCGGCCCGGAGAACCTGCCCTCGGAACTGGAGCTGACCCAGCAGCGCGCGCACCTGATCCCCGAGCACATGCGCGAGAAGCTGCTGTGCCCCAAGCCGATTGAAGTGCGCCCGGTCACCGAAAAAGACCCGTTCAACCCGCAGCCGTCCGATCCGGTCAAGTACGTATGGTTTCGTGCCGACGGTGCTTTGGCCGACACCCCGGCGCTGCATAAATACCTGCTGGCCTACGCTTCAGACTTCGGCCTGCTGACCACTTCGCTGCTGCCCCATGGCAAGACTGTGTGGCAGAAAGACATGCAGGTCGCCAGCCTTGACCACGCGCTGTGGTTCCACGCCGACCTGCGTGCCGACGACTGGTTGCTCTACGCCATGGACAGCCCTTGGGCCGGCAATTCCCGTGGGTTCTCCCGTGGCAGCGTGTACAACCGCGCCGGGCAACTGGTGGCCTCGGTGACCCAGGAAGGCTTGATCCGCCACCGCAAGGATTGGGCATGAGCCTGAGCAACATTAAGCACTGGGTGTTCGACATGGACGGCACCCTCACCGTGGCCGTGCATGACTTTGCGGCCATTCGCGTGGCGCTGGAAATCCCGCCCGAGGACGACATTCTCACGCACCTGGCGGCGTTGCCGGCGGATATCGCGGCGGCCAAACATGCGTGGTTGCTGGAGCACGAGCGCGAGTTGGCGCTGGGTTCGGTCGCCGCTGAAGGCGCGGTGGAGCTGGTGCGTGAGTTGGCCGGGCGCGGTTATCGCCTGGGCATCCTGACCCGTAATGCCCAAGAGCTGGCTCATGTGACGCTGCAAGCGATTGGCCTGGCGGACTGTTTTGCCATTGAAGATGTGCTGGGCCGTGATGACGCGCCACCCAAGCCGGATCCAGGCGGCCTGCTGAAGCTGGCGGCGGCCTGGGATGTGTCGCCGAGCGCGATGGTGATGGTCGGCGATTATCGCTTCGACCTGGATTGCGGTCGGGCGGCGGGGACCAAGACGGTATTGGTTAACCTGCCGGAGAACCCGTGGCCGGAGTTGGCGGATTGGCATGCGCAGGATTGCGCGGTCTTGCGGCAAATGATCCAGTCCAGACATTTTGAGCCAGTTTCTTCAGGTATTACTGAGTAAACAACACCTTTTGCCCCTCGGGCGACGTAAACATCCCATCCCCGTTATGCCCCACTCCTGGCACTTCTACCAGCGTCTGGCGCAACTGCGGATGACGTTGCTTGAGGTAGTCAAAATAGTTGTGCCCACGTATCAGTCGATACGCGCCCTGCGTCTCGGCCTCACAGCTTTTATCCAGCGCCGGGTGGTTCGGGTCGGTGTCTTGCTGGCCCAGCAGGTAGGTGATGTCCCGTGACACATAGGCCTGTTCCAGCTGTTCGGCGCTCTGGCCCTTGGCATAAGCCGGCAGGTGTTGCAGACCGTATTTCCAGTCGTTGAAACCGGGGCAGTTGGCGGTGTCGAACGGCACTGGCCGCTGCGGGCTGAAGTAGGCGTAGGACGAAGGATTGGCCACCACATACCGCAGGCTGATACCTTCGTTTTGCAGGGTGGGATGATCATGGCCCGTGAGGGCGAAGCGCTGCACCACTTGGCCACCGCCGGAATGACCAGCGACGACGATGTCCTTCAAGCCCGGAAACAGTGTGCGGTTGCCCAGGTGCTTGATGATCTGGTCGAGGGCGCCGTACGAGCTGACCTGGCCGGGACCGGTGGAAGGCTCGCCGGCCATCCAGTCGTTGCCATTCCAGCGCAGGACTTGCCCGTCCAAATGGTTGCGCTTCACATCAGAAGCATTCAGAAACTGCGGCGCAATCACCAGCGTGTTCGCGCCCACACCTGCATGCTCGGCGGCATCGACACCACTTTGCAGGTAGGTCTGCGCATTGCGCAGCCGGCCATGCACGATGATCAACACGCGGGACACGTTGGGCAGCGGCTGGCGCCAGTCCTGGCTTACGCCGAGGCTGAGGTCGCCGGCGTCCAGGTGGAAACGATCGGGGCTGACGATTTTGACGCCGTGTTCCGCCGCCAGGGCGGAGCACGACACGACTAGACCCAGCAGCAAACCCAATCGTTTATTCATTTAAAGGCTCTTGGCGGTGAAGGTGTCGCACTGCGTGATCTGGCCCTGGGCGAAGCCCGTCTTGAACCAGCGAACCCGCTGCGCCGAGGTGCCGTGGGTAAACGAGTCCGGCACCACGCGGCCCTGACCCTGTTGCTGCAAACGGTCATCGCCGATGGCGTTGGCGGCGTTCAGGGCTTCTTCAATGTCGCCGGGTTCCAGCCAGTTCAGGCGTTTTTGCGCACGGTTGGCCCACACGCCGGCAAAACAGTCGGCTTGCAGTTCCTGGCGTACCAGCAGGCCACCGTCGCCTTGCATCTGCCGGCCCTGTTGGCGTGCGGCCTGGATCTTCGAGGAAATCCCGAGCAACGTCTGCACATGGTGCCCAACTTCGTGGGCGATCACGTAGGCCTGGGCGAAATCGCCGGCGGCCTGGAAGCGTTGGGACATTTCCCGGAAGAAATCCAGGTCCAGATAGACCTGCTGGTCCGCCGGGCAATAGAACGGACCGCTGGCCGAGGTGGCACCGCCACAGGCGGAATTGACCCGGCCACGGAACAGGATCAGTTTCGGGTTCTTGTAGGTCAGGCCGTTTTCCTGGAACACCTGGCCCCAGGTGTCTTCGGTATCGCCGAGCACGGCGCGGACGAAATCGGCCTGTTCATCATTGGCCGGTGGCGCCTGGCGCGACTGTGTGCTGACCGACGGTGCCTGTTCCATCTGGCCGGTCAATTGGCCGAGGATCTGCATCGGGTCCTGGCCGGTCAGCCAGCCAATGCCGACGATCAGCACAATCGCCGTCAGACTCAGGCCCTTGCCACCGCCAAAGCGCATGCCGCCACCGCCGCCGCCACTGTCATCGCGGGCATCCACCACGTTGTCGCTGCGTCGGCCTTTTTTCCATAGCATGGGGGCAATCCTCTTGATGAACGGTCCTACAAAGATGTGGGTTGAGTATGGCCGGTATTAGCGGCAATACCCTTCGCCGGTGTCGACGATCAGGCAGTCTTTTTTATCTGCCAGCCATTTCAAACCAGTGGCTTCACCGTCGCCGGCACGCAGCAATTGCGGGCCGTCCGGGCGGGTGAAAGCGATGCCGTCTTCGGAGGCCTCACCCTTGAAGGTGCCGGAATCGTCCGCATCCAGGCCGTATTGCATGGTGAGCACGTAGTGACCACGGCCGATGGCGTCGTCCTTGGCGATGGTCAGGTTCAGACCTTCGACGCCGATCCACTTGCCGACCCATTTGTCGGTCGGTGGCGTCTCCGGCACCAGGGTGGCCTGCACGGAGGCGGGTGCGGGTTTAGGTGTGTCCTGGGCTTGTTGGTTGCAGGCGGTGAGCAGGGCAAGGGTGGAAAGAGTAAAGAGGGTTTTTTTCATAGCAGCAGGCCTTGGTTGAAAAGTGTGCAGCACGGGGGCGAGCGTGCAGGGTTGGACTCGATTCCCATGATTTAGTGCGCTGTTCGCCCGGTGTTTGGTTATGCTCTTGGGGCAGACTCCGACCCGGCTGCTAGATTACCGGGTTGAGCGCTATTTCGTTCAGTGCTCGGTGTTCCGTCCGCCACGCAAGAGAATTCCATGACTGTCAGTACCCCGCTGTCCGGCGTCAACCATCCCTTCAAAGGCATTGTGCTGATTGTGGCGGCGACGTTCCTGTTCTCCAGCCACGACGCCTTGTCCAAATACCTGGCCGGGTTCTACCCGATTGTGATGGTGGTGTGGGCGCGCTACGTGGTGCACACCGTGTTGATGGCCGGGATTTTCCTGCCGCAATCGGGGCTGCGCGTGCTGCGCAGCAAGCGGCCCGGCATGCAGATGGTGCGGGCCCTGTGCCTATTGGGCACCAGCCTGTTTTTTACCTCGGCGCTGCATTACATCCCATTGGCGGAAGCCACGGCGGTGAACTTCCTGGCGCCGATCCTGGTAACCGCGCTGTCGTTGCCGCTGCTGGGTGAGCACGTCACGCGTGGCCAGTGGCTGGCAGTGATCTGCGGGTTTGTCGGCGTGCTGGTGATCATCCATCCCGGCGGTGAACTCTTCACCCCGGCGGTGTTGCTGCCGCTGTGCTCGGCGCTGTTTTTCTGCTTCTACCAGTTGCTCACCCGAATCCTCAGCCAGTACGACACACCGACCACCAGCAATTTCTTCGCCGGGCTGTGCAATACCTTGGTGATGAGCGCAATGGTGCCGTTCTTCTGGCAGATCCCGACGCTGTGGCACGGGGTGATGATGCTGGCGCTGGGCACGTGCGGGATGACCGCGCACCTGATGCTGACCCAGGCGTTCCGCTTTGCGGCGCCGGCCTTGCTGGCGCCATTCGGCTATTGCCAGATCGTGTTTGCGGGGTTGTTGGGTTGGCTGGTGTTCAGTCATACCCCCGATATGACCACGGTGGTCGGTATCGGGGTGATCTGCATGAGCGGGTTGGCCGCTGCCTGGCAGCAGCGGCGTCGATAGGTCAGGGGATAGCTCTGGGGGATGGCTCAGACGTCTACGGTAGGAATCCTGCGCGGCGCCATGAAGTACATCCAGGTCAGCGCAATGAAGTACATCGCCGGGATCAAGGTGAACAACACGGTGTAGTTGTTGTTGGTCACGGTGAGGATATGGCCGACGATCTGGGTCATGAACATGCCGCCGATGGCCGCGCACATGCCGCCGAAGCCGAACACGGTGCTCATCATGTGCTTGGGCGTGTAGTCCATCACCAGGCTCCAGATATTCGCGGTCCAGGCCTGGTGCGCGCCGATGGCCAGGGAGATGGCAAATACCGCGACCCACAATTCGCTGGAACCGGCCGCCATGATCACGCCGACGATGCAGCAGGCAAACAGCAGCATCGACAGCAACCGCGCCTTGATCGAGTTCATCCCGCGGCCGATCAGGAATGACGACAGGATGCCCCCGCCCACGCTGCCGAAGTCGGCGGTCAGGTAGATGATGATCAGCGGGATGCCCATCTGGGTCACGTTGATGCCCAGGTTGTATTGCTGGTTCAAAAACGGCGGCAGCCAATACAGGTAGAACCAGAACACCGGCGCGGTCAGCGCGTAGGCAATCGCAAAAGCCCAGGTGCCGCGCATGCGCAGGATGCGGCTGAACGGTACGCCAGGCTGTTGCGGCTCGACTTCCCGTTGCACGTAGTCCAATTCGGATTGTTTAACGCTCGGATGATCTTCCGGGTTGTAGTACTTCAAACCCCAGAACACCAGCCAGATCGCGCCCAGCGACGCCATGCACAGGAAGGCAGCCTGCCAGCCCCACACATGCAGGATCAGCGGCAGCAGCATCGGCGTCATCATGGCGCCCACGTTGGTGCCGGCGTTGAAGATCCCGGTGGCCACTGCACGTTCACCCGCAGGGAACCACAACCGCGTGGTCTTGACGCAAGCCGGGTAGTTGGCGGCTTCGGTCAGCCCGAGGATAAAACGGCAGACCATAAAGCCGACGGCCGAGGTCGCCAGGCCGTGGGCGCCGGTGGCCAGGCTCCAGAGCAGTACCGCGCAGAAGAACACGCGCTTCACGCCGACTTTGTCGATCAAGCGGCCTTGCAACACAAAGCCAATTGCGTAGCCCACCTGAAACCAGAAGTTGATGTTGGCGTAGTCCATCGCCGTCCAGCTCATCTCTTTGGCGAGGATCGGTTGCATCACACCGAGGGCGGCGCGGTCGATGTAATTGAGGGTGGTGGCGAAGAACACCAGGGCCAACATGCCCCAGCGGGTTTTCCCGACGGCCATGGCGCCGCGGATCTTGTCGCCGATGCCGGCGTGCGGGGTGCCGGGGCGCGAGGCCAGGGCGGAGTTTTGCGAAGGCATGTGGTTGTACCCGTTTTTTGAAATTTTTATGGTGTGTTCTGGGTCTTTTGTAAACGTTTGTAGCGGGATCGATGGTGCGCAGCGGCTAAAAAATCGTCAATTCGCCAAAGAGGCTTAGTGTTCGATAATCGCACCAAAAACTAACCGGTTCGTACATTTTAATTGCTGCGTGTAGGCTGGGGGCGAATAATTTGCCACAAACAACAATTGCCGGGAGTCGTCCATGCAACGTTCCATTGCCACCGTTTCATTGAGCGGCACCCTGCCGGAAAAACTCGAAGCCATTGCCGCCGCCGGGTTCGACGGGGTTGAGATCTTCGAGAACGACCTGTTGTATTACGACGGCAGCCCCCGTGAAGTCAGGCAGATGTGCGCGGACCTCGGCATTGCCATCACCTTGTTTCAGCCCTTTCGTGACTTTGAAGGCTGCCGCCGCGACCGCCTGGCGCGCAACCTGGAGCGGGCCGAGCGCAAATTCGATCTGATGCAGGAGCTGGGCACCGACCTGGTGCTGGTGTGCAGTAATGCCTCGGCCGATTGCGTCGGCGATCAACAGATTTTGCTCGATGACCTGAGCCTGCTGGCCGAACATGCCGGCCGTCGTGGCTTGCGCATCGGTTATGAAGCGCTGGCCTGGGGCAAGCACGTGAACACCTGGCAACACGTGTGGAACCTGGTGCGTCAGGTCGATCACCCAAGCCTCGGCGTGTTGCTCGACAGCTTCCATACCCTGTCGCTCAAGGGCGACCCAAGTGCCATTGCCGAGATCCCCGGCGACAAGATCTTCTTCGTGCAAATGGCCGACGCGCCGATCCTGGCCATGGACGTGTTGGAGTGGAGCCGGCATTTCCGTTGCTTCCCCGGCCAGGGCGAGTTTGATCTGGCGGGCTTTCTGGCACCGATCATCAAGAGTGGCTATACCGGGCCGTTGTCCCTGGAAATTTTCAACGATGGTTTCCGCGCTGCGCCAACCCGTGCCAATGCCGCCGATGGCCTGCGTTCGCTGCTGTACCTGGAAGAGAAAACCCGCCAGCGCCTGGCCGAAGAAGCGCCTGCCACACCGGTCGATATCCTCTTCGAAACCCCGGCGGCGAGTGAGTATGACGGCATTGAGTTCCTCGAATTTGCCGTGGATGAAAACCTCGGCGCCAAGCTGACGAACTGGCTGGAACGCCTGGGGTTCGTCAAGGCCGGGCAGCACCGCTCCAAGAGCGTGAGCCTGCTGCGTCAGGGTGATATCAACCTGATCCTCAACTGCGAACCCTATTCCTTCGCCCATAATTTTTTCGAAGCCCATGGTCCGTCCTTGTGCGCCACGGCGATCCGGGTCAAGGACAGCGCCAAGGCCCTGGAGCGAGCGGTCGCCTATAAAGGCCAACCCTATCGCGGCCTGGTCGGCCCCAACGAGCTGGAACTGGCGGCCGTGCGCGCACCGGATGGCAGCTTGATCTACCTGGTGGACCCAAGCGAAGGCGGGCTGTATGACACCGACTTCAACCTGCAAACTGCCTCGACCGACGCCGGCGGTTTGCTGCGCATCGACCATATGGCCATGGCCCTGCCGGCCGACAGCCTCGACAGCTGGGTGCTGTTCTACAAGAGCCTGCTGGACTTTGAAGCCGATGACGAAGTGGTGCTGCCCGACCCTTACGGCCTGGTCAAAAGCCGCGCCTTGCGCAGCCGCTGCAGCTCGATCCGCCTGCCGCTGAACATCTCCGAAAACCGCAATACCGCCATTTCCCACGCGCTATCGAGCTACCGGGGCTCCGGCGTGCACCACATTGCCTTCGACTGTGCGGATATTTTCGCCGAAGTGCGCCGTGCCAAAGAGGCCGGCGTGCCGCTGCTGGATATTCCGCTCAACTACTACGACGACCTGGCCGCACGTTTCGATTTCGACGACGAGTTCCTCAGCGAGCTGGCGTACTACAACGTGTTGTACGACCGCGACGCCCAGGGCGGTGAGTTGTTTCATGTGTACACCGAACCCTTCGAGGGGCGGTTTTTCTTCGAGATCATCCAGCGCAAGAATGGCTATGCCGGCTACGGCGCGGCCAACGTGGCGGTGCGTCTGGCGGCAATGGCCAAGTCCCGCAGCGGTGCGGTGCGCCAGGCACGTTTATAAGGGGTTGTCGGGTGCTTCCTTCGGGGAGCACCGAGGCCCATAATCGCGGCCTGCACAATAAAAATGGCCGTGAGCGCACCATGACCTCAAGTCCCGAACTCCCCGAGGTGCAAGCCGCACCGCGCAAGAGTCGTAAGAACAACCCGGAAAAGACCCGCGAAAACATCCTTCAGGAAGCCATTGTGGAGTTTGTCCAACAGGGCCTGTCCGGCGCGCGCGTGGACGCCATCGCCGAGCGCATCCACACCTCCAAACGCATGATCTATTACTACTTCGGCAGTAAGGAGCAGTTGTACGTCGAGGTATTGGAGAAGCTCTACGGCGATATCCGCAACACCGAAACGCGCATGAACCTGACCGAGCTGGAGCCGCGAGAGGCGATTCGTCGGCTGGTGGAGTTCACCTTTGATCACCACGATCAGAACGTGGACTTTGTGCGGATCGTCAGCATCGAAAATATCCACAATGCCGAGTACGTGAAACGCACCGACACGATCAAGGCGATGAACAGCAAGATCCTTGAGGGGTTGGGCGCGACCTTGCGCCGGGGCGCGGAAATGGGCCTGTTCCGTGAGGGCCTGGAACCACTGGATGTGCACTTGCTGATCAACTCATTCAGCTTTTACCGGGTGTCCAACCGCCATACGTTCAGTGAGATTTTTCAGATCGAACTGTCGGATGACGTGGTTAAACAGCGCCATCGCGAGATGATCTGTGAGTCGGTGTTGCGGTATCTGCAGGCTTGAGTGACCCGATTGGAATGCATTCCAATGTAGGAGGGCAAACAAGCCCGCTCACCACAATGTTATGTGTAAGCCTTTGAGAGTTGTATGGATACCAATGGCCATCGGGGGCAAGCTCCCTCCCACATTTCAGGTATTCATGCTCTTGAAGTGCGCCAGCATCCGCTGTGCATCCGCCACCTCGCCACTGAACAACTCAAACGCCTTCACCGCCTGAAACACTGCCATGTTGCCGCCATCCAGTGTGCGGCAACCCAAGGCGCGGGCATCGCGCAGCAGTTCGGTTTCCAGCGGGAAATACACGATTTCAGCCACCCATAGTTCGGCTCTCAGCAGTGCCGCAGGTACGGGAGTGCCGGGCAGTTTGGCCATGCCCATCGGCGTGGTGTTGACCAGGCCATCGGCCTCGGCCATCGAGTTTTCCAAATCCTGACCCACTTGTGCACGGCCGTTGCCGAAACGCTGGGCGAGGTTATCCACAAGGTCACGGGCGCGGCTGACGTCTACGTCGAAAATACTCAAGTGCTCCACACCTTCTGCCAATAACGCATGCGCTACCGCGGCGCCCGCACCACCGGCGCCCATCTGCACCACGCGCTGGCGCGGTACATCATTCAGGTTGCGCCGGAAACCTTCGGCGAAGCCCAGGCAATCGGTGTTGTGGCCAATGCGTTTGCCGTTCTTGAACACCACCGTATTCACCGCGCCGATGCCCCTGGCTTCGTCGGACAGTTCATCGAGCAACGGTAGGATCGCCTGCTTGCACGGGTAGGTAATGTTCAGCCCGTTAAAGTGCATCAACTCGGCAGCCTCCAGCAGATCGGGCAGGGCGTTGATGTCCAGGTGCAGGGGCTCAAGGTCAATCAGGCGATACAAATACCGCAGCCCTTGGGCGTCGCCTTCCTGCTCATGCATGGCGGGGGTGCGGGAAGCCTGGATACCGGCGCCGATCAGGCCAGCGAGGATGCGCGGTTTCATTGAGCCGATCCTTTCAGCAACTGGCTGAAGTGCTCCAGTGCCAGGTGATAGCCGTGGCTGCCAAACCCGGCGAGCACCGCTTTGGCGATGGGCGACACAAAGGAGTGATGACGAAACGCTTCACGGGCATGCACGTTGGATAAATGCACTTCGATCACTGGCACTTCACTGGCCACCAGCGCGTCACGAATCGCCACCGAGGTGTGGGTCCAGGCCGCCGGGTTGATCACGATACCGGCGCAACGATTACGGGCGCTGTGGATCCAGTCCAGCAGTTCGCCTTCGTGGTTGGTCTGGCGAAATTCGATTTTCAGCCCGAGCTTGTCCGCGCTGCGTCCGCACAGGGCGGCGACGTCGGCCAGGGTTTCGTGGCCATAGGTGGCAGGCTCGCGGGTGCCGAGCAGGTTGAGGTTGGGGCCGTTGAGCACCAGCACGATAGGCGGCATTGGGGGTATCTCCACAGTTCTTGTTCGTTGTGTGGATAAAATGTACTGGTTAGTTAATTTGGTCAATTGATGGCAACGGATGTGTTCGATTACCGAACTTTTATTCAGGCGTGTCCTACGGCTGAATCAGATTAGATATCAATTGAAAATCATTCTCGACAACGCTTAAGATGCCCGCGTGTTTCCTTTACATTCCAGGGAGTCGGTTTGTCGGACGTGGATCTCAAGGGCCTGTTTCTCAAGCACGCCGATACCCTGCGCGGGTATCTGGCCCGCAAGGTACGGGACCCGCAGTTGGCGGCCGACCTGGTGCAGGAGAGTTTCCTGCGCCTGGCGGAAAAACCGGCCGGCGAGCGCATCGACAATTCCCAGGGCTATCTCTATCGAACGGCGAGCAATCTGCTGATCGACCATATTCGCCAGGAAGCACGGCGCAAGACCGATTCCGTGCCCCATGAGGCGTTGGCCGAGATTGAAGATGACGTGGCCGGGTTGGAGGCTCAGGCAATGGCGCAGCAACAGCGGCAGGCATTGAAGCAGGCATTGGCGCAGCTGCCGGAACGAACCCAGCAGATCTTCCGTCTGAACCGTATGGAGGGCATGACCCACGCCCAGGTTGCCCGGCACCTGGACATCTCCGACAGTTCCGTGCAAAAGCACCTGGCCAAGGCATTGGCGTACGTGATGCAGCGCTTGCAGGACGGTGAGGTGACGCCATCCGACGAATGAATTACGGAAAATTGCCAGGTCAGACGTCACAGCGTTATATAACGAAAAATTCGAGATTCACACGTGAATAGCCAGGGTCCGCAGCAGCACAGCATTACCGAGGCGGCCGCCGATTGGGCGGTGCGCCTGCACGCCGGTGCCCTGACCGACCAGGAGCAGGCCGAGCTGCGCCAATGGATCGCCTGCGACAGCCGCCATGAAGGGGCATTGCGTTATGCCGAGCGGACCTGGGCGGCGTTGGGCGAGGTGCATAAGGACGAACCGGCGCATCGCCAGCGTCCGTCGTCGGCGATGCCGCCGACGCGCCGAACCCCGCGACGCAGGCCGTGGCAACGTGCGGCAGCGGTGGCGCTGGTTGTGGTGGTGGCCGGCGTGGGCTGGGTGCGCGGGCCGGACGCCTGGCTGCGCATGCAGGCCGATTACGTCACCCAAAAAGGTGAAGTGCGCACCGTGCACCTGGCCGATGGCAGCACGGTGGAGCTGGATTCCGCCAGCGCCATCCGCCTGGACTACGACGGCGTGCAGCGGCGCATCAGCCTGATCCAGGGTTCGGCGATTTTTGACGTGGCGCCGATGGTGGGTAAGGAAACCCGGCCTTTTGTGGTGCAGAGCGCCGGCGGGCAGACGCAGGCGTTGGGCACGCGGTTTGTGGTGCAGCGCGAGGACGACCGCCACGGCTGGGTCGGCGTGTTGCAACACAGCGTTGAAGTCTCCCTGCACGCCACACCGAAAAAAGGCCCGAGCGATCATGTGCTCAAGCAGGGCCAGGCCGCGCGCTTCAGCCCCGAACAGGGCATCGTGCCCCTGGATCAATTTGATGTCGACCGTGCCACCAGTTGGCGGCGCGGCGTGTTGATCTTTGATCGCCAGCCGCTGGCCAAGGTCATTGAACAACTCAACCGCTACCGGCCCGGCCAGGTGGTGTTGACCCATTCCGACCTGGGCGAGCGTGAAGTCAGCGGTGTGTTCCGCCTCGACATGCTCGACACGGCCCTCGGCACCCTGACTCGGGAACTCCAGGTGCAACGCTTGGACCTGGCAGGCCTCAGCCTCATCTACTGATGACCCGGTGGGAGTCGCGCTCTCACCCGCTTGAAACCCCTCGCACAAAAACTTTTAAAAAAACCTTACTGACTTCCTGCGCCTCGTACGTCTTGCTATGTGAGAAGCATTCGCATAAACAAAAATACGATCAGCGTAGGGAAAGCCAGAAATGTCAGCACTCACCAAGGGGCGTATCACCGGTAGCCGGTTAGCCCTGGCCATCCACTTGGGCCTGTTCGCCGCAACGTCATCCGTGTACGCGGCGGCGCCTCAAGTGGGCGCGGCCCAGCCCGCCGTGCTGACGTTCGATATTCCTGCGCAGTCCTTGGGCAGTGCCGTATTGGCCTTTGCCGACCAGGCCGGTTTGCAGGTGCTGTTCGACAGCCCGCGCCTGCAAGGTTTGAGCAGCACCGCGCTCAAAGGCAGCTTCAGTGTTCAGGAAGGCCTGGGCCGTTTGCTCGGCGCCGCGCCGGTGGAATATCGCTTTACCAGCGAGCGCCAGGTGACCCTCAACCGCGTCAGCGATGATCACGACGGCGCCATGACCGTTGGCACCACCACCATCACCGGCAACACCAACGGCCAGGCCAGTGACTGGGTGTACCAGACCCCAAAGTCCGTGGCCGTGATCAGCCGTGACATGATCGATAAACGCCCGCCCCGTCACGCCGCCGACATGCTTGAAGAAACCGCCGGCGTCTACACCGCAGTGAACCAGCGCGACCCCGGCCTCTCGGTGAACATTCGCGGCGTGCAGGACTACGGCCGCGTGAACATGAACATCGACGGCATGCGCCAGAACTTCAACGTCAATGGCCACCAGCAACGTAACGGCACCATGCTGATCGACCCGGAGTTCATCTCCAGCATCGAGATCGACAAGGGCAGCCAGTCGGGGCAGGGCGGGGCAGCGGTGTTGGGCGGAATTGCCTCGTTCAAGACTTTGGATGCCAGTGAGTTTCTCAAAGACGGCAAGGAGTACGGCGGCCGCCTGCGTGCCGGCAGCGGCATTGGTGAGCTGGGCAACGGCACCGACTTCAACGGCAGCGGCGTATTCGCCTTTGGCGATGAGCGCGGCGATGTGTTGCTGGGCTACAGCGAGCGGCATTTTGGCAACTACCGCGCCGGCAAGCACAACGACGACAACCTGGGCACCAACCTGCGGGCCCGAAAGTACGCCCCGGCGGCCTTCGACGACTGGTTGAACAGCGAAGTCGGTGACACCGGCAGCGTGACCCGCTCGCAGATCGTCAAGTTCGGCCTGAACTTGCCCAACGACCAGCGTGTGCAGTTGAGCTACCTGGAAAGCGACACCGACAGTAACGATGCCTGGGGCTATATCGCCGATGACCTTCAAAGCACCTATTACGTGCGCGCCAGCAAAAACAATCTCAATGCGAAAAACATTGCGCTGGACTACAGCTACAGCCCGGACAACGCGCTGATCGATCTCAAGGCCAAGCTCTATTACGTCACCACCCAGATGGATCGCGGCAATAGCCCCAACCAGTCGTCGCCAGGCACCGGTAACTACGTCGGTGCCTACACCGATCACTTCCAGACCGACACCTGGGGCCTGCAGGGTGACAACACCTCGCGGTTTGATTTCGGCGAGCGAGGGCATGTCACCTGGAACTACGGTGTGGAGCTGTATCAGGACGAGTTCAAGCCACGCACCAACAAAGTTGAAGCCACCAACAACCTGGGCTTGTTGCCTTACGCAGAGGGCAGTACTCCAGGAGGCAAACGCACCATCGCCAGCCTGTTCAACAACGCGCAGTACGAATATGGCGGCTGGCTGACCCTGGATGCGGGCCTGCGTTATGACCGCTATCGGCTTGAAGGCGAAACCGGCATGACGCTGTACCGGCGTGATCGCTTCTACAACAGCCTCGTCGGCGCCAGGCGTGTCGCGGAAGTGATTGAGGTTGACCGTGAAGAAGGCCAGTTTTCCCCCACCTTCGGTCTCGCGGTGAAACCGGGCGTGGACTGGCTGCAACTCTATACCCGTTGGGGCAAGGGCTGGCGGCCACCGGCGGTCACCGAAACCTTCATGACCGGCCGCCCCCATGGCGGCGGTTCGGGAGAGCGCGTCTTCCCCAACCCGTACCTCAAGCCTGAAGAATCGCGGGATTGGGAAGTGGGCATGAATGTCTTCAAGGAAGGCTTGTTCTTCAGTGACGATCGCCTCGGCATGAAAGTGGCTTACTTCGATACCCGGATTGAAAACTTCTCTTTCCTCAACACCAGCGTCAGCTTGCCGGAAACCCAGGTGGGTGGATTTCTCGGGACCATGGCGTACGTCAATAACACCAACCCGACGCGCTTTCGCGGGGTCGAATACCAGCTCAATTACGACATGGGGCGCGCATACGCCAACCTCAGCTACACCCACATGATCGGCAGCAATGAGTTCTGCTCGAAGAACTACTACATGGGCGGCGCCAAGACCACCGGGCCCAGAACCACGCGCCTGGAGCGTTTCACACTGCCGGATGGGCGCATCAGCATACGGCCGGTCACCACTTATGAAGTGCTGGATGACGACGTCGCCAACAACCAGGAAAGCTGCGGGCGAATCATGGGGAACGCCACGTACATGCCTGCCGATCGCGGCTCGCTGACGCTGGGTGCGCGCTTTCTGGAAAAACGCCTGGATACCGGTGTACGTGTGCGCTACAGCTCGGGCAACGGCGAAAACCTCAATCAGCAGGGCTACGAACTGATGGATCAGGCGATGTGGCCCAAGTACACGCTCTATGACCTGTACGCCAGTTACTGGATGACGGATCAACTGAACATTGCCCTGGCGTTGGAAAACGCCACCGATGAAGCCTATTTCGTTGCCATGGGCGACGCCAACAACCTCAGCCTGGCACGCGGGCGAACCCTGAGCGGAATGTTGGAATACAAATTCTGATCAGCGTGCGCGGGCAGCTGATTAACGGTTTTGCCCATGGGTGGGCAAAAAGGCACGCCGCACCGGCGTGTTCATCAAAAACGTTGTTTAACGAGGTTCAGTGATGACTATTTCTGTTAGCTACGATTCGGGCCTGGGTTCTCTGTCGGTATCGGACTACCTGAGTGCCTGGGCGGTGGGGTTCAACACCGCAGGTCACGGCACCAGTAACACGGGTGGTTTCAGCAACGGCACCCTCAGCGGCGATCAGTATTCGACCCACGGCGCCAACAACTCCGAATACGCGTTCATCGCCGACAGCGACACCAGCAATGGCCTGCACTATGTGTTCAACCCGTCGCTGCCTGCCAGCAGCAACCTGAACCACTACCTGTGGGGCGACCTGGATAATGTGCAACTGGGCACAGGCCTGGGCGGCGGCAGTGGCAGCGACTTCAGCCTGAGCGACTTCAAAGTCGCGTTCAACGGCCTCGACCTGAGCGCCGCCGAGGCTGCAGGCCGGGCGGGCAACGAGGTCCAAAGCGTGATCTACGGTTTGATGCAGGGCAATACCGCCGCGCTGGAAACCGTACTCAACAACCTGCTCGACGACTTTGGCCTGTCCACTGCCAGCACCTTCGACGAAGTGTCTGCGGGCCTGGCGGCACACGCCAGCGCAGTGTCCAGCGACGTTGCCCTGGTGGGTGTACAAGACGTGGCCCAGGACTGGGCACTCGCCGCCTGAACCGGCTGCTGCAGGAAAAAAGCGAATGGAAGATCGCTCTCCCATTCGCCACATGACACACCGCCGTCGCCCAAGCCTTCTAACTCTTCCGGCGACGGCGGTGCCGAATTCTGCGCAGCGTCGTATCGCCTGTCAACGCGGCGACGCTGCACGCTTAACCCCACGAGAACCTCCAGATGCGCCACGCCGGCAACGAAACCCTGGCCGCCCTCACGGCCTATAAAAGTGGCTTCTTCAACATCGGCCTGTTCTCGGCGGTGATCAACCTGCTGATGCTCGCCCCGGCGCTGTACATGTTGCAGGTGTATGACCGGGTGCTCGCCTCCGGCAATCAGATGACCCTGTTGATGCTGACGCTGATGATCCTCGGCCTGTTCGGGCTGATGGGCGCGTTGGAGTGGGTGCGCAGCCAGGTGGTGATCCGCCTCGGCACGCAGATGGACATGCGCTTGAACCAGCGCGTATACGACGCCGCGTTCGAGGCGCAACTCAAGGGCGGCAGCCAGGCGTCGGGGCAGGCGGCGGGGCAGGCGCTGCATGACCTGACCACGCTGCGCCAGTTCGCGACCGGCCAGGCGTTATTCGCGTTCTTCGATGCGCCGTGGTTCCCGGTGTACCTGCTGGTGATCTTCCTGTTCCATCCCTGGCTCGGCATGCTGGCCCTGGGCGGCGCGGTGATTTTGATTGCCCTGGCGTGGATCAATCACCATGTCAGCCAGGCACCGATGGCCCAGGCCAGCCAACTGTCCATCAGCACCAGCCAGCAGGCCACCGCGAACCTGCGCAATGCCGACACCATCGAAGCCATGGGCATGCTTGCCACCTTGCGCGGGCGTTGGTTCAGCCAGCACCAGGCATTTCTCGCGCAGCAGAACCTGGCCAGTGAAAAGACCGCCGCCGTCAGTGCCTGGTCCAAGGGCGTGCGCCTGGCGTTGCAGTCCCTGGTGCTGGGCCTGGGCGCGTTGCTGGCGGTGCAGGGCGACATCACGCCAGGCATGATGATCGCCGGTTCGATCCTGATGGGCCGGGTGCTCACGCCCATCGACCAAATGATCGGCGTGTGGAAGCAATGGGGCTCGGCGCGCCTGGCCTTTGAGCGGCTCTCGAAGATCTTGGCGGACAACCCTGCGCGGCCGGCACGCATGAGCCTGCCGGTGCCCAAGGGGCAGTTGAGCGTCGAGCAGGTCAGCGCCTGGGCCCCTGGCAGCCGTCGGCCGGCGCTGGCCAACCTTGGCTTTAATCTGCCAGCGGGTGAAGTGCTGGGTGTGATCGGGCCGTCGGGCTGCGGCAAGTCCACCCTGGCGCGGGTGCTGGTGGGCGCCTGGGCACCGCTGGCCGGCAAGGTGCGGCTGGACGGTGCCGACCTGACCCAGTGGGACAAGCAGCAACTCGGCCCGCACATCGGCTATCTGCCCCAGGACATCCAACTGTTTGCCGGCAGCATCGCCGACAACATTGCCAGGTTTGCCGAGCTGGATGCCGACAACGTCCTTGCCGCCGCGCAAATGGCCGGCGTGCATGAACTGATCCTGCAACTGCCCCAAGGCTACGACACGGTGTTGGGGGAGGGCGGCGCAGGCCTGTCCGGCGGGCAGAAACAACGGGTGGCGCTGGCACGTGCCGTGTATGGCTTGCCCGCGCTGATCGTGCTGGATGAACCCAACGCCAACCTCGACGAAGTGGGCGAGCAGGCCTTGCTCCAGGCCATCGCCCAGCTCAAGCAGCAGCGTCGCACCGTGATTCTGATCACCCACAAAGCCAATGTGCTGAGCCTGACCGACCAACTGCTGATCCTCAAGGACGGCCAATTGCAGGCCTTCGGCCCCACGGCGCGGGTGCTGGAAGCGCGGCACAAACCCGCAGCCAGCAAACCGGTGTCGGCCATGAGCATGAGTTACCGCCTCGGTGAAGGAAAACAGGCATGAACATGAATAAACCGGTGTTGGTCAGCGACGCGGCCAATAACGTGCTGGCGCTGGACGACAAACAATATTCGCGCCTGGGTTGGCTGCTGGTGCTCGGCGGATTTGTCGGGTTTGTCGGCTGGGCGGCGTTGGCGCCGCTGGACAAGGGTGTGGCGGTGTCCGGCAAGGTGATGGTTTCGGGCCATCGCAAAACCGTGCAGCACCCTACCGGCGGCATCGTCGAGCGTATCGAAGTGCGCGACGGTGAGGTGGTCAACGCCGGTCAAGTGTTGCTGCGCTTGAAGGAAACCCCGTTGCGCGGGCAGATGCAGTCGCTGCGCAGCCAGTACCTGGCGTCGTTGGCCAGCGAAGCGCGGTTGAGCGCGGAAAGCGAAGGGTTGCCTGCGATCACCTTCGGCCCTGAACTGCTGAACGAACCGGAGGCGGCCGACACCCTCAAGCTGCAACGGCAACTGTTCAACAGCCGCGCCCAGTCGCTGGCCACCGAGCAGCAAGGCCTGCGCGAGACCATCGCCGGGGCTGAAGCGCAGTTGCGCGGCACGCGCGATTCCCAGGCGAGCAAGTTGCAGCAACGGGCGGCGCTCAATGAGCAACTGCAAGGCCTGCGCGAACTGGCGCGCGACGGCTACATCCCGCGCAATCGCCTGCTCGACAGCGAGCGCCTGTACGCCCAGGTAGACGGCACCATCGCCGAAGACTACGGCCGCATCGGCCAGTTGCAGCGCCAGGTGCTTGAACTGCGCTTGCGCATCCGCCAGCTCGGCGAAGACTTCCAGAAAGACCTGCGCGGCCAGTTGGCCGACACCCGCACCCGCAGCGACGACCTGCGCAATCGCCTGGCCTCGGCCGAATTCGAGCTGGCCAACAGCCTGGTACGCGCGCCCGCGTCCGGCGTGGTGGTGGGGCTGGACGTGTACACCGAAGGTGGCGTGATCAAGCCCGGCCAGGCGCTGATGGACATCGTGCCCCAGGGCGAGCCGCTGCTGGTGGAAGCACGGGTGCCGGTGCAGATGGTCGACAAAGTGCACCCCGGTTTGCCGGTGGAGTTGCTGTTCTCGGCCTTCAATCAGGCCACCACGCCACGGGTGGCGGGCGAGGTGACCTTGGTATCCGCCGACCGCCAGGTCGATGAGCGCACGGACGAGCCTTACTACACATTGCGTGCCCAGGTCAGTGCGGCGGGCATGCAACAACTCGACGGCGTACAGATCCGCCCCGGCATGCCGGTGGAAACCTTCGTCAAGACCGGTGAGCGCTCGATGCTCAATTACCTGTTCAAGCCCTTGCTGGACCGCACCCATATGGCCCTGGTGGAAGAATGAAGGCGCTGCTGTTTACCCTGTGCTTGGGCTGTACACCCGCGGCGCAGGCGCTGGGTTTGCTGGATGCGTACGATCTGGCCTTGCGCAATGACCCGACCTTTCAGGCCGCCATTCAGGAGCGTGAGGCCGGTGAAGAGAATCGCGTGATCGGCCGGGCGGCGTTGCTGCCGAATCTGTCGTGGAGCTACAACAACTCTCGCAACGAATCTGAAGTGACGGCGGGTGATGTCACCAGCGACCGCGACTACCGCAGCTATGCTTCGACCCTGACCTTGCAACAACCACTGCTGGATTACGAAGCCTATGCGCGGTTTCGCCAAGGCACGGCCCAGGCGCTGATGGCGGATGAGCGCTTTCGTGGCAAGAGCCAGGAACTGGCGGTGCGGGTACTCAGCGCCTACAGCCAGGCGTTGCTGGCCCAGGAACGTATCGAACTGAGCCGCGCCCAGAAGCGCGCATTTGCCGAACGCCTGCAACTCAACGACCGCCTGCTTAAAGGTGGCGAAGGCACGCGCACCGATGTGCTGGAAACCCAGGCGCGCCTGAGCCTGGCCCAGGCCGAAGAAATCGAATCCCTGGACGCCCAGGACAGTGCCCTGCGTGAGTTGGAAGCCATTGTCGGCCAACCGCTGCAGATCGAGGCGCTGGCGCCGCTGACCCGTCAATTCGACATTCCGCCCCTGGAGCCGAACCGTTTCGAGACCTGGCGGGAAATGGCCATGGTCAACAACCCCGAGCTCAAATCCCAGCATCACGCGCTGGACGTGGCGGCCTACGAAGTGGAGCGCAAACGTGCCGGGCACCTGCCCAAGGTCAGCCTGTACGCCAGCAGCCGGCAGACCAGCTCCGATTCGGAAAGCAGCTACAACCAGAAGTACGACACCAACAGCGTCGGCATCCAGGTCAGCTTGCCGCTGTTCGCCGGTGGTTCGGTGTCGGCGTCTACCCGTCAGGCAGGCAATCAGTTGAGCCAGGCCCAGTACGAACTGGACGCGCAAACCTCGGCCACCCTGGTGGAGTTGCGCAAACAGTTCAACCTCAACACCAGTGGCGCGGCGAAAGTGCGCGCCTATGAAATGGCCGTCAGCTCCGCCACGGCATTGGTCACCGCGACGAAGAAAAGCGTCAGTGGCGGCGAGCGCGTCAACCTCGACGTGCTCGACGCCGAACAACAACTGTTCACCGCCCGCCGTGACCTGGCGAATGCGCGGCATGCGTATTTGCTTGCGAGGATTCAGTTGAAGTATTACGCGGGGTTACTCAGCGAGCAGGACTTGCGGGCGTTGGCGGGGTATTTCCAGCCCTCGGCATGAGTGGTTACAACCCGGCATTCGCCGGGTTTTTTATCGTCACTAGTCTGTGAAAAAGCTCCGGGAGTTGGGAGCCGGTTGTCGGGTGCCACTGGGAAAACTGTTACCTGACGGAAAATAACCTAACGGATGGGTTACGCTGAGAGTAGCGGCTTACAAGGGATATGTAATTTCGGTCTTTCTCAGGGATGAGCATTGCCCGCCTCATGTGCATGTCAGGGGCAAGGGCTGGGATGCACGCTTTCGTTTCAGTTTTCTGAATGGGGATGTGGAGCTGTGGGATGTTGAGCCTGACCGGAGGCGGCCGCCCACGGCGGTTCTGAACGAGATACGCGAGGCAATGATGCAGCGGCATTACTTGGCGCGGGCCCGCAGGATGTGGTGGGAAAACCTGCAAACGGTCTGCCTGGAAAATCATTCCTGGGACTGGGACGCGGGTGAAGTGCTTCCTGGGTTGATCATTCGGCCTGGTGTCTATGTCATCGCAAACGCCTGGCATGACGTAATCGAGCAACGGACAATCTTGAATCTGGTAAGAGCACCGGATTGCGTGGGGATTAATTTATGAAAATCATAAAAGCCAAAGTCATACCTTATGTACCGCTCACCGAAGCTGATGTCGACAAGGCAATCGCCCGTGGGCGCAAGCTCAAGCGTCTGCACGCCAACGCCAGCAATGTGCGTTACGAAGACAACTGCATCTCCATTGGCTTCAGCGACGGCAGTCGCGTCGTGCTGCCTGTGGCTGGTCTGCCGGAGTTCAAGGGGTTTTGCTTGGAGGATTTTCAGCAGTTGGAGGTCGGCTTTGGTGGCAAGGCGCTTTGCTGTGAAGCCCGGGATCTGGATGTCTCGATCACTGGCCTGATTGCCACAAGCAAGCCGTTGATGGACTTGGCCACCAGCCTGGTAGCGTCCCGCAACGGTCGCAAAAGCAGTGCTGCCAAATCCGCCGCCGCCCGAGCCAATGGCAAGAAGGGCGGCCGACCGCGCAAGAAAGAACCCGAGGACGTGGAATTACCGCCGGGTCAGTAACACCCCGGACTCCATATGGTGTGTCCACGGGAACTGGTCAAACATTGCACATTGGGTGATCCGGTGCGTGTCATGCAGTTGCGCGATATTCGCTGCGAGTGTCTCCGGGTTGCAGGAGATGTACAGGATGTTGTCGAAGCGACGGGTCAGTTCGCAGGTGTCCGGGTCCATGCCGGCGCGGGGCGGGTCGACGAAGACGCTGCCGAATTCGTAGCTCTTCAGATCGATGCCGTGCAGGCGACGGAACGGGCGCACTTCGTTCAGTGCCTGGGTGAGCTCTTCGGCAGAGAGGCGCACCAGGGTGACGTTACCCACCGCGTTTTCATCGAGGTTGCTCAGGGCTGCATTCACCGAGGTCTTGCTGATTTCGGTGGCCAGCACTTTGCGTACGCGGGTGGCTAGCGGCAGGGTGAAGTTGCCGTTGCCGCAGTACAGCTCCAGCAGGTCATCCGGACGATCGCCCAGTGCTTCGTATGCCCAATTGAGCATCTTCTGGTTCACTGTGCCGTTGGGCTGGGTGAAGGCGCCTTCGGGTTGGCGGTAGCTGAAGGTGCGCCCGCCCACGTCGAGTTTTTCCACCACGTAGTCGTGGTCGATCACATCGCGCTTGCCCTTGGAGCGGCCGATGATGCTCACGTTCAGGTCAGTTGCCAGCTTGTTCGCAGCCGTTTGCCAGTGCTCGTCCAGTGGGCGGTGATAGCACAGCGTGATCATCGCATCGCCGGCCAGAGTGGTGAGGAACTCCACCTGGAACAGCTTGTGGCTCAGGGCGGCACTGGCTTGCCAGGCGGCCTTGAGCTGCGGCATCAACTGGTTGATGCGTTGGCTGGCAATCGGGAATTCTTCGATCAGGATCGGCGTGCGCTTGTCGTCCTGGGAGAACATTGCGTAGTGGCGATCCCCGCCTTCGCGCCACAGGCGGAACTCCGCCCGAAGGCGGAAGTTCTGCAGCGGTGAGTCGAAGACCTGCGGCTCGGGCGCGTCGAACGGCGCCAGCAGGTCACGCAAGCGCGTGACCTTGTCTTGCAGTTGAGCGGTGTAGCTTGCGGCGTCAAAAGTCATGCGTTGAACCAGCCCAGCTTGATCACGAACAGAATCGACAGAATCACCAGCGCTGGGTTCAGCTCACGGTAGCGGCCCGAAAGCAGCTTGATGGCGGTCCAGGCGATGAAGCCGAAGGCGATGCCGTTGGCGATGGAGTATGTGAAGGGCATCGCCAGGGCGGTGATGACCACCGGCGCTGCAACGGTAATGTCATCCCAGTCGATTTCCGCCAGGCCCGAGGTCATCAGCACCGCGACGAACAGCAGCGCCGGCGCGGTGGCGTAGGCCGGAACGCTGGCAGCCAGTGGCGAGAAGAACAAGGCCAGCAGGAACAGGATCGCTACCACGATGGCGGTCAAGCCGGTACGGCCACCGGCGCTCACGCCTGCGGCCGATTCGATGTAGCTGGTGGTGGTCGAGGTACCCAGCAGCGAGCCGGCCATGGCGGCCGTGCTGTCGGCGATCAGGGCGCGGCCCATTTTCGGCATGTGGCCGTCCTTGCCCATCAGGCCGGCGCGCTTGGCGACGCCGATCAGGGTGCCGGAGTTATCGAACAGGTCCACGAACAGGAAGGCGAAGATCACGCTGACCAGGCCGATATCCAGCGCACCTTTGATATCCAGTTGCAGGAATGTCGGGGCCAGGGACGGTGGCATCGAGGTCACGCCAATGAACGGGGTGAAGCCCAGCACGATGGAGGCGATGGTGACTGCCAGGATGCCGATCAGCACTGCGCCGCGTACGGCCAGGGCTTCCAGCGCAACAATCAGTACGAAGCCCAGCGTGGCGAGGATCGGTGCCGGTTGTTTCAGGTCACCCAAGCCAACCATGGTGGCCGGGTTGCTCACTACGATGCCGGCGTTGTGCAGCGCGATCAGCGCCAGGAACAGGCCGATACCGGCGGCAATCGCCGAGCGCAGGGGCAGGGGAATGGCGTTGATGATCCACTCGCGGATGCGGAAGATCGACAGCAGGAAGAACAGCACCGCCGAAATAAACACCGCACCCAGCGCCACTTGCCAGGTATGGCCCATGTGCAGCACGACGGTGTAGGTAAAGAAGGCGTTGAGGCCCATGCCCGGCGCAAGCGCAATCGGGTAGTTGGCGATCAGGCCCATGACGGTCGAACCGATGGCGGCCGCCAGGCAGGTTGCGACGAACACCGCGCCCTTGTCCATGCCGGTTTCGCCGAGGATGCTCGGGTTCACGAACAGGATGTAGGCCATGGCCAGGAATGTCGTGATGCCCGCGAGAATCTCGGTGCGCACGTTCGTGTTGTGTGCCTTGAGTTGAAACAGCTTTTCCAGCATGCCTGCTCCCTGTGACGCTATCTTGCGTCGTGATTTGTTGACCTCTAAGTCAAAGCACAAACTGCGCCAAGCGCCTTTGGTTTCAGAGAGGATCGGAAAAAGCGGCGCATCATACCAGCAGCCGAGGCTGTATGGCGCATGGCCTTGAGGCATACTGCGCCGACGTTCAATACCGGGTCATCGACAGCATGAAAAAAGCCACCGCGTGGAGTCTAGCTCTGATCCCTTGTCTCGGCCTGTGGCTGGGCGCGGCACCGGTGTGGGGCGCGACTGCACCGGCCTTGAGCGAAGTGCGCGTATTCAAGGTCGAGTCGGCCAAGTGCACCGAAACCATCCCGGAGCGCACCAGCACCACGCAGATGTGCGCGCACCGTGGGCCAACCAAGGTGTCGGTGATGGAAGTGGGCCTGGGCAACAACCCTGTCGGCCTGTTCAACGGCGCGGTGCTCAATGGCCAGCGCACGCCGGTGTGCCAGGTCGGCAACGTCAGCGAGACCTGCAATGGCGCGGGCACCTTGATGGGCTACATCTATGTATTCGACCTGAATGTCGAGGCCCAAGGCTGGTTCGAATACAGCAACTCCTCGATCAATCCCCCGCGCAATACCCTGAAAACCCTGCTCAATATCCGCTGATCAATCCGCTTGAACGCTCAAAACCCCGGGAAGTCGTACCCCTGAGACGGCGACTTTCCTGAACGCCGCGGATGTACACCAACCCGTGAGGTGTTTATGAGCGCGACCCCCAATGGCGCGGCGGCCCAACCGTTCGTCGCCCACTCCATACGCTTGACCTTGAATGGTCACGATCGCCAACTGGACGTGTTGCCCTGGACCACATTGCTGGACCTGCTGCGCGAACAACTCGACCTGGTCGGCAGCAAAAAAGGCTGCGACCACGGCCAATGCGGCGCCTGCACGGTGTTGCGCGATGGCAAACGCATTAACGCGTGCCTGACCCTGGCGGTGATGTGCGACGGTGCCGAACTGACCACCATCGAAGGCCTGGCCAACGGCGACCAGTTGCACCCCATGCAGCAAGCCTTCATCAAACACGATGCTTTCCAGTGCGGCTATTGCACCCCCGGCCAGATCTGCTCCGCCGTCGGCCTGGCCAATGAAGGCCGTGCCCACGACACCGCACAGATCCAGGAGCTGATGAGCGGCAACCTGTGTCGCTGCGGCGCCTATACCCATATTCGCGATGCCATCAAAGACGGCCTGGGAGGTGAGCAATGAACCCCTTCCACTACAGCAAACCAGCCGACGTCCATGAGGCCGTGTACCTGGCCAGCGGCGCATCGCGCTTTATTGCGGGTGGCACCAACCTGCTGGACCTGATGAAAGAAAACATCAGCCGCCCCGAGCACCTGATCGATATCACCGGCCTGCCGCTGCATGAGATTGAAGAAACCGCCGACGGCGGCCTGCTGATCGGCGCGCTGGTGAGCAACGCCGACCTGGCCTGGCACCCGCTGATCGAAGCGCGCTACCCGCTGCTGTCCCAAGCCATTCTCGCAGGCGCTTCGCCGCAGTTGCGCAACATGGCCAGTACCGGTGGCAATCTGCTGCAACGCACCCGTTGCTACTACTTCTACGACGCCACGGTGCCGTGTAATAAACGCGAACCCGGCAGCGGCTGCCCGGCGCGTACCGGCCTGAACCGTATCCACGCCATTCTCGGCGCCAGCGCGCAGTGCGTGGCCACGCATCCGTCGGACATGTGCGTCGCCTTGGCCGCGTTGCAAGCGCGGGTGCATGTCGAAGGCCGTGGCGGCGCACGCGTCATCGAGTTCGCGGATTTCCATCGGCTGCCCGGCGATACCCCGCAGCGCGACAACCTGCTGGCTGACGATGAGCTGATCACGGCGATTGAATTGCCCGCCGACCACCTGGCGCGTCACAGCCATTATCTGAAGATTCGTGATCGTGCGTCGTACGCCTTTGCCTTGGTGTCTGTCGCCGCCGCCCTTGAATTGGACGGCGACACCATCGTCGACGCTCGTCTGGCCCTGGGTGGCGTGGCCCACAAACCCTGGCGTGACCGTGCGGTAGAAACCGCGCTGATCGGCCAGGCCGTCAGCCGCGAAACCTTCAGCAACGCCGCCGACGCGCTGCTGCAAGACGCCGAGCCACTGGAACACAACGGCTTCAAAATCAAGCTGGCGCGCCGCGCAATTATTCGTGCGCTCAGCGACGCCGCCGTCGCAGGAGAACAGCCATGACCGCTATCGGAAAACCCCTGGACCGTGTCGACGGTCTGCTCAAGGTCACGGGCCAGGCGCGGTACGCCGGTGAGTTTCGCGAGGAAGGCCTGCTGCATGGCAGCGTGGTGTCCAGCACTATCGCCAAGGGCCGGGTTATCAGCATCGACGCGTCCAAGGCCTTAGCGCTGCCGGGCGTGGTGGACGTGATCCATCACCTCAACCGCCCGAAAATCGCCAGTTACGACGATGCCTTCGCGGATGCTGATGCGGCGGACGGCTCGCCATTTCGCCCGCTGTATAACGACCGCGTGCTCTACAGCGGTCAGCCCTTGGCCTTGGTCATCGCCGATAACCTGGAGTTGGCGCGGCACGCCGGCTCGCTGGTGCACATCGACTACGCGCGCGAGGACTTCGAGACCGATCTGCTCGCCCAGCAGGAACTGGCCCATCCCTCGCCGCAAACCCCGCCCAAACCCCGCGGCAACTTCCAGGCCGAATGGTCCGGCGCGTCCATCAGCCTCGATCTGCACTACAGCACGCCCATCGAACACCACAACCCGATGGAACCCCACGCCAGCACTGTGCTGTATCAGCCGGATGGCACCCTGCATATCCACGACAAGACCCAGGGGCCGCAGAACTGCCAGGCCTATGTGCAAAAAGTTTTCGGCCTGGATAAAAGCCAGGTGCGTATCTTTGCTGCATTCGTCGGTGGTGCCTTTGGCTCCGGCCTGCGCCCGCAATACCAACTGCCCTTGGCGGTGATGGCGTCCCTGGCGCTCAAGCGCTCGGTGCGGGTTACGCTGACCCGCCAGCAGATGTTCACCTTCGGCTACCGCCCGCGCACCCTGCAGCGCTTGCAGATGGGCGCCGCCGCCAACGGCCGCTTGCTGGCGCTGGGGCATACCGCGATTGGCCAGACCTCACGTTTCGAGGACTTCAGTGAACACGTGGTGGAATGGAGCGGCATGCTCTATCACTGCGACAACGTGCAGCTGACCTACAAGTTGGTGCCGCTGGATGTGTTCACGCCCCTGGACATGCGCGCGCCGGGCGCCGCGTTGGGCGTGATCGGCCTGGAATGCGCGATGGATGAACTGGCCTGCGCGCTGGGCATGGACCCGGTGCAACTGCGCTTGATCAACTACGCCGAACGCAATCAGAACGAAGACAAGCCCTGGTCGAGCAAAGCCCTGCGCGAGTGCTACCACGAAGGCGCCGAGCGTTTTGGCTGGAAGCAGCGCAACCCGGAGCCGCGCAGCATGCGCGACGGCCGCCAACTGATCGGCTGGGGCATGGCCGGTGGCGTGTGGGAGGCCATGCAAATGAAGGCCAGTGCCAAAGCGCGCATCGATGCGCAGGGCAAATTGACGGTCAGCAGTGCCACCACCGACATCGGCACCGGTACCTACACGGTGATGACCCAGATCGCGGCCCAGGCCAGCGGTGTGGCGGTCGAGGATGTGGTTTTTCTGCTCGGCGACTCTTCACTGCCTACCGCGCCGCTGCAGGGCGGCTCGTTTACCGTGTCCTCGGTGGGCACTGCCGTGCAACAAGCCTGCGAAGCGCTGACCGCCAGACTGCTGAGCATCGCCCGCCAGACTTACCCGGTATTCAAGGACGCCGAGTCCGTGCGCTTTGAGGACGGTCACCTGCACACGGGGGACGTAAGTGTGTCGCTGGCGCAGTTGGTGAAGGACAGTGGCGAAGACGCATTGGAGGTTCAGGTCGACAGCGAGCCCGACAAAAAACGCGAGGGTTACGCCACCGCGACCCATTCGGCGGTGTTCGTCGAGGTCCAGGTGGACGAAGACTTGGGCACGATCAAAGTTCGGCGTGTCGTCAGCGCGATTGCCGCCGGGCGTGTGGTCAACCCGAAAATGGCGCGCAGCCAGATTCTCGGCGGGGTGGTGTGGGGGATCGGCATGGCCCTGCATGAAGAAACCCAGATCGACCATCAACTGGGGCGCTACATGAACCACAGCCTGGCCGAATACCACATCCCGGTGAATGCCGATATCGGCGAGATTGACGTGGTGTTCGTCGAAGAACACGACGAGATCGTCAACGCCCTCGGTTCCAAGGGCGTTGGCGAGATCGGCATTGTCGGGGTGGCGGCGGCGGTGGCGAACGCGATTTACCACGCCACCGGCAAGCGAGTTCGGGAGTTTCCGATCACTCTGGACAAGGTGCTCTAAAACACACCGCATAACCCATGTGGGAGGGGGCTTGCCCCTCCCACATTGACCTTATTGCCACATCGGATCATGTGGCGGGCTTGATGCTTTCTTCCACCGGCACATGCATCCGATCCCGATTGGCCAGCGTCGGGAACAGCTTGATCCACACCCCAGTCACCACCAGCGTACCGATCCCGCCCATCACAACGGCAGGCACGGTGCCGAACCAGTGCGCCGTGATGCCGGACTCGAACTCACCCAATTGATTGGATGCGCCGATAAACAACCCGTTGACCGCACTCACCCGCCCGCGCATTTCATCCGGCGTCTCCAACTGCACGAAGGAGGCGCGGATGACCATGCTGATCATGTCCGCCGCGCCCAGCACCACCAGCACCGCCAGGGAAAACCAGAACGAGGTGGACAGGCCGAACGCGATGGTGGCGACGCCGAACACGCCGACGGCGGTGAACATCACGCGGCCAACCTTGCGGTCCACCGAAAAGCGCGCCAGCCACAACGACATCAACAACGCGCCCACCGCCGGTGCCGAACGCAACAGGCCCAGGCCCCATGCGCCGGTCAGCAGGATGTCCTTGGCGAACACCGGCAACAATGCCGTGGCGCCGCCCAGCAGCACGGCGAACAGGTCCAGGGAGATGGCGCCGAGGATGTCCGGGCGGCTGCGGATAAAGCGGATGCCGGCCAGCAGCGAATCCAGGGTGGCCTTGCCTTTGTTCAGCGGGGTCTGGCGGGCGGGCAGGTTGAGGGTCAGCACGCAGGCGATGATGTACAGCACCACCGTGGGCCCATACACCCAGACACTGCCGAACGCATAGAGCAAACCGCCGAGCGCCGGGGCGACGATGGTGGCCAGTTGCTGGGCCGACTGTGAAGACGCCACCGCACGGGGGAATAGCGCGCTGGGCACGATGCTCGGCAGCAGCGCCTGGGTGGTCGGCATTTCAAAGGAACGCGCCGCACCGAGCAGGAAGGCGAGGATAAAAATCATCTCGCGGGTCACGTTGCCGGTCAGGCCGCCAATGGCGAGGGACAAGGCAATCAGCGCCTGCACGGTCTGGCAGATCGCCGCGACCTTGCGCCGCTCATAGCGGTCGGCCACGTGCCCGGTGTGCAGCATGAACAGTACGCGCGGCACGAACTCCACCAGCCCGACCAATCCCAGATCCAGCACGTTGCCGGTCAGTTGGTAGAGGTTCCAGCCGATGGCCACGGTGAGCATCTGGAAGCCGCTGGCGGTGAAAATCCGTGCCAGCCAGAACGCGATGAAAGGGCGGTGATGACGCAACAGCAACACGGGTTCACTAGGCATCGGGAATTCGGGTCGAGGCGGGAGGGAGCGTCGAGATTATCATCAAGCTGTAACAAATAGTTGCAAGATCTGGGCTGAGGCAAGCTGTCACGCGGCAAAAGACCACATAACTGGACACAGAAAATGGGACTACTCTTTGAGCAATGCTTGACCCAGATCAAAACCTGCGTGGGGATTGATCTGGCGGCCGCAAGGCCAGAATCCCTACGTGGCTGGTTAAAAAAAGAAACGAATTGAAATTCGCCACACTCCATATCCGTGGGGGCAGTGGGTGCAGGCTCCCGCCAGCAGCCGGTATTACCTGACAGAGGAAGACTTATGTTCGGTTTGGAGGCGCTAGATCTCGCCCGAATTCAATTTGCGTTCACCATCTCATTCCACATCCTGTTCCCGGCGATCACCATCGGCCTGGCCAGTTACCTTGCGGTGCTGGAGGGCTTGTGGCTCAAGACCCACAACGACACCTACCGTGACCTCTACCATTTCTGGTCGAAGATCTTTGCCGTCAACTTCGGCATGGGCGTGGTCTCGGGCCTGGTCATGGCTTATCAGTTCGGCACCAACTGGAGCCGCTTCTCGGACTTCGCCGGTGCTGTCACAGGGCCACTTCTGACATACGAAGTGCTTACGGCCTTCTTCCTCGAAGCCGGTTTCCTTGGCGTGATGCTGTTCGGTTGGAACAAGGTGGGGCGCAAGCTGCACTTCTTCTCCACCGTTATGGTGGCCGTCGGTACGTTGATTTCGACGTTCTGGATCCTCGCGTCCAACAGTTGGATGCAGACGCCCCAGGGTTTTGAAATCATCGACGGCCGCGTGATTCCGACCGACTGGCTGGCGGTGATCTTCAACCCCTCGTTCCCTTACCGCCTGATGCACATGGCCACTGCAGCCTTTGTGGCGACCGCGTTCTTCGTCGGTTCTTCGGCGGCCTGGCACTTGCTGCGCGGCAAGGACAACCCGGCGATCCGCAAGATGCTCTCGATGGCCATGTGGATGGCCCTGATTGTCGCGCCTATCCAGGCGGTGATCGGTGACTTCCACGGGCTCAATACCCTGGAGCACCAGCCGGCAAAAATTGCCGCGATTGAGGGCCACTGGGAAAACAAAGGCAATGAGCCAACCCCGCTGATCCTGTTTGGCTGGCCCGACATGAAGGCCGAAAAAACCAAATACGCGGTGGAAATCCCGTACCTGGGCAGCCTGATCCTGACCCACTCGTTGGACAAACAAGTGCCGGCCCTCAAGGAGTTTCCGCCCGAGGACCGCCCCAATTCGACCATCGTGTTCTGGTCGTTCCGGGTCATGGTCGGCCTGGGCTTCCTGATGATCTTCACCGGTCTGTTCAGCCTGTGGCTGCGTCGCGGCGACAAGATGTACACGTCCAGGCCGTTCCTATACCTGGCGCTGTGGATGGGGCCGTCCGGCCTGATCGCGATTCTCGCCGGTTGGTTCACCACCGAAATCGGCCGCCAGCCGTGGGTGGTCTACGGCTTGATGCGCACGGCGGATGCCTCATCCGGGCATAGCCTGGCGCAGATGACGATTACCCTGGTGTTGTTCGTGGTGGTGTACTTCGCGCTGTTCGGCGCCGGGTTGGGCTACATGATGCGCCTGGTGCGCAAAGGGCCTCAGACCCACGAAGGCAGCGAACCGACCCATGGCGGTCCTGGCCAGAAACGCACACCGGCACGTCCGTTGTCGGCCGCCGATGACAGTGGCGATGACGACCACGCCCACATCCAGCACAAGGGGAATTGAGATGGGTATTGATCTTCCGCTGATCTGGGCCGTGATCATCATCTTCGGCATCATGATGTACGTGGTCATGGACGGTTTCGACCTGGGCATCGGCATCCTCTTTCCGTTTATCCCCGGCAAAGTCGACCGTGACGTGATGATGAACACCGTCGCCCCGGTCTGGGACGGTAACGAAACCTGGCTGGTACTCGGCGGCGCGGCGTTGTTCGGCGCGTTTCCGCTGGCCTATTCGGTGGTGTTGTCGGCGCTGTACCTGCCGTTGATCCTGATGCTGATCGGGCTGATCTTCCGTGGCGTGGCCTTCGAGTTCCGCTTCAAGGCCAAGGACCACAAGCGTCACCTGTGGGACAAGGCATTCATCGGCGGCTCGCTGGCGGCGACATTCTTCCAGGGCGTGGCGCTGGGCGCGTTTATCGACGGGATTCCGGTGGTCAATCGCCAGTTTGCCGGCGGCTCATTGGATTGGCTCACGCCCTTCACGATGTTCTGCGGCGTGGCGTTGATCGTTGCTTACGCACTGTTGGGCTGCACCTGGCTGATCATGAAGACCGAAGGCACCTTGCAGGAGAAGATGCACAACCTGGCGCGTCCATTGGCGTTTGTGGTGTTGGCGGTGATTGGCATCGTCAGTATCTGGACGCCGCTGTCGCACCCGGAAATCGCTTCGCGCTGGTTCACCCTGCCAAACCTGTTCTGGTTCCTGCCGGTGCCGATCCTGGTGCTGGTGACCATGTACGGGCTGATCCGCGCCGTGGCGCGTAACGCGCACTACACGCCGTTCCTGTTGACGCTGGTGCTGATCTTCCTCGGCTACAGCGGCCTCGGGATCAGCCTGTGGCCAAATATCATCCCGCCATCCGTGTCGATCTGGGACGCCGCCGCACCGCCGCAGAGCCAGGGCTTCATGCTGGTGGGCACGTTGTTCATCATCCCGTTCATCCTGGGCTACACCTTCTGGAGCTACTACGTGTTCCGCGGCAAGGTCACCCACGAAGACGGTTACCACTAGGAGGGGCGTTGCATGTCCGGCAAACCTACGTTGCACGAGATCGAACAGGCCGAGAAACAGCCGTTGTGGCGGCGCCTGGGGTGGCTGGCGATGATCTGGACGGGCAGTGTGCTGGCCTTGTTCATCGTGGCCAGCCTGATGCGCATGTTCATGAATGCGGCTGGCCTGACCACTCACTGACATCCCGATCCGGGCTTTGCGGCCCGCTGCCTGCTGACTTGAGAGGCAAGCCCTGTTCTTCTTCTGGAAGGGCGGGGCTTTTTTTATTTGCGCGCTTTGAGGATGACGAATTTCGGGGTGGCGGCCACTTGCTCGACGCCTCGGAACAGTCGCGCCAATTTGCTGTGATAACCCAGGTGACGGTTGCCGACGATATACAGCGCGCCGCCCACCACCAGCGCTTCCCGCGCTTGCTGGAACATGCGCCAGGCCAGGAAGTCACCGACCACTTGCTGTTGGTGGAACGGTGGGTTGCACAGCACCACATCCAGGGAATCGGGCTCCTGGCCGGCCAGGCCATCGGCGGCACGCACGGTCACCTTGCGCTCGCCGAGGGCGGCTTGCCAGTTCTCAAGGGCCGATTGCACGGCCATGTACGACTCGTCGACCAAGGTGTATTGCGCGTCGGGGTTTTGCAGCGCGCTGGCAATCGCCAGTACGCCGTTGCCGCAGCCCAGGTCCGCCACGCGTGCACTGCCCAAGCCTTTAGGCAGGTGCGGCAGGAAGGCGCGGGTGCCGATGTCCAGGCCTTCACGGCAGAACACGTTGGCGTGGTTGAGCAATTCGATAGCGGGTGTTTCAAGGTGATAGCGGGTGGGGTAGGGCGAGACCGCCGCAGGACGTTCTTGCGCAGTGGCAATCAGCAGCCGCGCCTTCTTGACCGCGAGGGAGGCGTGCATCGGCCCGATGTAACGCTCCAGCAACTCGCCGGCCGCACGGGGCAGGTGCTTGACCATTGCCCCCGCGATGACCTCGGCGCCCGGAGCGAGTTGGCCTTGCAGGCGAATCAGTTGTTCTTCCAGCAGTGCCAGGCTCTTGGGCACGCGGATCAGGACTCGGTCAAAAGGGCCGGTCGGCAGTTGGTTGGCAGGTACAAAAGTCACTGCATCAAACGCCTTGCCATTGCGCACCAGGTTTTTCTCCAGGCCTTGGGCGGCGAGAAACGAGTCGCCGCTGGAGGTCACCTGCACCTGGCTTTCAAGGCTGGCGGCCAGGGCACCGAAGCTGTCATTGAGCACCAGCACACGCGTCGCGGCGCTCGGCTGTTGTTCGGCCAGGTGGCTGAGCAGGTACTCGTCGGCGGCATCAAAGGCTTGCAGCGGATCGTTGTGTTGTTCTGGCTGGCGGATCAGATCGAGCTGGGCGAAGGGGCTGTCGAGCAGGGGCATGGCGGGGGAGGCTCTGTAATCGGTGGGGTTCGGCAGTGATCTGCGCAACCATCTGAGTGAACAACGGGCGGCACCCTTGGGGGCTGCTCAGCACTCAGAATTGGCCGTAAATGTTACGTTTTTTCCACGGGGATTACATGGGGTGTTTCACGGTCGGTTAAAACAGCCCCGCTTTCGAGGCACAGAGCACGGCGGCGATCTTGTTGTTGACCCCCAGTTTTTTGAAGCAACTGCAGATATGAAAGCCCACCGTACGTTCGGACAGGCACAGGATGGCGGCAATGTCTGCGGCCGTCTTGCCCATGGCAGACCACTTGAGGATTTCGGTTTCGCGCGGAGTCAATTTGCTAGCAGGGTTGAGGCTGGGCCTGTCCGCGTAAGTCCGCGCCACGACTGCATGCATCGCATGGCACAGCCACAGGACCTGGCCGGCTTTTTCGTAGAGTTCTTCCGGAGTGACTTCACCGGTGCTGCGGCCCAGGGTCAGCATGCTGAACACGCCCTGGAAATCATGCACAGCTTGGGTCCAGCCCCGATGCACGCCAAACGATTGGGCCAGAGACCACAAGTTGGGTGAGTCTTTAAAGGTTTTTTCCTCCCAGACAAGCGGTAATACACAGCGTTTGCAATGTGTCACCACGGGATCAATTTCAAAGAAGTGGGCCTGGTTGTACAGCTTGTTCCATTCATCTGGATAGTTGTTGATTTGAATGGGCTTCGTTTGGTTGTTTGGTAGCTGTGAACTCATCGTAAAGGAACAGTATTGGAAGCCAAGTGCGTAGGTGTGATTGACGGCCATTTCGAAAAGACTGGTGGCCTCGCTCTCGCCTTGCAGCTTGGCAAGTCGTGTGTTGCGCCAGTTAACCATTGGTAACTCTCCATGGATTCTGTGTGACATGGGATACGTCCTGATTCCCAAAGCTGCACGGAAGGAAGTGTAGGACAAGAGCTACAGCGCAAGAGGAAATTTTCGCTCTTGCATGACGGCGTTTAAGAAGTTTTCATCCATGGCCTTGAATGAGTCGTTTAACTGATTAGTTGGTTTTTTTCGATTTTTTAGTGAGTTAAAGCGCGTGTGCCAAATCAACTTAGAGTGTGCTTGCAGCCAGGGCAAAGGGCTTAATAGCTAATTGATTAGATAGCTATTAAATTGCCATTACTTGGTCGCTGGGCGATGCCACTACAAACCACCGGTGTTTCCGTGCGCGAGTTTGAGGGACACTAGGGCACCTGTAGAACGGAGCCCCCCATGACGGCCAGCGCTGAGAAATTTACCCGCCAGACCTTACTCGATGTGCAATCGCTGACCCCCAGCCTGTTTACGCTGCGCACCACCCGTGATCCGGGGTTCCGTTTTACGGCAGGTCAGTTCGTGCGCCTGGGCGTGACCAAGGCGGATGGCAGCACGGTATGGCGCGCCTATTCGGTGGTCTCCTCGCCGTTTGACGAGCACCTCGATTTCTTCTCGATTGTCGTCCCCGGCGGCGAGTTCACCAGTGAGCTGAGCCGCCTGCGTGTGGGCGATACCTTGATGGTGGAGCGCCAGGCGACGGGGTTCTTGACCCTGAACCGGTTCGTCGATGGCCGTGACCTGTGGATGTTGGCGACGGGGACTGGGGTCGCGCCGTTTTTGTCGATCCTGCAGGACTTCGAAGTCTGGGAGAAATTTGAGCGGATCGTACTGGTGTACAGCGCGCGGGAGGCCAAGGAGCTGGCCTATCAGTCGCTGATCAAGGAGCTGGGTGAGCGCGAGTACCTCGCCGAGTACACCCACAAACTGACCTACGTTCCCATCGTGACCCGCGAGCATTATTCGGGCGCATTGAGTGGGCGTATTACCACCTCGATTGAAAACGGTGAGCTGGAGCGCGCCGCCGGCGTCGAGCTGAGCCCGGAGCATTCGCGGGTGCTGATTTGCGGCAACCCGCAGATGGTCGACGACACCCGCCAGTTGCTCAAGCTGCGCGACATGCAACTGAGCCTGAGCCGCCGGCCAGGCCAGGTGGCGGTGGAAAACTACTGGTAATAAAAAAGGCGCCTCAAGCAGGCGCCTTTTTTCCAAGCGGGGCCGGGTTAGAGCTGCTTGTTGTCGTTCTGTGCCTTGAGCAGATCGCGGATCTCGCCCAGCAACAGCTCTTCCTTGGTTGGCGTCGGCGGCAGGCTCGGTGCTACGGCCTCTTCGCGCTTGAGGCGGTTGATGGCCTTCACGCCCATGAAGATCGCAAATGCGACGATCACGAAGTCGATTACGCTCTGGATAAACTTGCCGTAGGCCAGGACGACGGCGGGTACATCGCCTTGAGCCGCCTTGAGGGTGATCGCCAGGTCGCCAAAATCCACACCACCGATCAACAGGCCAATGGGCGGCATCACCACATCGCCTACAAACGAGGAAACAATTTTGCCGAAAGCGGCGCCGATGATAATACCGACGGCCATGTCGACCACATTACCTTTGACCGCGAAGGCCTTGAACTCACTGATCACGCCCATAGGTTATTCCTTGTTACAGATTAGAAGGGTGGAACTGAGTGTAAGTCAGTCGCAGTGGGCTTGCGCGACACAACTGCTAACACTGTCTGTTTTAATCGACACATTAAAACGCAAATAGTTTGCAAAGTGCCATCAATCGCGCGCGAAATACTCGCTGTTTCAGCGGCTTACCACATTAATTTCTTAATCGCCCTGGTGGGGTTTTTCTATTTATCTTCTGACTCCCGGGTCACTAGCCTCTGGCAAGCACAACTGAATGTGCATAAAAAAACCAGAGGAAACCTTGATGAAAATTTCGATGAGCCGCAGGCCAGTGCTGGCGCGACACGCGCTGGTGCTGGCGACTGCCAGCCTGCTTTCCCTGTCGGTGCAGGCCGCCAACCTGACCCGCGATAACGGCGCTGCCGTCGGTGACAACCAGAACTCGCAAACCGCTGGCGCCAATGGCCCGGTGCTGCTGCAAGATGTACAGCTGATCCAGAAGCTGCAGCGCTTCGACCGTGAACGCATCCCCGAGCGCGTGGTGCATGCCCGTGGCACAGGTGCCCACGGTACCTTCACCGTAACCGACAACCTCAGCGACCTGACCAAGGCCAAAGTCTTCGCCGCGGGTGAAGCCACCCCGGTATTTGTGCGCTTCTCGGCCGTGGTTCACGGCAACCACTCCCCGGAAACCCTGCGTGACCCCCGCGGTTTCGCCACCAAGTTCTACACCGCTGACGGTAACTGGGACCTGGTGGGCAATAACTTCCCCACGTTCTTCATCCGTGACGCCATCAAGTTCCCGGACATGGTGCACGCGTTCAAGCCGGACCCGCGCACCAACCTGGATGACGACTCCCGTCGCTTTGACTTCTTCTCCCATGTTCCAGAGGCCACGCGCACGCTGACCGAGTTGTACTCGGACTCCGGCACGCCAGCCAGTTACCGGGAAATGGACGGTAATGGCGTACATGCCTACAAGTTGATCAACGCCAAGGGCGAAGTGCACTACGTCAAGTTCCACTGGAAGAGCCTGCAAGGCATCAAGAACCTTGATCCCAAGCAAGTCACTGAAGTGCAGGGGCGTGATTACAGTCATATGACTAACGACTTGGTCACCCATATCAACAAGGGCGACTTCCCCAAGTGGGACCTGTATGTGCAAGTGCTCAAGCCCGAAGACTTGGCCAAGTTTGATTTCGACCCATTGGACGCCACCAAAATCTGGCCGGACGTGGCCGAGCGCAAAGTCGGGCAAATGGTGCTGAACCGCAATCCGGCGAACGTGTTCCAGGAGACCGAGCAAGTGGCCATGGCCCCGGCCAACCTGGTGCCGGGCATCGAACCGTCGGAAGACCGCCTGCTGCAAGGCCGGGTGTTCTCCTACGCCGATACCCAGATGTACCGCCTGGGCGCCAATGCGTTGCAACTGCCGATCAATGCCCCACGGGTCACCGTCAACAACGGTAACCAGGATGGCGCGATGAACTTCGGCAAGAGCACCAGCGGCGTGAACTACCAGCCAAGCCGCCTGATGCCACGGGAAGAGCCGCAAACCGCGCGCTATAGCCAGTCGGCGCTGGTGGGCAGCACCCAGCAGGCGAAGATCCAGCGTGAGCAGAACTTCAAGCAGGCCGGTGATCTGTATCGCTCCTACACCAAGAAAGAGCAGCAGGACTTGATCGACAACTTCGGCGGCTCCCTGGCCACTACCGATGACGAGAGCAAGCACATCATCCTGTCGTTCCTCTACAAAGCGGACCCGGCGTACGGCACGGGCGTGGCCAAGGTCGCCAAGGGTGACCTGACCCGCGTGAAGGCGCTGGCTGAAAAACTGACTGACTGACGTTGGTAACGGTCGACGCGCTGGTTGGGGCGTCGACCCTTGGCAGGAGAATCCCATGCGTATTTCTATCGGTTTACTGATGGCCATGCTGGCCTTTGTTGCCCATGCCGAATCCCCCGAGCCGGCAGCACTCAAGGCCCAGTTGCAGGATTATTACTTCGACGCCGCCCGCCGTGGCGACCTCGATATGCTCAACACCTTTATCGACTCCGGCTACAGCCTCAACACCCAGGACGACAAGGGCTACACCGCGCTGATTCTCGCCGCCTACCACGGCCAGGGCCCGTTTGTGGCGCGCTTGCTCGATGCGGGGGCCGACGCCTGTGTGCAGGACAAACGTGGCAACACCGCGCTGATGGGCGCGATCTTCAAGGGCGAGCTTAAAATCGCCCAGCGCCTGCTGGCCACCGACTGCAACCCCGACCAACGCAACGGCGCCGGGCAGACGGCCGCCATGTATGCCGGCCTGTTCAAGCGCGTCGAGTTGCTGGATGAGTTGAAAGCCAAAGGCGCGGACCTCAACGCCGAAGACCCGATCGGCAACAGTGCGTCGCGATTGGCCAGCGGTGAAATCCGGACCCCGGCGCCGCGCTGAGCTATCATCGCGGTTTTTCGGTTGGAGGTTCTCAAATGGCAAAGGCCAAGCGCATGTACGGCTGCACCGAGTGCGGCGCGACCTTTCCCAAGTGGGCCGGCCAGTGCGGCGAATGCGGTGCGTGGAACACCCTGACTGAAACCATGATCGAGAGCGGCGGTGCTGCTGCGCCCACTGGTCGTGCTGGCTGGACCGGGCAGCAGGCACAGATCAAGACCCTGGCCGAAGTCAGTGTCGAAGAAATTCCGCGTTTCTCTACTGCCTCGGGCGAGCTGGACCGGGTGCTCGGCGGCGGCCTGGTGGACGGCTCGGTGGTGCTGATCGGCGGCGACCCCGGCATCGGCAAATCCACCATCCTGCTGCAAACCCTGTGCAGCATCGCCAGCCGCATGCCGGCGCTGTACGTCACCGGCGAAGAATCCCAGCAACAAGTGGCCATGCGCGCCCGGCGCCTTGGCTTGCCCCAGGATCAGTTGCGGGTCATGACCGAGACTTGCATCGAAAGCATCATCGCCACGGCCCGTATCGAAAAGCCCAAGGTGATGGTGATCGACTCGATCCAGACGATTTTCACCGAGCAACTGCAATCGGCGCCGGGCGGCGTGTCCCAGGTGCGCGAGAGCGCGGCGCTGCTGGTGCGGTATGCCAAGCAGAGCGGCACGGCGATTTTCCTGGTCGGCCACGTGACCAAAGAGGGGGCACTGGCGGGGCCGCGTGTGTTGGAGCATATGGTCGACACCGTGCTGTATTTCGAGGGCGAATCCGATGGCCGCCTGCGCTTGCTGCGAGCGGTGAAAAACCGGTTTGGCGCGGTGAATGAACTGGGTGTGTTCGCCATGACGGACCGGGGATTGAAAGAAGTCTCCAACCCATCGGCGATTTTTCTGACGCGCGCCCAGGAAGAAGTTCCTGGCAGCGTGGTGATGGCAACGTGGGAAGGCACTCGGCCAATGCTGGTGGAAGTCCAGGCGTTGGTGGATGACAGCCATCTGGCCAACCCGCGCCGGGTCACGCTGGGACTGGATCAGAACCGCCTGGCGATGTTGCTGGCGGTATTGCACCGCCATGGTGGCATTCCGACCCACGACCAGGACGTGTTCCTCAACGTAGTGGGCGGGGTCAAGGTGCTGGAGACTGCATCCGACTTGGCGTTGATGGCGGCGGTGATGTCCAGCCTGCGCAACCGGCCATTGCCTCACGACCTGTTGGTGTTTGGTGAAGTCGGCCTGTCCGGTGAAGTGCGCCCGGTGCCGAGCGGCCAGGAGCGCTTGAAGGAAGCGGCCAAGCATGGCTTCAAGCGCGCCATCGTGCCCAAGGGCAATGCGCCGAAGGAATCGCCGCCGGGGATCACGATTATTGGAGTCACGCGTTTGGAACAGGCGTTGGATGCGTTGTTCGAATAACCAGCACCGCCCCACATTTGATGTGTGGTGCTTTCAGGTTTCCAGCAGCGCCGCCAACTCCCGGTGGAGTTCTTCCTCGTCACCCAGATTCAATTCGATCAGCCGCCGCAAGTGGCTGATCGAATCCAGGTCGATGTCCTTGCACTCAAATCCCAACTGATCATGATCTTCATGGGTCAGGCGTACGTGCATCTTTATATGGGCTTTTGGGTCCAGCCGTATGTCGACGTCGAACGGCAGCGCCTTGTTCCCTTTCCAGTCTTCGGGGCGCTGCACCAGCAGCCCCTTGAGCGATAAATCCACCAATTTCACTGGCCATTCGTTGCCGTTTTGCCGAAGTTCGGTCTTGGCATCAAAAGCAATCCGGCGAAAACGACGGCGGTCAGACGCTTGCTCGGTCATGGTGAAACCCTCTGTGGATAAAAGGATTGTAGCCCTGCGCCATCATCGGGCCTTTTTTTCTGCTTTTTTCGTCGCTGCAAGGCTCTAGACCAACGTAGGGGGGTGGCCTTTAAGGCCAACAGCGCTAAACTCCGGATGGCTGTCCTTTCTGTCCACCCTGGCTGGAATATAAAAATGAAAAATAATAATAGCCTGCTACGCCACTTACCCTGGCTGGTGCTGGCAATCGTAGGAGCGTGCGCCCTTGGCGTAGTGGCCTTGCGCCGCGGCGAGGCGATCAACGCCTTGTGGATTGTGGTCGCGGCTGTGGCCATCTACCTGGTTGCTTATCGCTACTACAGCCTGTTCATCGCTAATAACGTGATGCAACTCGATCCACGGCGGGCCACCCCCGCAGTGATCAACAACGACGGTCTGGACTATGTGCCGACCAACAAACACATCCTTTTCGGTCACCACTTTGCGGCCATTGCCGGCGCGGGCCCTTTGGTCGGTCCAGTATTGGCTGCGCAAATGGGCTACCTGCCCGGCACGCTCTGGCTGATTGCCGGCGTGGTGCTGGCCGGTGCGGTGCAGGACTTCATGGTGCTGTTCCTGTCGACCCGTCGCAACGGCCGTTCCCTGGGGGACATGGTTCGCGAAGAGATGGGCCGTATTCCGGGGACCATCGCGCTGTTTGGCTGCTTCCTGATCATGATCATCATCCTTGCGGTGCTGGCGCTGATCGTGGTCAAGGCCCTGGCCGAGAGCCCATGGGGCATCTTCACCGTAATGGCGACCATCCCGATCGCGATGTTCATGGGCATCTACATGCGCTACATCCGCCCGGGCCGCATCGGCGAAATCTCGATCATCGGCGTGGCGTTGCTGCTGGGCTCGATCTGGCTGGGCGGGCAGATTGCTGCTGATCCGGTCTGGGCCAAGGCCTTCACCTTCACCGGGATCCAGATCACCTGGATGCTGATCGGCTATGGCTTCGTTGCCGCAGTCCTGCCGGTGTGGCTGATCCTGGCGCCGCGCGACTACCTGTCTACGTTCCTGAAAATCGGCACCATCATTGCCCTGGCAATCGGCATCCTGGTCACCATGCCAGACCTGAAAATGCCGGCGCTGACCCAGTTCATCGATGGCACCGGTCCGGTGTGGAAGGGCGGTCTGTTCCCGTTCCTGTTCATCACCATCGCCTGTGGCGCGGTTTCGGGTTTCCACGCGCTGATCTCCTCGGGCACCACGCCCAAGTTGTTGGCCAATGAAAGCCACGCCCGTTACATCGGTTACGGCGGCATGTTGATGGAATCGTTCGTGGCGATCATGGCCATGGTTGCGGCTTCGGTGATTGAGCCTGGCGTGTACTTCGCCATGAACAGCCCGGCAGCGATCGTCGGCACTGACGTGGTGACTGTCGCGCAAACCGTCAGCAGCTGGGGTTTTGCAATTACCCCTGAAGCGCTGTCGGCCGTGGCCCATGACATCGGTGAAACCACCATCCTGGCGCGTGCCGGCGGTGCACCGACGCTCGCGGTGGGTATCGCGCAGATCCTGCACAGTGTGTTGCCGGGTGAAAACACCATGGCGTTCTGGTACCACTTTGCAATCCTGTTCGAAGCGCTGTTCATCCTGACGGCGGTAGACGCCGGTACCCGTGCCGGTCGCTTCATGCTCCAGGATTTGCTCGGTTCCTTCGTGCCGGCGCTCAAACGTACCGAATCCTGGACCGCCAACCTGATCGCGACCGCCGGTTGCGTGGCGATGTGGGGTTACCTGTTGTACCAGGGCGTGATCGACCCACTGGGCGGTATCAACACCTTGTGGCCGCTGTTCGGTATCTCCAACCAGATGCTGGCGGGTATCGCGCTGATGCTGGCGACAGTCGTGCTGATCAAAATGAAACGCCAACGCTACATCTGGGTGACCATGCTGCCGGCTGTCTGGCTGCTGATCTGCACCACCACGGCGGGCTTCATCAAGCTGTTCGACGCCAACCCGGCGATCGGCTTCCTGGCGCTGGCCAAGAAATACAGTGATGCCCTGGCCAACGGCCAGATTCTGGCCCCGGCCAAGAGCATCGACCAGATGCAACACGTGATCTACAACGCCTACACCAACGCAACGCTGACGGTGTTGTTCCTGTTCGTGGTGTTCAGCATCCTGTTCTACGCGCTCAAGGTCGGTGTCGCCGCCTGGGGCAACAAAGAACGTACGGATAAAGAAGCCCCGTTCCAGGCTGTACCGGACGCATGATCGAGGATTGCAACCATGTTCAATGACATCAGTCGCCTCGGTAAATACCTCGGTCAGGCCGCGCGCCTGATGGTCGGCATGCCCGACTACGACACTTACGTCGAGCATATGCAAACCAAGCACCCGGACAAACCGATGATGGACTACAAGGCGTTCTTCCGAGAACGCCAGGAAGCACGTTACGGTGGCAAGGGTGGGCCCAAGTGCTGTTGATTTAATGTAACTCCCCTGTGGGAGGGGGCTTGCTCCCGATAGCGGTGAATCAGTGACACATCAGTGCCTGACACTCTGCTATCGGGGGCAAGCCCCCTCCCACATTTGTTTCAGTGTTTCTTCAAGGAGAATTTCTTTTGTCCTCTCCCATTCCAGTGACCGTCCTCAGCGGCTTCCTCGGCGCCGGCAAGACCACCTTGCTGCGCCATCTGCTCAAAGCCGAACACGGCCTGAAAATCGCCGTGATCGAAAACGAATTCAGTGACGCCGGTATCGACACCCAGCTTTTGGGCGAAGAGCCGGTGCAAGTCATGACCCTGTCCAACGGCTGTGTGTGCTGCACCATCCACACCGACCTGACCAAAGCCCTCTACCTGCTGCTGGAACGCCTGGACAGCGGCGAGATCGCCTTCGACCGCCTGGTGATCGAGTGCACCGGCCTGGCTGATCCGGCGCCGGTGGCCCAGACCTTCTTCATTGATGAAGAACTGCGCGAGCGCTACATCCTCGACGGCATCATCACCTTGGTGGACGCGGCCCACGCCGAGCATCACCTGACCCAGACCATCGCCCAGGCCCAGATCGGTTTTGCCGACCGCCTGCTGGTGAGCAAACGTGATCTGGTGGACGACGCCACCTTTGATGCCCTCAGCGAACGCCTCACCCGCATCAACCGCCGAGCGCCGATTCGCGTGGTGGAACACGGCAAGATTGACCTGGCGCAATTGCTCGACGTGCGCGGTTTCAACCTCAACGCCGGCATGAGCCTGCGCCCAGTGAGCAAGGCGCCGTCCATCGACCGCATCTCCAGCCTGGTGCTGCGCACCGATCAGCCACTGGACATCGACCGCCTCAGCGAGTTTATGAATGAGCTGTTGGAAGACCATGGCAAGCAACTGCTGCGCTACAAGGGCGTGCTGAACATCGCCGGGGAAGACCGGCGCATGGTGTTTCAGGGCGTGCTGAAGCTCTACGGCTTCGATTGGGACACCGAGTGGGCCGAAGGCGAGGCGCGGGAAAGTGTGATTGTGTTTATTGCCGATGAGTTGCCGGAGGACAAGATCCGCGAAGGTTTTGCTCGGATCTACCATCTGTGACCTGAAATGAGATCAGGCATAAAAAAGCCCGGCTCAAGAGCCGGGCTTCTTATTCAAGCAACTGCAATCAAGCGCCGTATACCGGCAGCTTCTTGCAGATGGCCTTGACCTTCTCACGGACCGCGTCGATCACGGTTTCGTTGTTCAGGTCGGCCAGGATGTCGCAGATCCAGCCAGCCAGTTCCTTGCACTCTGCTTCTTTAAAGCCACGAGTGGTCACAGCCGGGGTGCCGAAGCGCAGGCCCGAAGTGACGAACGGCGAACGTGGGTCGTTCGGTACGGAGTTTTTGTTCACGGTAATGAAGGCTTTGCCCAAGGCAGCGTCAGCATCTTTACCGGAAATGTCCTGCTTGATCAGCGACAGCAGGAACAGGTGGTTTTCAGTACCGCCGGACACTACATCAAAGCCGCGCTCGATAAACACGCTGGCCATAGTCTGGGCGTTCTTGACCACTTGTTGCTGGTAGGTCTTGAACTCAGGCTGCAGCGCTTCCTTGAAGCAGATCGCTTTGGCGGCGATCACGTGTTCCAGCGGGCCACCCTGGGCGCCTGGGAAAACGGCGGAGTTCAGCTTCTTCTCGATCTCGGCGTTGGCGCGAGCCAGGATCAGGCCGCCACGTGGACCGCGCAGGGTCTTGTGGGTGGTGGTGGTGACCACGTCAGCGAAGGGAACCGGGTTCGGGTAGACACCAGCGGCGACCAGGCCAGCCACGTGAGCCATGTCCACGAACAGGTAAGCGCCCACTTTGTCGGCGATGGCGCGGAAACGTGGGAAGTCCAGGATCTGCGAGTAGGCAGAGAAACCGGCCACGATCATTTTTGGCTTGTGTTCAACCGCCAGGCGCTCGACTTCGTCGTAGTCGATCAGGCCGTTGGCATCGATACCGTATTGAACGGCGTTGTACAGCTTGCCGGAGGAGGAAACGCTGGCGCCGTGGGTCAGGTGACCGCCGTGGGCCAGGCTCATGCCCAGGATGGTGTCGCCGCCTTGCAGCAGGGCCAGGTACACGGCGCTGTTGGCTTGGGAACCGGCGTGCGGCTGGACGTTGGCGTAATCGGCGCCGAACAGCTCTTTTGCACGGTCGATGGCCAACTGCTCAACCACGTCGACGTACTCGCAACCGCCGTAGTAACGCTTGCCTGGGTAGCCTTCGGCGTACTTGTTGGTCAGAACCGAACCTTGAGCCTCCATGACCGCAGGGCTGGTGTAGTTTTCCGAAGCGATCAGCTCAATGTGCTCTTCCTGGCGCACGGCTTCTTGCTCCATGGCGGCGAAGAGATCGGCGTCGTACTTGGCAATGGTCAAATCACGGCTGAACATGGCGGTCCTCAAGGATCGGGGGCAGAAAAGGAGGGCATTCTAACCCAATGGGTTTTAGATGGCATATGAAAGGACATCATGTCGCGGACAAGCGGGATTCACTTGGGCATGAGTGGTGGCTTTGGAGGCCTCATCGGGGCAAGCCCCCCCACACTTGAATGTGTTCACAGATCAAAATGTGGGAGGGGGCTTGCCCCCGATGGGGCCAGTAGCCTCACCACCTGATCTCAATCAAACATGAACAGCGCATCATTACTGAACTGCACCTCAAACCGATTGGCCGGCATCGGCCGTCCGAACAGATAACCCTGCACCTCATCGCAGCCATGCTCGCGCAGGAAGTCCAGTTGCTCATGGGTTTCCACGCCCTCGGCGATTACCGCCAGGTTGAGGCTGTGGGCCATGGCAATAATCGCCCGGGCGATCTGCGCGTCCTGCTCTCCGGACGGCAGGCCGTCGACAAAGGTGCGGTCGATCTTCAACACATCGATAGGGAATTGCTTGAGGTAGTTGAGCGAGGAATAGCCCGTGCCGAAATCGTCCACCGCAATACTCAGGCCCAGGTTTTTCAGGCTGTCGAGGATGTGCAGTGCCTCGTTGACTTCGCGCATCAGGATGCTTTCGGTCAGCTCCAGCTCCAGGCACGCCGGCGGCAGGCCGGTGTCCTTGAGGATGGTGGCAATGCGGGTGCCCAGTTGGCCGTCGGAGAACTGCCGCGCCGAGATGTTCACCGAGACTTTTGGCACGCGCACCTTGTTCTGGTGCCAGGTCTTGAGCTGGCGACAGGCTTCGCTGATCACCCAGTCACCCACATCCACCACCAGGCCCAACTCTTCCAGCACCGGAATGAAGTCCCCTGGCGGCACCAGCCCGCGACGCGGATGGCGCCAGCGCAGCAGGGCTTCGGCGCCGGTCAGGCGTTTGCCATCGCCGCTGAACTGCGGCTGGTAATACAGCACGAATTCGTTCTGTTCCAGGGCGTGGCGCAGGTCGCTTTCCAGCTCCAGGCGTTCCAGGGCGCTGGCGTTCATGTCGGCCTGGTAGAACTGGAAGTTGTTCTTGCCACGTTCCTTGGCGTGATACATCGCCGTGTCGGCGTTTTTCATCAGTTGGCTCAGCTCGTTACCGTCCTGCGGGCTGAGGGCGATGCCGATACTGGCGGTCACAAAAAACTCGCGACCCTCCAGTACAAAGGGTTTCACCAGGCTGGCAAGGATCTGCTCGGCCACGTGAATCGCACGGTTCAGCGCCATCTCACGGCTGACCCGTGGTTGCAGGAGCAAGGTGAACTCATCACCGCCCATGCGCGCCACGGTGTCGTCTTCGGCCACGCAGCCGAGCAGGCGGGTGGCCATTTCCTTGAGCATGCGGTCGCCAGCGGCGTGGCCGAGGGAGTCGTTGATCGGCTTGAAGCGGTCCAGATCGAGGAACATCAGCACCACCCACGACTTCTGCCGCTCCGCCGACTGCAACGCAGTGTGCAGGCGGTCCTGGAACAGCGTGCGGTTGGGCAGGTGGGTCAGGGCGTCGTAATAGGCCAGGCGGTGGATGCGCTGTTCGCTGGCCTTGCGCTCGCTGATATCACTGAAGAAGCACACATAGCTGGCCAGGTCGCCTTCGTCGTCGAACACGGCGGTAATGCCGACCCACGCCGGGTAATGTTCGCCATTGCGGCGCTTGAGCCACACTTCGCCTTCCCACGTGCTGTGCTGGTGCAATTGCTTGAGCACGTAGCGCAGGTGGGCTTCCTGCTGTTCATCGACGGTGAGCATGTTCGGCAACTGGTCGAGTACATCCGCGACGGCATACCCGCTGACCCGGCTGAACGCCTCGTTAGCCTGCACGATATAGCCCGCCGGGTCGGTGATCAGGATCGCCGAGGTGGAGTGCTCGAATACCGTGGCCGCCATGCGCAGGTCTTTCTCGGCGCGGCGTTGTTGGCTGATATCGCGGCCGACGCCGAGAATGCCTTCGAAGGCGCCATGCTCGTCCCACACCAGGACCAGGCGCAGCTCGATCGGCACCTTACGGCCGTCGGCGCGCAGGCAGTCAAACAGGAACAGCTGGGTCTGCACTTCATCGCGCAGCTTGTTCAGCACCTCGACATCACCCAGTGCGCGGCTGACCTGTTCCACCAGGCTGTAGATACCGGCCAATTGCGCCGGATTGGCGATGATCGACTGCCAGCCGTTCTTGAACACCCAGTCCACGTCGTACCCGAGCACCGCGCTGACCGACGGGCTGATGTAGTTGAGGGCCAGTTTGCTGTCTGTGGAGCAGATCACGTCGCTTATGCTTTCGGCCAGCATGCGGTAGCGTTTTTCGCTGTCGCGCAGGGATTCGCTGGCTTCGATCTGGTCGGTAATGTCCTTGGCCACGCCAATGATGCGGGTGACCTGGCTGGTTTTATCGCGGGCCAGGGCCTGCTCACGAATGTCAAAGCGCCGCCATTGGTTGTTGCGATGGCGGAAGCGCAATTGGCAATGCAACTGCGTTGCGTAGCCGGCCTGGCGTTGCTGCAGGCGCAAGTCGTGGTAATGCTCGGCGTCGTCGGGGTGCAGCAGGATTTCCCAGAAGTACTCGCCCATTTGCTGCAGTTCGGCCTTTGTGTAGCCGAGGGTGTGGCCCAGGTGGTGGTTGCTGAAGATCATGCGCTGGCTGATCACGTCCTGCACATACAGATGATCAGGCACCGTGCGCACCACGTCCGACCAGAAACTCTCACGCTCCACCAGCGACAGCTCGATCAGCTTGCGGCTGGTGATGTCGCTGATACTGAGGATCACCGCCTTGAAATCGTCCTTCTGCTCCGGCAGGCGCATCACCAGCCACAGGTATTGCTCGTTACCAGCCACATCGTTGAGCTGGATTTCCAGTTCAAGCTGGTTCTGCTGGGTCAGCACGGCTTCGAGTATCTGATGGCCAATGGACGTGCTGTTGCTTGGGCAGTCATCGATCAGCCGTTCCCAAGCCTCCTCGCACGAGTCCACGTTCAGCAGGCGCACCGCTACCTGGTTGATCTCGGTGATGCGCAGCTCGGCGAGCAACTGCCTGCTTTCTTCGGGCTTGTGTTGCAGCCAGGCGTGCAGTTGCTCGCGGGTCTGCACGTGCGTCCTGGCAAAAAACGCATTCAGGCCTGACAGGTCAAGCACGCACAAGGCCACGCCGGTACCTTCGAAAATATCCTGATAACGCCGTCGGCCTTCATGCACCTGGCGCTGACGGCGACGCATATTCAGCAGCACGATCACCGGGATCAACGAGAACGCCAGGCCCAGCAGGCATTTGCCGATAAACGCCGGCAGCAGTTGTTCCAGCACAGCGGCGCGGTCGAACATGCCACGCAACTGCCAGTCGCTTTTGCTCAGAGGCGTGACCAGTACGCTTTTATTCAAGTCATCCGGCGTCAGGGCGCCGGACCATTGCGCCGGCGAGCCATTGTCACGGCTGACCACGCGGTGGTTCAGGCGGTTTTCGATGGCCCACATCGGGCGCGTGCCCTGGCTGTCCTGGCGGGTGAGGTTAACCAGGTAACCGGGCGCCAGGCGCAGCGCCCAGTACATCCTTGAATCGCCGCTGGGCTGGTGCAGCAGCAGGTAGATGATGGTGCCGTCGTTGTTGTTGCTCAGGTAATAGGACTGGCCGTGACTGCGTTGCACCAATTCTTCCAGCCAGGCGCTGTCCTCGCTGTCATTGGCGCTGTCGCTGATCATCGCGCCGCTGGGGGCCAGCAGGGCGAAACTGCGCAGCTCCGGCAGGGAACGCTGCAAGGTGCGCATCAAGGCCTGTTGCTGTTCGCTGTCGCGGGGCGGTTCGACGATCGGTAGCAGGTTGAGGGCAATTTTTGCGCTCAGGGCCATGTTCAGGCTGAACTCTTCAGCCAGGTCGGCGCTGTAGTCGATGGTGTATTGCTGCTGGTTTTTCTGGTTTTGCTGCAACTGGTCCAGCAGCTGCCAGAACAATAACGCGAGCAGCATGAGGACGAGCGTCGCCAATGCGCCTTTAAGGGTGCCGTGCAGGGGCGCTCCCGGCGCTATATGAGCGGCGCGTAAAGGCGTTGGCGGCGTGACTTTGGACAAGCTGTGATCCTGCGGTTTGGCTGGATTGGCGCGCGACGTGCACTATAAGCCGGACGCCCGGAGGGCGGCTAGCATGCCTTGACTTGTGGCAAAGTGCCAGCCCCGCTTGGCTGGACTGACCAAGCGCATTCAGGTAGCTTTGCCGGTTACGCGGGGGCGTTCCAGCCCCAGAGACTCAGGCTTTTTCCGCTCGCTGGCATTGATGATAGTCAACGGCCCGCGCGGCGCATGGTCTGGCACGGGCTTCGCCCGCTTAATTCATCAGTCACTGACGCTAGGTTCACCATGGCTCAATACGTCTTCACCATGCATCGGCTGGGAAAAGTTGTTCCGCCGAAGCGGGAAATCCTGAAAAACATTTCGCTGTCCTTCTTCCCCGGCGCCAAGATCGGCGTGCTCGGCCTGAACGGTTCGGGTAAGTCCACGTTGCTGAAAATCATGGCTGGCGTCGACACCGAGTTCGAAGGCGAAGCCCGCCCGATGCCGGAACTGAACATCGGTTACCTGCCGCAAGAGCCAATCCTCGATCCGACCAAAACCGTGCGCGAAGTGGTCGAAGAAGCCGTCGCCGTGATCAAGAACGCCCAGGCGCGCCTGGACGAGGTCTACGCGGCTTACGCTGAAGAAGACGCCGACTTCGACAAACTCGCCGCCGAACAGGCCAAGCTCGAAGCCATCCTGCAGGCCGGCGACGGTCACAACCTGGAGCGCCAGCTGGAAGTCGCCGCCGATGCGCTGCGCCTGCCGGCGTGGGACGCCAAGGTCGAATTCCTGTCCGGTGGTGAAAAACGTCGCGTGGCCTTGTGCCGCCTGCTGCTGTCGGCCCCCGACATGCTGCTGCTCGATGAACCCACCAACCACTTGGACGCCGATTCCGTCGCCTGGTTGGAACACTTCCTTCACGATTTCCCGGGCACCGTGGTTGCGATCACGCACGACCGGTACTTCCTGGACAACGTCGCCGGCTGGATCCTGGAGCTCGACCGCGGCGCCGGCATCCCTTACGAGGGCAACTACTCCGGTTGGCTGGAAGCCAAGTCCGACCGTCTGGCCGCCGAATCCAAGCAGCAATCGGCCCACGAAAAAGCCATGAAGGAAGAACTGGAGTGGGTGCGCAAAGGCGCCAAGGCCCGCCAGTCCAAATCCAAGGCGCGTCTGCAACGCTTTGAAGAAATGCAGTCGCAGGAATTCCAGAAGCGCAGTGAAACCAACGAGATCTACATCCCGGCCGGTCCACGCTTGGGTGACAAGGTCATCGAGTTCAAGAACGTTTCCAAAGGCTATGGCGACCGCGTGCTGATCGATAATCTGTCGTTCTCCATGCCAAAAGGCGCGATCGTCGGCGTAATTGGTGGTAACGGTGCGGGTAAATCCACGCTGTTCCGCATGCTGATGGGCAAGGAAACGCCGGATTCGGGCACCATCGAAGTCGGCGAAACCGTGCAACTGGCCTGTGTGGACCAGAGCCGTGATGACCTGGATGGCAGCAAGACGGTGTTCCAGCAGATTTCCGACGGCTCCGACCAGATCCGCATCGGCAACTATGAAATCCCGTCGCGCACCTACGTCGGTCGTTTCAACTTCAAGGGCGGCGACCAGCAGAAGTTCGTCAAGGACCTGTCCGGTGGTGAGCGTGGCCGCTTGCACCTGGCCCTGACCCTGAAAGAGGGCGGCAACGTGTTGCTGCTCGACGAACCGTCCAACGACCTCGACGTAGAAACCCTGCGTTCCCTGGAAGAAGCCCTGCTGGACTTCCCGGGCGCCGCCATTGTGATCTCTCACGATCGGTGGTTCCTTGACCGCGTCGCGACCCACATCCTGGCGTACGAAGACGACTCGCAAGCCGTGTTCTTCGAAGGCAACTACACCGAGTACGAAGCCGACCGTAAAAAGCGCTTGGGCGATGCTGCTGCCCAGCCGCACCGTGTACGCCACAAAAAACTCGCCTGATCCGGCGGGTTTGAAAAAAAGCGGAGCCCTCGGGGCTCCGCTTTTTTTTGCGCATTTTTCCTGACCCACACTGATCAAATATGGGAAGGGGCTTGCCCCCGATAGCCATTTATCTGTTGGTGCATGTGCGTGATTTGAAATCCCCTTTTAAGTGCATAAAACACGGTAAAACTGGATACAGTTATATCCAATGCACCATTTAAATTCACAAAGGCGACATTTTGCCCTGTCGCAGTGCGACATGAATTGATAAAGTCCGGCCCAATCTCCCTTAAAAACAATCAATTTGCCGAGACTTTTCATGATCGAATCCGTCGAATCCTTCCTTGCCCGCCTGAAAAAACGCGACCCAGACCAGCCAGAATTTCACCAGGCTGTAGAAGAAGTCCTACGCAGTCTGTGGCCGTTTCTTGAAGCCAATCCTCACTACCTGAACTCGGGCATCCTGGAACGCATCTGCGAGCCGGAGCGTGCGATTACGTTCCGGGTGTCATGGGTCGATGATCACGGCAAGGTCCAGGTCAATCGCGGTTTCCGTATCCAGATGAACAGCGCCATCGGCCCTTACAAAGGCGGCCTGCGCTTCCATCCGTCGGTCAACCTGGGGGTGCTGAAATTCCTCGCCTTCGAACAGACCTTCAAGAATTCCCTGACTTCGCTGCCCATGGGCGGCGGTAAGGGCGGCTCGGACTTTGATCCAAAAGGTAAGAGCGACGCAGAAGTCATGCGCTTCTGCCAGGCATTCATGAGCGAGCTGTACCGCCATATCGGCGCGGATGTGGATGTGCCGGCTGGCGATATCGGCGTGGGCGCCCGTGAGATCGGTTTCCTGTTTGGCCAGTACAAGCGCCTGAGCAACCAGTTCACCTCCGTGTTGACCGGCAAGGGCATGACCTACGGCGGCAGCCTGATCCGCCCGGAAGCCACCGGTTTTGGCTGTGTGTACTTCGCTGAAGAAATGCTCAAGCGCGACGGCCAACGGGTTGAAGGCAAGCGCGTGGCGGTGTCCGGCTCCGGCAACGTGGCGCAATACGCGGCACGCAAAGTCATGGACCTGGGCGGCAAGGTGGTCTCCCTGTCCGACTCCGAGGGCACCCTGTACGCCGAAAGCGGTTTGACCGAAGAGCAATGGTCAGCCCTGTTGGAGCTGAAAAACGTTCAGCGCGGCCGCATCAGCGAATTGGCCGAGCGTTTCGGCCTGGAGTTCCGCAAGGGCCAGACGCCTTGGGAGCTGGCCTGCGATATCGCCCTGCCATGCGCCACCCAGAACGAACTGGACGCCGCAGCCGCCCGCACCTTGCTGCGCAACGGCTGCATCTGCGTGGCCGAAGGCGCCAACATGCCGACCACGCTTGAGGCGGTGGATATCTTTATCGAGGCAGGCATTCTGTTTGCACCGGGCAAGGCATCCAACGCCGGTGGCGTAGCGGTGAGTGGCTTGGAGATGTCGCAGAACGCCATGCGCCTGCTGTGGACCGCCGGTGAGGTGGACAGCAAGCTGCACAACATCATGCAGTCGATCCACCACGCGTGTGTGCACTACGGCGAAGAAAACGGCCGGATCAACTACGTGAAGGGCGCGAACATCGCTGGCTTCGTGAAAGTCGCCGACGCGATGCTGGCCCAAGGCATCGTCTAAGTCTCGGCTTCGATACGCAGCACCTCGATCAACTGATCGCCGACGGGGCGCTTCCACAGCACCTCGTCGCCGATCTGGGCGCCCAGCAATGCGCGACCCAGAGGTGAACCCCAGTTGATCAGGCCTGCAGTCGCGTCGGCCTGGTCTTCACCGACCAACTGGATGCGCTGCTGCTCGTCCTGTTCATTGGCGAACGTGACCCAACTGCCGATCTGTACCTTGTCGGTGGAAGTGGCTGATGCCACTACTTGGGCGCTCTGCACCCGCTGGTTGAAATAGCGCAAATCCCGCTCAAGATCGGCCTGGCGCTGCGTATCGGCCTGTTCGCCCTTGGTGGACTCGGCGCTGTATTCGGCCTGTAGTTGCGCAACCTTGGCCTGTAACTGCGCCAACCCATGCGCGGTCACGCGATTGGGCTGCTCGCTGACCTGCCGCTCCACCGGCTGATCAGCCTGGGCGGCGGCGCTGTCTTCATTCACAAAAGCTCGGCTCATGGTGTTCTCCCTCTATGAAGCTTGGGCCATGGTCGCCGTGCTTTAGTTTCGATGGATGTCTGAAAGCGACCTATTGCGAGTGATAGGCCCTGGCGGCATCGCGATCCTTTTCCTGCTGCCAGGCGCGCTCACGGTCGTCCCAGTGATTGTCCTTGTAGTCGCGCAGTTCTTCGTTCTCGCGCATGGCCTTGCACTGGCGAAAACCGTCTTCCCAGCCTTCGGCGTACTCCCGGTCTTTCAGATAGCGCGGCACGTTCTTGCGAAATGTCCCCGTGATCACCCCGGCCGCCTGGCGACCGCTGCTGCAGCCGTCGTCAAAGCCATCGGCAAAAGCCGGTGGATAGCCTTTGGCCAACAACTCCTGGTGAGTCGATTGACAACCCGCCAGCCACACCATCGCACACAGCATTACCGCATACCGCCACATGGCGTACTCCCTGGCCGTTTCACGGCTGATAGGGGAAGTCTAGAAGGGGATTCGTCGGGGGGATGTGAAAGGCGTGTGAGAAATCTGTAGACCGCTATGGGCTGTGCAGCAGCCACAATACCGGCAATGGAGATTATCCAGAAAAATTGCGGTGCCTGGTTTCGGGGCTGCTGCGCAGCCCAACGGGAGCAAGCTCCCTCGCCACAGGGGGTATCATCCGCCCCTAGTCGTAATAACCCACTGTCTTTTTCAATTGATCCGCATACTCGTAAATCTCATCAATGGACGAAATCGCATGTCGGGTTTCATTTTTTTCCTCGTCGAATATCCCGAGGTACTTCTGACTGCGGTTGAAGTGGAGGCGACAAATCGGCTTGCGATTGTTGTCGTCCAGCAAAATTCCAAAATAGCTTTGAGTATCTCGCTGAACAATTCGCTTGGCATCTACTACCGATCTCACTACTGCCCTGACGATGTGATAACCCTCTAACTCTTCAAGTGTCGTCAGGATCTTGTCTTCTGATTCATCGCGGTCCTGCGTATCAGAATTCGCGCTGTTTGCCACTGGCATCGAGGCGATAGTCGGTTGAATTACGCCGCTCATGGCTGACTTGAGTCGATCATTGATTTGATCATTCAGAAATTGCGCTAGCGCTTTTCGAGTCAGTTCAAAAAACTGTTCACGCACTTTCTGCGTGATGACGCCGTCATAAACGCGGGATGCAAAAAATTTCACGAATTCGTCTTCGGGTTTACTGACCTGAGCGCCGATAATTTTCTTGAGTTGGCTGACGTACTTCAGCTCTCCTGCAGCATTGATGATCGAATCTACGTCGAAAGCCGACTTAGTAAGCTTGATCAATTCCGGCACGGAATATTCGTCAATGTCCAGCAAGTCCAGTTCCAGGAATGGCTTTTCGTCCATTTTGTTGGGGGCGTCCAGGTCGGTAAAAAACCTGTAGACCTGGCCGTTTGTGAGAATGGAGATTCTCGCGCTTGTCACATGGAAGTATCGAAAAAGCTGAGAGGCGTGATTAATGCTCAGTGACTCACCGATTTTTTTGCATTCGATGAGAATTTGAACCTCACCGTTTTTCATGATTGCGTAGTCGATCTTTTCGCCTTTTTTAGTCCCCACATCGCATACGAACTCAGGCGTCACTTCCTGGGGATCAAACACGTCATAACCCAGGACAGTGTTTATGAAAGGCATTACGAAAGCATTTTTTGTAGCTTCTTCCGTTTGAATGGCAGGGCCTTGTAACCGAACTTTTGCTGCCAGACTGGTAAGCTTTTCAAAAAAATCCATAGTCAGCCTCTACCTATTCAGATCCGTGGATAGACTTGGTGGCAATTTGATTGCTATCCGAGACTAGCCACAAATTCTCATAAAGCGAGGGCAGTAACAGCAAGTTGGTATCAATTAGAAAAAGCTAAAAAATAGGCTGAGGTTTCCTGCTTATTAATCAGTGGCTTGAAGATGCCTAAAGGATTTCTATATCAGCGAATAAATTTGCCAATTTTTACCCCGCTCGACCGCGTGCCGCATGCTCAGCCAACTCTTGCTCAATAAACGCCGAAATCATTGCGCGATAGACCTGCTCGGTGACTTCTGGATTGGCGCCCAGCGTGTGCGCCAAGCCCCGCACCTTGGCGATCACCTGTTCAACCCGTTGTGGTGCCTTGACCGCATCTGCATCCTTTTTAAAGCGGGCTGCCTGGGATACGTAGGCGCCACGTTCAGCCAGTAGGCTGACAATTTGCTGGTCGAGGCGGTCGATGTTGTCACGGACTTCTTCGAGAGTGTTGCAGTTAACTGCCATGTTGATTGGAACTCCCTGAGATGGAAACTGAATAAATACGGGCAAATGTGGGAGGGGCAAGCCCCCTCCCACATTTTGATTTTCGCCAGGCTGGGTCAGTAGTGATACCACTTTACTTCGAGCATCACTTCATTGACCGGTGTCGACAAGTGGCTGTATTCGCGCTGTGCACTCAGGCGCAGCCCCAGGTTGCGCGACAGTTCCCACTGTTGGTTGAGGCTGATGCTGCGACGCACTTCACCATTGGTGAAGAAATCGCCCTTGGCCTCCAGGCTCAAATTGCCCAGCGGGTTTTTCCACAGTACGCCGGTGTTAAAGCCGGCCGCGGGGGAGATGGCTTCGTTGAAGTCGTTGTTGTGTTCCACACGCACGGTGCCGAGGGCGAAGCCGAGCATGTCGTCGCGCAGTTGCCAGGTGCCGCCGGCGCCGCCGTTGACGTGGGCGACCAGGGTTTCATCGTCGTGCTTGCCCGGCACGCGTTCCAGGCCGCCGGTGACTTGCCATGACCACGGCTGCAGCAGGGCGTTGCGCGGGGTCAGGGAGCGGATGGTGGCCAGGTCCAGTTGCTGCAGTTGCCAGTGGTTGCCTTCGTACTGGCGCAGTTTCATTTGCAGGATTTCGATCTGCGCGCCGAGGGGGAAGCCTTCGGCATTGTCGTTGAGGTCGTGGTAGGCCATGCGCAGGCCGTATTCACCGAAGGCCTTGTCGCCACGAGTGCCGAGGCCGGCTTGCCAGGTGCGCGATTCGTGACCGTTTTCCGGCAGGCCGGGCGGCGTGATCTTCAGGTCGGGCGCGGGGTTCTGGTTGATGGCGCGCAGCAATTCGAAACTGCGTTGGGAGCGTGCAGTGTCGCGTTCCAGGCCGTTGGCGCGGTAGCGGCCCAGGCGATAGGCGGCGTCGATGATCAGGGCCTGGCGGTCGCGGGGCAATGCTTTAAAGGCCGGCGCCTGCAATTGTTGCTGGTCATCGCTGACCTTGAGCACCCATTGCTGTTCGTCGCTGTCCAGCGGCTTGGCGCGTTCCAGCAACTCGCGCTCGCGGGATGGCCTGTAATCGATTTTCTCGACCAGGCCTGCGTCCTTCACTGCCTTGACGGTGTCGGTAGGAATGGCCGTCAGCGGGAATTGCTCGGTCAGGCGCAGGCCGGGGCGGGCCACTTGCAGCAGTTCCAGCAGGCGATAGGAGCAGTTTTCGTCGAAGAAGAAGTAGTCGAACTGGATCTGCTTGAGCTCCCACACGTGCTCGACCATGCGCTCGGTCTCGACCTGGGTGAGGTTGAGCCGGTATTCCCACAGGTCGCGGTTTTCGAGGCTACGGTACTCGGAGAGTTTTTCCTGGTAGGGCACCAGTGCGAACAGGCCGGGGTAGCCGCCCATCAGGCCTTTCCAGGCGTAGAGGATGCTGTTATCCGAGCCTTCTATGTAGGCGCCGAAGTTGATCGCGTAGCTGAGCAGCGCGGTCTTGTTGCTCTGCACGTCAGCCTGGTCGATACGCAGCAGGGTGTGGCCGAACATCGACGACGGGCTGTTGAGGTAGGCCGCCGGGAAGATCATCACCGCGCTGTGAGGGGCGACATCCTTGAACCATTGCTTGAATTCGGTGCAGTCCACGGCGGGCAGGTCGGTCAGGTTCAACTGAGCCTTGAGCCAGCGGGTACGTGCGGGGTAGACACATTGGGCGTGTTTTTCGCCCAGGCTGGCCGGAGCATAGAGTGCTTCAACGGTGGCCTTGAGTTCGGCATCCGGGTGGTGGGCGCCATCGGCGGCCAGGAAGAATTTCTTTTCACTGACATAACTGCGCCAGCCGCTGATTTTCCCGGCTTCGTAATGGCCCAGCGAAAGCCAGAACGGATCGTTGGCCAGTTGCTGCAAACGTTGATCATCAAGGTGCGGTGCCGCGTACAGCGGGGCGCAGGCTAGGAGTGCCATCCAGGCAAAGCGTTTGAGCATAGGGGCAACTTAAGTCGGAAATTAGAGAGACCCAAAGGGGAGGCGGGTCCAAAAATAAAACCCGCGCCTGGGGAGGCGCGGGCAGGTCGAGCTTAAGCCTGGGTAGCGTATTTCGCCAGACGGGCATCGCCTTTCAGTACAGCCAGGGTGTTGTTGTGCACGTCTTCAGCGGTCACATCGGCCTTGCTGAAGATTTGTTGGAAGTGTTCGTGAGCCACGGCTGCGAAGTGGTCACGATCTTCTGGCGCAACGCCCAGTACCACGGCGTAGGTGGTCAGTGCTTCGCCATTACCCTTGGCCATGTCTTCGGACAGCTCGTTCATCATGCCATTCATGGCAATCCAGGACTTGCCGCCGTAGGTCAGCGCGCTGTTGGTGCTGCAACCGTTGGTGCCCGAGGTCATGCCGAAGGTGGCGTTGCCCGAGGTGCCGTTGGTGGTGGAAGCCAGGAAGTGGGCTGGAGTACCGCGCTGGCCTTCGAACAACATGTTGCCCCAACCGCAGTTCGGGCCACCTGGTGCTTCTGCCATTGCATTGAGGGAGACGACGGTGAAGAGAGTACCGAGAAGGATCCGTTTCATAGCTTTGTTCTCTTTGTGTGCAAACCAATGGACAAGGGTTCAGGCACTTCATAGCGCCCTAGGGATCGGTTATTAGTCCAACCCGCGCAGTTTGGAGTTTAGGCACGTTCCAAGGGTTCCGTGTGTTTTTATAAAACAATCAGAGATGTCGCGATTTTTTTGTAGGACGCATTCCGTGTCTACGCTTTCCCACAGGCTCGCCTTGCCAGAGCGCGCAACGGAGAGCCAGAATGCCGTCATCTGCCCCGCCTGATGTAAGGAAGCCCGATGCCTGATCCTGTTGCTGCCAGCCTGCGTCTAGCGCCCGAAGCGCTGACTCGCCCTTTCTCCGCTGAACAGTTCAGCTTCTCGACCACCAATGATTTGGAGCCCTTTCGCGGTGTGCTTGGCCAGGAACGCGCAGTTGAAGCGTTGCAGTTCGGTGTGGCCATGCCACGTCCCGGTTACAACGTATTTGTCATGGGCGAGCCGGGTACCGGCCGTTTTTCGTTCGTCAAACGCTACCTGAAAGCTGAAGGCAAGCGCCTGCAGACCCCGTCGGACTGGGTCTATGTGAATAATTTCGACGAGCCGCGCGAACCCCGTGCCCTGGAATTGCCAGGCGGTGCGGCGGCAGCCTTCATTGCCGATATCAATGGCTTGGTCGATAACCTGGTGGCCACCTTCCCGGCGGTCTTCGAGCACCCGACTTATCAACAGCGCAAAAGCGCCATCGACCGCGCCTTCAACCAGCGTTACGACAAGGCCCTGGACGTGATCGAGCGTCTGGCCCTGGAAAAGGACGTGGCGCTGTACCGCGACAGCACCAACATTGCATTCACGCCGATGCTCGACGGCAAGGCGCTGGACGAAGCCGAGTTTTCGCAGCTGCCGGAAGTGGATCGCGAGCGTTTCCATACGGATATTTCCGAGCTGGAAGAGCGCCTCAACGAAGAGTTGGCCAGCCTGCCGCAGTGGAAGCGTGAGTCCAACAACCAACTGCGTCAGTTCAACGAAGAAACCATCACCCTGGCCCTGCAACCTTTGCTGGCGCCACTGTCGGAAAAATACGCCGAGAACGCAGCTGTCTGCGGTTATCTGCAGGCCATGCAGGTGTACCTGCTCAAAACTGTGGTCGAGCAATTGGTCGACGACGCCAAGACCGACGCCCAGGCCCGCAAGCTGCTCGAAGAGCAATATTGCCCGAGCCTGGTGGTGGGTCACCCCGTCAACGGTGGCGCACCGGTGGTATTTGAGCCGCACCCGACTTACGACAACCTGTTCGGCCGTATCGAGTACAGCACCGACCAGGGCGCGCTCTACACCACGTATCGCCAACTGCGGCCGGGCGCCTTGCACCGTGCCAATGGCGGGTTCCTGATCCTTGAAGCCGAAAAAATGCTCAGCGAGCCGTTCGTGTGGGACGCCCTCAAGCGTTCCCTGCAATCGCGCAAGCTGAAGATGGAATCGCCCCTGGGCGAGCTGGGCCGCCTGGCGACGGTGACCCTGAACCCGCAGATGATCCCGTTGCAGGTCAAGGTGATCATCATCGGCTCGCGCCAGTTGTACTACGCGTTGCAGGACGCTGATCCGGACTTCCAGGAGATGTTCCGGGTGCTGGTGGATTTCGACGAAGACATCCCAATGGTCGATGAGAGCCTGGAGCAGTTCGCCCAGTTGCTCAAAACCCGCACATCGGAAGAAGGCATGGCGCCGCTGACCTCGGACGCGGTGGCGCGGCTGGCGACGTACAGCGCACGGCTGGCGGAGCATCAGGGCCGTTTGTCGGCGCGTATTGGTGACTTGTTCCAGCTGGTCAGCGAGGCGGACTTTATCCGTCACCTGGCGGGCGATGAGATGACCGACGCTGGCCATATCGAGCGCGCGCTCAAGGCCAAGGCCACCCGCACCGGCCGCGTGTCGGCACGGATTCTCGACGACATGCTCGCCGGGGTGATCCTGATCGACACCGCGGGTGCGGCCGTGGGCAAGTGCAACGGGCTGACGGTGCTGGAAGTCGGTGACTCGGCGTTCGGCGTGCCGGCGCGGATTTCCGCCACGGTGTACCCGGGCGGCAGCGGCATTGTCGACATTGAGCGTGAGGTCAACCTTGGCCAGCCGATTCACTCCAAAGGCGTGATGATCCTGACCGGTTACCTGGGCAGCCGTTATGCCCAGGAATTCCCGCTGGCGATTTCGGCGAGCATCGCGCTGGAGCAATCCTACGGTTATGTAGACGGCGATAGTGCGTCCCTCGGCGAGGCGTGCACCTTGATCTCGGCGCTGTCGAAAACCCCGCTCAAGCAATGCTTTGCCATCACCGGCTCGATCAACCAGTTTGGTGAAGTGCAGGCGGTGGGCGGGGTCAACGAGAAGATCGAAGGCTTCTTCCGCCTCTGCGAAGCGCGCGGTTTGACCGGTGAGCAAGGGGCGATCATTCCCCAGGCCAACGTCGCCACGTTGATGCTTGATGAGAAGGTGCTGCAGGCCGTACGCGCCGGGCAGTTCCATATCTACGCGGTGCGCCAGGCCGATGAGGCGTTGAGCCTGTTGGTGGGCGAGGACGCGGGTGAGCCGGACGCCGAAGGGCAATTCCCGGAAGGCACGGTGAATGCGCGGGTGGTCGAGCGTTTGCGGGCGATTGCCGAGATGATCAGCGAGGAAGACTTGAAGGAGGCGGAAAAGGAATTGGCGCAGCAGGCGTTGGCTGAAGCGAAACCTGTGAGCTGACGGGTCTCTGTGATGGGCCAGCGTTCTGATGAGCGAACTCTTGTGGTGAACGGACTCTCGTGGTGAGTGGGCATTTGTGGTGAGCAGGCTCATGTGGTGAGCGGGCTTTTGTGGTGAGCGGGCTTGCCCCGCGCTGGGCTGCGCAGCAGCCCCAATAAGGTCACCGCAGAGTGCCAGAATCAATCGCGGTGAAGGTTTTGGGGCCGCTTCGCGGCCCAGCGCGGGCAAGCCCGCTCACCACAAGGACTGCTCACCACAGGGACTGCTCACCACAGGGGATCACCTAACACACGGATTTGCTCGCCACAGATTTGGTGAGGTTGCCAATAAACTGACTCAACCATAGGCGCCCACCACCGTTGGTCTCTACAACCTTGGTTTGTAGCGGTTTTCTTCTATTCTCTGCTTTAGGGATATCCACAGGAGTCGCTGGATAGAAACAGCCTCGCCCCAGGCCGGGCTGAACACCGATCTACCGAGGGTCGCCGCCATGCCGCGCAACCTTTGCCTTACCCGCCAGTGCTTCGGCCTGGTCACCCGTATCGAATGCTCCATTCGCCCTCTCGCGGGGGATAACGGGATGTGGACCGTATTGTTTGCCGCCGGAATGTCCGGTGAACAGCCGTCCACCATCAAGTCCCAGGGCCCGTTTCCTGGACCTTCTGCGGCGCAAACCATTCTGGAGTCCATTGTGGACAGCCTGACCCAGCACGGCTATGAGGTGGCGGGCGACCCGCAGATCTGGTGCCTGCACATGCAGGCCCACCTGCGACAGCTCAATGGCAACCGTGAACCGCTTGCGCTGTAGCGGTGGTCATTTGCTGTCAGGTTTGTCCAGCTTGACCTCGAAGCCGTATTGCACGGTGTTCAGGTCGGTGCGTTGGTAGCTTTCCAGTGCGGTCGGTCGGCCGTAGAAATAATGCACGTCAAACATCGCCGTGCCGTATTCCTCGGCGCGGTGGCTGACCCCCAGAATTTCCTTGAGGTACTGGCCACTGGCGTCCTTGGCGTAGAAGCGCCAGCTGTCGGCGGGGAAGTCTTTTTGATCGACGACCAGCGCGTTGTCCTTGAGCGACAAGCCCTTGGGCAGCTTGGTCACGTCCAACTCGCCTTTCTCGATAGTCGCCAAAAACAGCGGGATCGAGCCCACCACGAACGCCGGGTTTTCCGGGAACAGGTTGAGGTCGTAGGTGAGGGCGCCACGGGCCGGGTTCAGCTCGAACGCTTCGGTCGGCAGCTCGATGGGGTCACCGCGCTCGCCTTTTTCGTCCGCCGTAAAAAAGGTAATCGGCGATACGCTGCTGTTGCGCTCGGCACCCACCAGGTCGTCGTTGAAGGTGAATGGGTGGTCGAACACCACATGCGCGGCACTGGCGTCCTCAACGGACTGGCTGATGCTGACGCTGTTTTTCAGCTGATCTTCGGTCATGGCTGCGTCTTTGAGCCAGCTGGCAGCGCTGTCGTCGTACACGGTGACCGGCATCGGCAAGGCTTGTACGGTCTTTTCCAGGCTGTTCTTGTCGAAGCGCAGCACTGGCAGTTCAAGGTCCTTGCGGGTGACGGACGCCGTAGAGAAGTCCATCACGTTGACCTGCAGGTTATCGATCAGGCCGTTGAAGTACACCTTGGCGTAATGACTGCCCTGTTTGTGTTCGAAGGCTTTCTGTTCATCCGTGAGCTGTTTTTCGAACCCTTGCGACCAGGCCTTCTGCTTTTGCATCTCAGCCAGTTGTTTCTCGTAGAACGCCACTTGCGCAGCGCTCTCGTTGATCGAGCCTGCGCGCGTGAGGAATTGGCCTGTACTGTCCCGCGCTTGCACCAGCAGAGGGTTCGGCGACTCGTCGCCGACTTGCGGTGCCAGCGGCGCGCTGTTGGTCAGCTCGATTTCCGCGTAGTTCTTCTCCAGCAGCAGCAAGTTGAGCGTAATAGTGCCTTCGGTGCGCTTGTGGCCCACGTCCTTTTTCGACAGATCAAACGTCAGCACCTTGCCCGGCGCGATGACTTCGACCGCGCCTTTGAGCGTGACGGGCTGCGGTTGGCTCTTGTTTTCCGTCTCGATACCGTCGATGAAGGGGTAGGTCACCGTCAGGTCATCGGGGTTGGTCAGGTTGGAGCTGCTGGGGCTTAACTGAATGCCGGGGTCGGTTTCCGACCATTCTGGCTGGAAGGGCACGACTTTGTTGTTGCTCAAGGTGACCGACTGCCACTCCAGACCATGGGGGAAGGGGAATTGGTCGGGCATGTTGAAACTGAACGGGAAGACCGGTTGCAGATCCGTCAGGTAATCGGAATGGGAGGTCTTGCGCAGCACGAACAGGCCATTGATGTAGGTGTCCACCAGCGCCTGGGGCGTTGGGTAGTGCTTGAGCAAGGCGAGGGTGTCTTCGCCGTACTCGGCTTCGATGGGCTTGGTGGCCAGCTTGACTCGCGCCCGTTCCAGCAATAACAGCGAACCGCCGAGGTCGGCGATGGCGTCGCGCAGTTTGGGGTCTTGGATGCTGTCGAGGGACTGCTCGAACGTGGCGGTTTTCTCTTCGAGCGTCGCCTGTTTCTGCTCGTCGCTGGGAGAGCAGCCGCTGGCCAGCAGCAATGCCGTGCACAGGCCGATGCTGGCCAAAGGGGATCGCACATCCATCATCTGAGTTTCTTCCTGTCCGACATCATCGAGCCGAGTTTAGGGGCTCGACACTAGCAGAAAAATTCTCTTACAGATGCCGCCTGGGTCAGTTTTCTCGTGCTTACAGGTGTCTTGTAGCGGCTGGTATACTCGCCGCCATTTTTAGCCAAGCTGTGTGAGATCCCATGGAACGCTTTATCGAAAACACTATGTACGCTTCACGCTGGCTGCTGGCGCCGATCTACCTGGGGCTGTCCCTGGGTTTATTGATCCTGGCGCTGAAATTCTTCCAGGAAATCATTCACGTGATTCCCAACATTTTTTCCATGCTGGAAGCGGAAGTGATCCTGCTGCTGCTGTCGTTGATCGACATGGCGCTGGTGGGTGGCTTGCTGGTGATGGTGATGATTTCCGGCTACGAGAACTTCGTGTCGCAGCTGGATATCGATGAAAACAAGGAAAAGCTCAACTGGCTGGGCACCATGGACTCTTCCTCGCTGAAGATGAAAGTGGCGGCGTCCATCGTGGCGATTTCCTCGATCCACCTGCTGCGCATCTTCATGGACGCCAAGAACGTCGATCCCGATCACCTGATGTGGTACGTGATCATCCATATGACCTTCGTGGTCTCGGCCTTTGCCATGGGCTATCTGGACAAGCTCACCAAGCACTGATCCCGCCGTGCGCTGGCCTTACTGCTCGATGAAGTAGTAAGGCTGGCGACCGATCTTCATCTCTTTGATCACCGTGACCTTCCCGCTCAGTTGGCGGGTGTTGTCCAGCAATGCAATGTTGCCGGGCTTGGCCGTGAGAAAGCTGTGTAACTGCGCTTCGGTTTGCAGGATCGGCAAGTAGGCCTGTAGATAGAACACGCTCGCCCCGGCAATGCGTTCATTGGGCTGGAACATCACCACATCCCTACCTTCGGTTTGAAACGCCCTGGCCTGACTGATCACCGGCACGAAAGACTCACGCTTGTCTGCTTTGGGGGCGAACCAGAACGCAGCCATCAGGTAGCTGGCAATTGCCAGGCTGAATGCACTGATGATCACGCCCCGGTGGTAGCGGTACAGCGCTGGCTTGTGTGCCTTGAGCCACTCCAACAGCACCCCTGCATATTCTGCGGCGAGCACCGCAGCGGCCGGGGTCAGAGCCATCAGGTAAACCGTGCGCTTGCTGGAAGCCAGGGTCAGCAGGGTGAACTGCGCCACCAGCCACACGCTGAAAAACAGACGATATCGGTTGTGTACCAGGCTTTTTCGAAAGTGCCACAGGCCCAGGTACACGAGGATATTCCAGGGTAGAAACGCCTCTGGCAGCTTCGCGATGTAGTAGTAGAACGGCTCGTAATGCCCGGCCTCGACAAACGAACCGCTGAAGCGCCCAACGCTGTTGGTCCACAACACTTCGCCGACCGCCTGCATCCCGCCACGTTGAAACAGAAACCCCAGCCAGATCAGCAGCGGCACCAAAGCCAGTAGCGTGAACAACGCCGGCTTAAGCCAGTCGCCGATGCGCAGGCGTTTATCCATCAGGCTGGTGCTGGCCAAGTACACAAAGATCACGATGCCCGGCAACGCCAGCCCCAACACGCCTTTGCTCAGGGTGGCGATCACCATGCCGGCGGTAAACAACGCCCAGGCCCACACACTGGAACCTTCGCGCTCGGGCCGCAGAGCCTGGTAAAACCCAAGCAATGCCATGGTCACGCCGAGGCTGAGCAGTGAATCCTCACCCACACCGCGCACATTGCCCCAATAACTGGCCATGGTCGCCAGGATCAGCGCGGCGCTGAACGCCAGCGTCTGCGGCCGCCCGAAGCGACGCAGCATCCCATACAGCAGCATCACGCTGAACAACCCGGCAAACGCCGAAGCCAGGCGCACCGCCCCGGTGCTGGCGCCGAACAAACGAATCGCGCCGGCGTCCAGCCACAGGCTCAGGGGAGGTTTTTCCAGGAAAGGCTCTTGAAACAGGCGCGGCACCACCCAGTCATTGTCCAGGTGCATCGCCATGGCAATTCCGGACACCCGGGCCTCGGTGGAGCCCTGCAGCTCGTGGTTGCCAAGGGCGAAAAAGAACAACAGACCAGCAAGCAAGAGCAGCAGGGGGGCGGGACGCGTCATGGAATCTGGCTACCGGGGCATGAGACCGATCGGGCGATCGGTCATGGGTAGTCAAGGAGTATACGAGCGCGATTCTTAACCTTTGGTGAATGGTTGTGGGGTTTTCTCGGGCGCATCAGGGCAGTTTCAACCTGGGCACTGCCGCTTTGCCTTGTTCGGTCAGCACCGGTTCCAACTGCTCCCAGGTGAAGGTCAGGTCGTTGTCGCAACCGTCACCATTGGCCGGCGTGGCGAGCCGCAGGCCCTGGGTGTTGAAGCTCAGGTCAAAGCTGGAGTAATCGGTAATCGCGGGGCAGCCCTCGTCGGTGCTGGTTTGCTTGGCCAGCCAGGTGCTGAAGGCGGCCGGCAGCTTCAAGTGCCCGGAATAGGCGTCGTACCACTGCTGATGGCCGCCGAACCAAGTCCAGGGGTCCACACTCTCGCCGGTTTGCAGATTCCAGGAGTGCAGCCCCCAACTGATGCCCCTGGCGCCTGTGCCCGCGGCCCAGCGGTAGAACCGCACGGTAATGAATTGCGACGACCAATAGCTAGGCTCAACCTCGATTTCACTGGTATAGGCCGAGCCGTTTCGACCCAGGTATTCACGCCGTTCATGAAAGTAGTCGGTTAGATCATCGTCATTGACGGCCAGAGCGGCGAGTTGCTGATTGATCTTCTGCACCGCCGGGCCGTCGCCCTCCAGCTTGAGCGTGACGCGGGGGCCCTGAGTCTTGAGTTGGTAGGCATGGTTTTCGAAAGTCTTCTTCTCGGTCTTGATAGGCAGCGGCGCGGCTTCCAGGGGCGCGTTATAGGCATCGCTGCCGCAGCCGTCCGTGGCAATGCGGCGTAAAGCCAGCGGCAGCGGCGTGCCGCCGGTGGTTTTACTCCAGGCACCAGAAAGGGCATCGCCTTGAGGTTTTTGCAGGGCCCAGAAACCGGTGTTGCCTTCCTCCACCCAGGGAGCGTTGTCGTTGGCCTGAGTCAATTGGATAGGGGTACGAATGCGCTGGTAGTAATAACTGCCATGCTCCCCGTCGGCACCGTTGAAACAGACGGTGATCGCGGACTTGCCCAAAGTACCTTGCCAAACCCCGGCCAGCTCGGCAGCGGTGGCGAGTAAGGGCATGACAGAGAGGGCGATGACGGCGAAGGGCTTGAGCACGGGTATCTGACTTCCGATTGTCTGATAAAGGCCGTCAGGGTAATGGGAAGTGTGAGGGGATGCCAGCGGGCGAGAAACGGTGAGGTGCCTCGCCCGGTTTCGTGTTTTAGGGTTGTGGCGGATGGGTAGTGAATGGCTGGGTGTTCAAGACTCGTTCGACCAGTAGCTCACCCAGAACGATCAATTGCTGAGCGGCGAGCAGCTTGTGGCGGTGCGCGCCTTCAAGCTCAAAAGCCAGGTCGGTGGTCATCGCGTTGAGAGAGGCGAGGGTTTCGCTGGCTTGGATTAGCAGGGTTTCGGGGTGGATATTTTCGGCGAGGGTGAAGAGGGTGGTTGGGGGATTGGGGGTGATTTTTTTCATGGCTGAAACTCCTTGATTGATGGAGTCGCCAGACATCGCTGCTAAACGAAAAGGGTGGCGACCGTACGCGGGTTAGCAGACCAGGAATCAAGGAACCCGGCGCACCCGAAAGTGCCCCACGCACAGCCGCCATGATACGAACCAGCGGATGCTGAAAGCATCGCTCGAACGGATGGTGGCTTTGCAGGCCTTGATATTAACCGAGCTGCTAAACCCGGTCGCTGATTTTGCAGCGACCGGGGGAGGCTAGGCTTGTTGGCTGGAGTGCGCTAGTTCATCAACAGCGCGGCATCTTGCGGGAAAATTCCGAAGCCCGGCCCTGTTGACCTCTCCCGTCGTCAGGTTCTGCTAAAAGCTCCAGTCCTCAGCCCGAACCAACTGGCAGAACGGCCCATTGAGCGTGGCGTTGTGATGAGCCACGATGGCCTCGGCTTTCATCAAGGGCGTATCAGAACAGGTATGACCGTCGGCGATAAGTACCGCATCGAAGCCAAGATCACGCGCGGCACGGCAGGTGCTGTCGACGCAGTATTGCGTTTTCATCCCCGTGACCACCACGCCGGTGGCGCCGCTGGAGCGCAGATTGTCAGCCAGGTCAGTCATCGAAAAAGCGTTAGGCCGACGCTTTTCGAACACCACTTCCCCACCTAGCAACTTCAGTTCCTGTGCAACCTGCGTAAGCGGGCTGCCAGGTTCGATCGGCGAGCCAGCGGGGCCGATATGACGCGCAAGAAAAATCGGCGCCCCTGCGCTGCGGGCCTTGTCCATCAGGGTGTTGAGCGTTTCCAACAGCTCGGCGCAGCGCCAGGGCTTTTCCGGGCCGTGGATGAGTCCGACTTGGATATCGAGTATCAACAGGGCGTACATGGGTGCATCTCCTTGCGTGTGAACCAGCGACACAAGGACACAAAAAAAGGCCCTGTCCATCGCTGGCGGGCCTTTGAAGTGTTCGTTGGTTATTGGCTCACGACACCTCGCACGCTCCGCTTGAAGCGGTCGTGGTGGTGGTGGTGGTTGTGGTGAGGCAATGGGTAGTCATGGGGTGACGCTAGCATTGTGGGTGGTGGAATGCTAGGCACAAAAAAAGACGTCCGTGGACGTCTTTAGATGAGCCGGGGTAATCTGAACAGGTAGAGTAAGTTGTTGATATTGAAATAAAATGACGGTTTTGTTTTTTGCCTGGAATGCCATTTGGAATGCCAATGACATTTGCTTGGTACCCTGGGGCGTCTTGATAGGGTGCGATTGCTATACCGCCCTCTCTGCTACTTATCAGGCTTTAGCTGGTAAGTGAAGCGCTGAGGCTGAGCAGGAAAGTCGCCCTCCGAGATTGTGTCATTTTCATTTCTCGGTGACTTGCAGCGGTATCCCTTCCAGTCATACCGCTGAGGGCTAAATGGACTAGATAGACGTTTCTTCTCACGTAAATATCTTCCTCAGGGTGAACGGCTTCCGCTGAGGTCGGTGCTTTCTTTTTCCGCCGCTCGAGTCGGACCTGTTAGCCATTTTTCATGGGGGCGGCTCCTATTTGATGCAAAGGCTATCTGGAGGTCAGATCCGTTTTCGCCAAGCCTCTCATTGATACATGTTATAACGTAACCTTTAACTCTAATTTTTTAATCTCGTGCATAACCGTGACAATCGCGCGCGATTCCCCATTGCTGTGCCGGCTTGCGCATGGAGCTCCCAGTCTGTGTTCTGGTTCTCTTTAGCTCAGCGAGGGGGATGTTTTCCAGCTACAGCTTACCCGCTAATCGCGGATTTTGATGAAGTAGCTCGGCTGAGCCCCAAACCCGCTCCTTACCTCAGGCTTCCAATACTCTTGTTCGCTGAACAGAGGAAGCTCCTTGATAGTGAGCGTTTCGCCGTTCTTCAGTTCAGGTTCTCCTCTTTTGAGCAGGATCGATTCTTGGAACCGGTAGCGGCCTCCTTCCTTGGCGATATGTCCCAGCTTGGTCAGCAGTTCAATGGCTGCCTCCAAACGCTCAGTATTGGCCCGTCCCCTGAGACTACTGGGGCCGTACTGTTTTACCTGGGTTAGTGTGAAAGTGGTTCGTTGCCCTGTCATCAGATCGTTAGGTGGCGTCGATGAGAGGCGCGTGTTGGGTGAGGGGTCGTTTCTGTTCCTGTTTGTAGGTCTGTCTGCGAGAGGGCTTTCTTTGTGGGCGGTTTTCAGTAGGTAGTGTGCCAGTTGGTTCGCATCCGTCACGAGCTGCGGCTCGTTGGCCAAGTGCTCGATGAAGTGCTTTGAGCAGTTCTGAGCGAACTTCCAGCAGAACTCCAGGGTAAGGTAGTCGATCTCGATATCGCTGTCTGAGGTGCGCTCGAACGTATGTAGGATGGCCGCCAGACGGCTCGTGTTTTCCAGCAACTTGGAAGCGTGATCCTTAGCGTAGTGGTATAGGCCGTTTTCCTGCATTTGTTGTTCGAGTTGCCGACTGTACTGATACCAGAGATTTGCGGCCGGCTCCGAGAAACGTAGTACTTGGCGATCAGGCGAAACGGAGGGGGCCAAGCATTCGCGGATGCGGGCATTGAAGGCCTGTAGGCGAGGCAGTTCAGATAGTTTTTGATCGGTACGTTGGCCAGCCATTGAGCGGGGCTTGGCGACCAGGAAGCGGGCGAGAAAGCCCGTGCCGCGAGCCTCCTCCCCGCGCCTGCCCATGAAGCGCGCGATCACGCTAGGTTGTGCCATTAGTGACAAGGTGAGGCGGGCATTTTGGAGAATGAAGCCTTCTCTGGAAATGCGATCGACGATAACGCTGCTGCCATCCCAGAGAGTATTGATTTTGTCGAGCTCACCCAAGGCCTTGCCGCTGAAAATACTGTTGGCTTCGCTAGTCAGCAGGCAGCCATTGGGCGTGTTTTCGTAAAGCATCTGCACAAGGGCCTGCGGGGTGGTGTCTTCATAAAGGAACTTGCCCGAGCGGGCTGATTGCGGTTGAGCTCTTACATGCTCAGCGACAGTCTCCAGGGCTGCGCGCGTGGCGGCGTCGTCGTCTTGGGCTGCGTATTTGCTGTACATACGCTCCAGGTGTCTCTTGCGCGTGCTCCATAGCTGCTGTTCGACCCGATGCTCCACTAAGGCGACCTCGTAGGCTCGATGCGCTACATCATTCAGGTCGTTAATCGCCTCGAAAAAATTGTTCTGTGTGGTGGTCTTGCGTTCACCGGAGTCCGCGATGGTCAGCAGCATCAGTGAGGTTGGCACTTGGTGTCCGGTTGGCATTCGTATATCGATACGTTTCTGGCAAGCGGTGGCCATGGCCCCGAAGGCGCACATCATTGCCATTTCTCGGGAAACCTGCAGCTCTCGGGCAGCCTCAGTTACAGCGGCCTCTACCAAGCTGTGCTCGCGGAAACAGGGCCAGCCGTTCTGGTAGGTAATTGGTTCACTGCCAATGGCTTCAAGTTCTTCATCATATGTATTGATCATTTTTACCCGCTATTTCCGCTAGCCTATAGCGAAAATAGCAGACTATTTGAATTACTTCCTTATCTGGTTTTAACGAGCATGAGGTGGGGCATGTATTTCCCCCAGCTCGATTGGGACGCGGATTGAATCGCGGCTCTGCGCGGTTTTTTTATACGTCCCCTGCACATCCTCTGAGCCACAGAGGAGCCTGCTCATGCGAATCATCCGTCTGAAGGAAGTCATCGACTCGACAGGTCTTGCCCGGTCGACCATCTACAAATACATCGCGGAAGGCACCTTCCCGAAACCGGTATCTCTGGGCGACCGCTGCGTCGGCTGGGTCGAGAGCGAGGTGCACGATTGGATCTTGGCAAGGATTGAGGAGCGTGATCTGACCGAGAGCTCTGCAGTGAGGTCTACAGGTCACCTGAGCATGGCCCGTTAAAAGCCAGCATAACCGCCATGACCAGTTATGGCTGGTCATGGCGATTATGCTAGGTAGGCTGAAGTCCCACGTCGGACGCCCCAGTAGGCCGAGCAAAGCGATGGTTTATTTCCGGAGTAGATACCCTGAAGAAATTCACGGAGTGGCCGTGAAAAGGCATTCCGCGATCACGGTGCAGTCGAGAACATCATCTGCGGCACGAGTATTATGCTTTTACTAGCTATTCCCACCGGTAGGGTGCACCGCGTTGCTGATGCGGGTTGCAGGCACTGACCACTGCATATCCAGCGAGGGATCAAGAGCACTAGGAGATAACGGTTAAAAATTCCACATGATGAAGATCGGTATGAAACTCACCCAGGAGTCATACCCATGCTTCGTCATCCAGGTAACACAAACCTCCACCTGTACCGCCAACCGACCTACCGTGGTCTGTCCTTGATGGTCGGCAAGGGGCCATTTGTAGAAGAGTAACTATTTCGTCTCCTGCGTGTTATCGAGCTGGCACTGGCCCAGTATCCGAGGGTCATGGCATTCAGGGTGGACCTAAACCTGCCGAAGGATATCGATCTGTCCAACTACGCAGATACCAACAAGGTCATCAGCAGATTCATCGAGTCCTTTGGCTCCAAGATCGAACACCACCGAAGTCAGCTGCGTGAGCAAAAGAAGGACACTCGTAGTTGCAGGGTCCGTTATGCCTGGGCAAGGGAGGTTGGAATGAAGGGAAGGCCGCACTACCACCTGGTATTCCTGCTGAATCATGATGCTTATCACAGGCCGGGGCGGCTGCAATCTACGAGGCGAAATCTCGTTGCGCGCCTGCAGGAGGCTTGGGCCAGCGCTTTGCGGCTATCGGTCGATCAAGTCGGTGGACTGGTGAATATCACCGACGATGCCACGTATAGAATCTACCGGGACGTCCCCGACGGCAAGATGGATGAGCTACCGGAGTTATTTCTGCGGTCCAGCTACCTATGCAAGGGAGCTACGAAGTCCTACGGGGATAATCATCATGGGTTCGGAAGCAGCAGGGGCTAATTGCCTACCCGTGAGGTCTGGCTCCATCGTATCAACACGTTACGGGAGGCTGCCTGCCAGTTACGGCGCTAGTAGGTTGCGGTACTACGAGCGCTGATGGCTGATCAAAGTAAGCGTCCGCCCAACTCACCTTGCGTAAGTCAGGCCGGCATCCACTGATGCGGTAGCAACTGCCCGATTTCACTGGCCCGCTGTGTCGGCAGTCGGTGAGGGATAACATCTAGCTCGACGTCAATGGAGGACTGAAATGGCAAGCGGGACTCGACCGATGCGAAAGCAGCTATGCAGGCTGACATTGCATGGGGCGAGCTGATGATCGAGTGGATGGAGAAGCAGGAAAGCCTGGTTGAAACGTGAGAGGCAACCCAAGGATCGTGAGCCGATGGGCTGCGGCATTACGATGCGCCGGGCCCATGAGCGATGACCGTCTTGTTTTGATGCCCAGCTCCATCTCTTAAGGTTAATGCGACCTCTCAGCCCACCTGCAGGAAATGGGCTGCCAGGCTTAACCCACGATCACCACCAGTGCGTGGCTACGAATGGACGGATATTTTCCAGTCTTGCCGGCAGCTCCCCATGGCATACCATGCCCAGGTAGGTGGCGGCCCGGGTAGCCCCGACATACAAGAAGCGTTCGAACAACCCCGGGTTAGCCTCAGCGAGGCCATCGACTCCGACGAAGAACACAGCTTCAAATTCGAGGCCCTTGATGTGCTGGACGTCGAATACCCGGATGTCTGACTGATTGCCCAAAGATTGGCCGTCCGCGCATGGAGTGGCTCGCAGGCTGATCTGTTCCAGCTTCTTGGTAAGCGTATCCGCCATCGGCCGGACGTGATCTTCTGAGGTGACCAGTACCGCGATGGTCGGAATGTTCTCACCTTTGGAACGCATCCGCGCATCGATCTCGATGATGCGATCCGCGACCCAAGTGGACGCGTCGTCTTCACTCAGGTGCTCACCTAGCACGGGCTGGACGCCTTCGTGGTTAGAGTGCTCTGGCAGGGTGCCGACAGCTTCTGTATCTCCCTGCATGAGATCGAGAAGTTTGATAGCAAAGGTGTTCAGCAGCCGACTTTGACGGTAGACAGTGTTGATTCGCCGAGGCTTGAGGCGCGGGGAAATCCACTCAAGCTGGTCAATGCGTTTCAGGCCATGTCCGGTGATTCGCTGGTTGAAGTCACCACACGCGAAGAACGATTCGGTCGACAGGTCAGTCAGGCTTTCCATACAGGCAAGCTGAAGGGTAGAGAAGTCAGTCGCTTCATCGACCAGCACTTGGTGCAGGAACTGGTCAGAAATCTTGGCTAGCTCTGCGAAGCGCGGATCATCAAGGTATCGTCTCACGAACTCCTGCCGAATGAGTTCGCGCGCTGACCGGAGCATCAGGAGCAGGATAGCGTCCAGCTCGGTCTCGTCGATGTGCGCGGGGGTGTCAGGCTTCTGGTAGTCATAGAGTTCAAGTGCGAGGCACTCTCGGCGGAACGCGCGATAGCTCGTAGGGACTTCCAGAACGTAACGTTTCCACGCATTCCTGAACCGCCGCAGAGCGTTCTGGAAGCACATTTCGCGACCCAGCGTTTTCAGCCATTCAGCTGGCGGAACCCTATCTCCGAGCCAGTCACGAATCCGGGCTGCCCGACTCGACTTCCCAAGGCTGCCGTTTCGATACAGGGTGCGCGCGTGGCTCTGCAGGAACTGCTGATACGCCTGAAACGCCCTGCGCTCCGCAGTGTGGTTAGGTGTGCTCGTGCCATCGGTGCCAGTGTCGTCGTCGAACTCTTCACCTTCTTCGATTTCATCCTCGCTTTGCCCCAGGCTTTCGAGGACGGTAGCGAGCTCAACGAAAACAGATTTATTCCTGTTGTAGAGCAGGCTACCTTGCTGCTGGATAAGCTTGTCGGTCGTCTTGCGGCTGGTTTTGAGCAGCGGCTCGATCCTCGCCTCGATTCTGTTCCAGATCGCGTATGCACCGAGCAACCCCTCGGGACTCAGTTCATCTACCGTGGTGAGCAGCTCTTCCACGACTGGATCCGAGAGGTTCGGCGCCGAATCTTTCAGGAGGCCAGCGCCCTCCCTGAGTGAGCTGAGCAGACGGTTTTGGTGATACGCCTTAAAGTCGGCAAACCATTGACGAGGATCATCACTGACCGAAAAGCTGGAGTAGCGGCGATCCTCCTTGAGAATGCAGCTACCGCTATTGCCGGTTCTCAGAATGCCAAATGTTGACCTGGCCAGATCATGCCGACGCTTGTTCCAGGTTTTGATGTGATCGTCAGACGCGGGAACATTCTCCCGGTTGAATGCCTCTTTGACGTAGTGCTTCAACAGGTCGGAGGGTGTGAACATCATCCAGCGTTGGCGGTTTGTCGATGATCCAAGCAGCCGTTGCTCATCTGGGCTTAATGCCTGCACGTCGAGTTTCTGCCCAAGGCGTTTGACCAATGTTGTGGTTTTGCCGGTACCTGGAGGGCCGAGAATGATCAGCTGATGATCAATCGACAGCCGGAAAATTTCGTCCTGGATTTTGTCGAGAATGGCCTGGTCTCGCAAAGCCATGGCTCTGCGTATTTCATGGACTACACCCTCCCGGATTTTCTCTTCCTCAGATGCGCCGTCCAGCATCGCAAGGAATGCATTGTCGTCGACGGGCTGAACGAGCTTTCGAAGGGAAGCGATTGTCTGTGGAGTTGCACGCTGGCGGCGCCAAATGCTATCGATGGCATCCCAAACGTCGTCTCTCTTTAGAGGCTTCAGCTCCAGCTTTTCGAGAATACGATAGCCTTTCTGCTTCCCAGCAACCTCAAGCTCGACACTTTCTCCAACATCGAAGACGGCCAGGCGGCCGATAGGTGTACGGTAGCCCGCCAGCATTGTCCCTTTGACCGTGATGTTGGTCGTGCGGCAGATATAGTAGGTGACCACCTCGCCTTCGTCAGTCTCGGCAACCACACGTGAGACTGCAGGTTCGCGGACGAGGCTGAGCAACGATTTGGTTGTGGCGTCACTAATAGATGCGATTTTGGCTACCGCTGCAGTGTTGGTGAACGTGTTGATCACTGCCAGGGCGTCGGACGCCTCACCGCTACGTGCCGCTAGAAGTCGCGCTGCACCATCCTCAATCTTGTGAAAGGTTTCCAGTGCCTCAGTCGCAACGTCGTGGGCATCACTGAAACTCATTGAGGCTCTCCTTGTTTCAATTGGGCATCGCCTGGCCGGCCAGGCGTGTCACAGTCCGTGTCCTGTGCTCAGGGTGGTGATGTTCTGTGGCTGACCCAGATGCTAAATCCTGGCGGCTTGAGTTGCCAGCAGATTGCCATGATAACCAACGAATTATCGGTGAGAAGAAGGTTTGGATTTGGCGTATGAGCCATGAAAACGCGCTATGCAATCACAATCCGGTGCGCAGTGCTGAATTCAGCACGGGCCACTCCAGCCCAGCGGTTAACGTTCTGCCCTACGCGTGCTAAATCTGAATGGCATACGTGGCAAGTCCCATCCATGACGTTTCCTGGCCGACTTGAAACCTCAACATGGTTTGGCAAGTGCGGAGCGGAACGATCACCCTTTCCAAGGCTATTGATGGTCAGCAGCATGGCTGCTGATCATCGTGCGCGTGAGCCTAATGTCGTACCCGTGCTAGCAGGCGATGTCCCAGGCTGAAGAGTCTTAACCAGGCCAAGGTTGGGCCGCCGTTCAAGGAGGAGGGAAGGCCTGTTAATCCATGGGCCTGATCGCGTCCGTGCTTGACGCTAGCCGAACGCGAGGCAACGGCCTCCGTTGCGTTAACGCTACACTAGGCATCTTATTACTCCTACATGCCGGCGGCCTGAGTATGTTGCCAAAAAAACCGAGCATGTCTTTACCCGTGCTTGGTCAGTAGATAAGGTAACGAACATCGCAAATGGAAGGTCGCGGTACAGCAGGGATGGTTTTCAATATGTGCTGCTGTCGCAGCCTTACAGTACACCTCCCCTCTGATCCCCGACAGTCTTTGATTGATTTTGATGGTACCTGTCAAGACTGGTGCCAGAGGGGGTTTGGTGCATGAATGAGTTGGTTGAGGCCTTGCTGGCCGCCGTTCCCTCCGATGGCTCCAGTATTGGAAACCAGTCGTTGCTAGAGCACCTCAGGATTCAGTTTCCACAGCTAAGAGATGAGTTTTATTGGCAGACGCGTGACGCCCTGATAGGACAGGGGGTGTTGCAGGCCGGTAAAGGTCGTGGCGGCTCTGTACGGCGTACTGACATTGAGGTTCCACCGGCAAGTGATTGGGTTCAATTCCTACGTAGCTATGGGCCGTCATCGAGCAATCTGGCGATGTTCGACGAGTACGTTTCGAGGGCGTTGGCACAGGCAGGAGTAAAGCCGATTAGCCTGTCGACACCTCTATTAGAGGACATGGTGGGGCACATTGAATCCAAGGCGCCAGGATCCATTTTGATAGCTGGAACAGCTGGTGATGGTAAGACGTACCATTGCCGTGCCCTGTGGGAGCGCATTGGGGGGGACCCCAAGGCTTGGGCCGCCAAGGGCAACGTGAAAGAGTTACATCTGGCGGATGGTCGCTTGGCTGTCTTTATCAAGGATCTTTCCGAGCTCAATGGCGACGAGAGCGATCTGCCATTGCGGCGACTGGAAAGATCGGTGCTAGAAGGCGATGATTCTGAGGTAGTGATTCTTGCCGCAAACCATGGCCAAATTCTTGATCGTCTACGTGATCTAGGCCGTCGCCAGGAGCGTGATCACCCACTTCGCAAGCCGCTGCAAGAGCGCTTCTTACAGGCCGGGCCAGCTCCTGAGCGCCTGGCTGTGTTCGATCTTAGTCGCTCGACTAGCCGCAAAACGTTAGATGAGGTGGCTATGGCTGTGGCGGGGCATCCCGAGTGGGACAACTGCAAACGCTGTGCACTTCAGGCCGACGGTAAAGTTTGTCCCATCGACGAGAATCGCCGCAGGCTTTTGGGTGAGGCGGATGGTGGACAGCTCTCTCGTCGCTTGGGCGATTTGGTTGAAGTCGCCAGGCACAATGGGCTGCATCTACCTATACGCGACTTACTTGCGCTTTGTTCAAATATGATCCTCGGTTGCTCCGATGCCAAGCAGGCCAAGGACAACCTGCTGACCTGTGCCGATGTCGCGAAGATTCAGGAAGGAGGCACTCTTGGGGCGGCTAGTGTCTATGCCAACGCCTTCGGAGCCAATCTCCTTAAGCGAAGGACCTCTGACCGCCCTATCTTCAAGGCGATGTCCAGCTTTGGCGTGGGCGATGAGTCCACCAATGCTGCTGATGGGTTGCTGGTTTATGGGAAGGACGATTTGCGGCTGCAAGCCGACTTCGAGCGTTTGGTCGCGATCGATCCTATCTATGGGGCCACGACTGCCTTCCGCGCTGCCCAAAATTCCTATTTGGAAGGGTATGAGGGGGCACGCTTGGAAGGAGAGGCGGCCGAGTTCCTTACGATGCTTCAAGACCAGCGACGCAGGCTCTTCTTCACACTTCCGGATGGGGAAAGAGGTTATCCGCATTGGTCGATGACAGCATTCTGCTTTGCTGGGGACTACTTGGAAATCATCGAAGCGCTCAAGGCGCAGAAGCCCGTTAGCGAGATAGTCCGCGGGCGCCTTGCTAAGGGCCTTAACCGCGTATTAACAGGTCTCCTTCTCGAAAACGAAGATCGCATCTTCATCGCTAGTTCGGGCGGTTTCACTCAAAGCCGAGTCAGCGTGCTTTGTGACCACGAGACGTTCTCCCGCAGGCAGGGCGGCGTAGGTATGGCGATCAAGCTTGTCGAGGATACGGGCCGCCCTCGACTCGACGTTTCGCTCGCTGCGGGCCCGGGCAATTCGGTTGCTTTCGACTTGACCCCTATCCGTCATGAGTTTCTCTCGCGTGTGGCTGAGGGGGCTTTGCCAGCGAGCTTCTCCAATGAGTGCCTCGAAGATCTGCTGGCTTTCAAGGCGAAGCTCTTACGGAAGGCAGAGATCGTCAAGAAAGCCAGCCTAGCAGGAGATGATGATGAAGTAGGTAGTGAGACCGCCATGCTGACACTCAACTTCATCGATATTGAGCCAGGTGGTCGCGGCTTTTCACGTCCTGTGACGGTGAGGATCTCGGAATGAGTGGAATAATCAAGAGGCCTGAGATTAAAAGCGTCGATTTTTGCGTCGACGAGAACATTTGGGGTCATCGCCTTTATGACGAGCAGCTTCCTCACCTGACTGTTCTAGAGTTCTTGGGCGTACTCGGCTCGAATTTGGATCAGCCGCTCAGGCCTCACCAGGATCAGGGCGGCTCAGTTATGTTCAAGCCGCAGCGGCAAGTCCGTTTGCGTGGGTTACTGTTCAACAACCCATACGTCGAATCGATTGCGGAGAGCGCCGCGTCTGATGAGGAGAAGTGGAAGCAGTGGTTTGAGCGCTTTGGACAGGGAGCCACAGGTAATGGTGATGAAGACATGACCTATCTGCGCCGCTCATTCACTAGCTTTGATGACTTCGCAAAGGCTATCGAACTGCTGCGTTCCTCGTCATTCGAGTCTCGCAGTAACAAGCGTTGGAGTTCCAAGTTCGTCTTTCCTTTCGGCCCAGACGCTCTTTATGAGGACTTGGCGATCAATGCAAAAGGAAATATGAGCAACGATCGTCGCTTCTTTGCTCGTACAGGCGAGCTGCTCTATCTCATGCTCACACGGGCTAAGCGTGGAGCGGAGCTCGGTGACAGCCTTGCCAAGCGCCTATTCGATAACGAAGCAACGATGAATCGTTTGATTAGGGCTCTGCAAGGTACGCCGCAGGGTGTCGAAGAGCCCCGGCTTTCGGGTTATCTACCCGAAATTGCCAATAATCGTTTCGATCAAATCTGCGACGACTGGTTGTCGATCTTGGACAGGGATATGCCGATCTATGATGCATTGGAGCATTTGATCGCGATCACTGGCCTGAACATGCTGCTCTATTTCTTGGAACGAGCTAAGCGGGTTGCTGGTGATGACGATCCGGTCGAGATTATCTGCGAAATCGTCTCCAAGGAGCGAACGAAGGTGCGAGCGCTTTCTGGCGATAGCTATCAATTCAATCAAGGGCTGCCAGCAAAGGCGGTGCGGGCTCATGTTGAGTCGATCCGGTTGAATGTTGAATGGGCTGCAGCTGAATCTGCAGAGTTTCCGGATGCTGAGCGTGTAAAACTCATGCGTGAGTGCTTCCAGTGGCCGCCGACTGATGGTGGCGACGACGAGGACTCCACCGATAAGAGTCCAGATGAGTTGGTTACCAAACTGGCTGATAATGCTTTGGCACGCCATCAGCAGCATGTCGGCAAAATTCATGCGTCATGGTCGCGTGCTATCGGGCTCAGCTCACGCAGACTATCGAGACGCACCCGCTATGCGCCGAACGATAGGTTACTCAAGTCGATTGTGGTTTCCATCGTGGAAGACAGGATGCAGTTCGATGAGTTTCTCGCCGAAGCCAAGTGCCGATATGGCCTGGTAATTGGTGACGCAGAGGGTGCGCGCTTAGTCAGCGCCAAGTTAGTAGACCAAGAAGAACTCAGCGAGAACCGAAACAATCTTGAGGCCCGTCTCGTCAGCTTGGGCTTGGTTCGCAGGCTTTCTGACTCCTGCTCATTTGTAGAAAACCCGTTTGCGTTTCAGGGAGAAGCGGCATGCTGACTGATCGCATTATTGGGCGTGTCGGCGCGAATATTCTCGCCCAACGCATATCTAATCCTGGCCAGTCTGGTGATTTGGCTGCGCTCTTCAGGCTAGACAAGCTTTCATCCAGTCAGATCGGGGCAGTCGCACGAGCCATCCTTGCCAATCCGGACCTGCTTGCCCGGGTAGAACTCATGATCCCGGAGGCCTTGGTAGAAGGCCAAGGCCTACCGTCTGACATTCTGATTCCACATAACGCAGGCTATGTGCGCAATAACGCTTTGACCGCCAAAGCGGCGATCCTGACTGCCAATGGCAACGAGCACAACCTCGCGGACACATTGGGTCATGTCATGGCCATTGGCGCCAAGGAGATGCGGGCTGACCCTGATCCGTGGGTCGAGGCCACGCTTCATTCGGGCGGTATTGCACCAGTCCTCGACGACCGATCGGTGTTCCATTCAGCCCTAGCCGGATTGTTAGCATCCTCGGAACTTTCGTTAGTGCAGCTTGGCGAGTTTTGTTCTGCGATTGTCGAGGCTATCGCCACGCACGGGCTGCCCATCCGTGATGCTGTTGGTTACGCCTTACCATGCGCGGGACTCCCCAGAGACAGCGCCTTCTTCTCGAATGCCAAAACTTTCTCAGCATCGCGTAAACCATGGCACAAGGCTTTCACCAAACTCTTTGCTCAGCGTGCGCCGCTGCTTAAAAAACTCCGCCAGAATGGCCAGCCTCTTGACTCGGAGGAGATTAATGAGCGAGTCGAGGCTAATACTGCAGAAATTTCGGAGGGGGCCCGCCAAGCCCTTGATGCATTCGTCGCAGCTCCTGCTGGAGATCAAGAGGCATCCGATGCCCTCGCCCAATTCGAGTGGGAAAGCGATGGCGTTTATCTTGCCTTTGACAAACCGAAAGAAAAGCAACTTGGCTTAGCAGAGTCCACGATCCGTTTCTTCGATCATGAGTGTGATCAGGAGGACTCACTCGATGCCGAGGGTCGCAAGCTATTGGAGGACTTGAAGGGGCGTGAGCGTCGCTCTGACTTCACGGAGGAGGACGAAGAATTTTTCGTTAAGCAGCGAAGGCTCTTGGAGCAAGACAGCAAACTTTGCTCGCGCTGGGAAAAAGCTCTCTATGGCAAGCCCATTGACTGCAATGACTTCTTCGAAGGCTTCGCTCGAGTGGTTAATAGCTTGCATGCCGGCCTGCGTGATTCGGAAGGAGAGCGGATCCTACGTTTCACTGTGACCAAAGGCCGTAAGGAGTGGCGCGAGCGATTCAACTACGACGCCGGCAGCTACTTCTCGGCTATGTACCGCGGCTTAAAGGAGCTCATGGGCTCCAAGGTAGAGTGGAAGGTCGAGCGGTTGGGCAATGCAAACTTACCCGATCCCCTCTTCGACTATGAGGCCTTCTTCGCTAAGGAGAAGGAGCTTCGCAATGATAAGAAGAGCAAGGTTCGTCCGAACCCGTCGCTATCGCGCCTAGCCCTGCAGATCAAGTTTGACGTTGCCTTGATCCAGATCGCTAAGGACAAAGAGGCAGTGTTAGCTAAAACGCAGCTCCTTTGGAGCTACAGGCCCACGTCAATTGGCTTGTCGATGGTCGCAGACATGGGCCGCCTCTTGGAGAAGGGCGCGGTAGGTTGTACCGAAGTCCCCCGCAAGTTAGTAAGCAAGAAGGGTGGGGTACAAAACGTCTCGTTGCTCGACACCGGGACGCTGGAGGCGACTTACTCGACTGATGCGGGGTCGCTGGTTTCTTCGGCCAGCAAGCTCCAAAGCCTGCGCCATGTGATTAAGACCCGGATCAAAGAGCTCGCCGAGCAGGGTAGGCTGACGGCTCATCAGCAGAGCGAGGTAAAGGTATCGTGGGATAAGTTCGAGGAGGATTACATCAAGGCGATGGAGGACTTCGTCACGACTGGGCTACATGGCGATGCCGTTATGCGTCAAGCGGAGTCTTACGCCGAACTGTTGAACACCTTGATGGTAAATGCTCGTGGTGATGTGTGTCGCTCGCGGCTGGTCGCTGAAATACTATCGGTCGGGACGGTGCGTGTTGCCGGCGAAAACCCAGCAGTTATCATCCCGCCTTGGCATCCAGAACGAATGAAGGCTCTTGCGGTAAAGACGCGACGCGTTGCCGGTTTCGCTACACACTTGCTCTCCAGCGCTAGCATTCTCTATGGTGACCGCGAGATTTTTATGCGGGAACTTACCGACGAGATCGCTCATCCGTTCTATCCAGAGATTGCGGTTCTCAATCGGGGCGGCGCTTTGACGCTTGTCTCGGAGAGCAGCACGGTTAACGGTTATAGTCTTTTGGAGTCACCGACGCGTGGCGCTGAGGAAGCCATGACCGATGTCGATCCAACGGCTGCAGCCAAACAGGCGCGCGAGCTCTTGGAGCGTTATGTTGGGCTGCAGCCCCACGAGGCAAGCAACCTTAGCGTTGTGCTTTATAACGCAGATGCAGCTGAGTTGCCGCTGGCCACAGTGCGCGAGCTCTCCTCTATACAAGAGGATGGCAAGCTCCAATGCAGCGTTTCGGTACGCCACTCAGATCAAGGAAAGCTGCGGCGAGTCTATGGCGAGCTGGTCAACAAGGCTGGTGATGATCCCGATCTGCCAGTAGTCAGCGAAACCAGCGAAAACTTCATCTCGAAGCTGCGTATTTCTGTAATGCCCCTCTCGGCGACTCCAAGAGAGAGTGCGCTGGGTTTTAAGGCTTTCGATGTGGCTTTCCTGCATGACGTGGTCGCGCGCGAGGCCCAAACAGAATGGCTCCCAGTGCAGTGGACCAACGATCGGCCGAACTTGGATCATGCGCCTTCCCGCTGGTCTTACCGGAGCGTGTCAGGTGAGAACGAGCTGAAGTCGACCACATTCCTAGTTTGCCCATGGCAAACGGCATCAGGTTGGGCGTACGTGTCGGCTGTCGCCGCAGTTTGCCGGCAGACGGACGCTATGCCAGGGGAGCGATTACTGCCTGCACGCCGCATTTCCCTTCAAAGCCCAGCTCTGGCTGAAATAATCAGGGACGCTCACGAGTTGGCCGAATGGGTAGCCACCTACGACGAGCTTCTCGACAAGCGCCAGCTTCAGCACAACAACATTACGGTGGTGCGCTACCGTAGAGGCTCGACTAATGGCCGCAATATGATTGTTAGCTCGACCTCGGAGCTTCGGTTGTTGAGCGTGTTGGTTCGTAGACGCTTGGATGAGTTGAATCTCCAGCTCGGATCCGACGAGATTCAAATCGCTGTCGACAAGGCGAAGCGCGACGCACTTTCAGTCTCCGGAGATATCGTACTGCGTGCAGCCAAGCGAGGTGTATCTGCAGGAGAAATGCTAGGCCTTGTGCTAAGTCGTTACTTGCTTGCAGAGGAGTTCCAAGCCTCAGCGAATGGTAGGCAGGTATTGACCGCCTATTTCCTACTCGACGATTACGCAAGCTGGCTATCTCAACCTGAAAGCCGTATCGCGGATATTTTGGCGCTCAACGTTGAGGAGTACGAGGAGACTGTTCGCGTCGTCATTTCAATTGTTGAGGCAAAATATGTTGGAGCCGATGGGGTGGCTCAGGCGCGACGAGGCTCCAAGGATCAACTATTAGCAACATTAGGCATGTTCCGTGAGGCGCTGTTCGGTGATCCTGGTCGCCTTGATCGGGATATTTGGTTGGCCCGCTTGGCCGATATGCTTATAGATGCGGACATCCCGCCCGGTATGACGGATTTGATGGAGCGTGCTCGCGCCAAGTTGCGAGATGGCGATGTAGAGATTTCCCTGCGTGGGTACTCGCACGTTTACGTTCACACCTCGGACGCAGGTTCCGCCTCGGCGTCTGAGCAGGAGCTTCTTGATGAGACAGGGGGCGTTATGGCTTGGCAGGAGGTTTTCGATCGGCCGGACTTGCGAAAACTCGCCGAAGCTTATGCTAAAGGCTCTGGAGGTCACGAGGTTCGATCAGGTATTGGGGCCCAGCAGCCTTGGGAAGGGCACTGTTTTAAATTGCCCGCCCCGCGAGTGCCATGGTTGGCCGCAATAGGTCAGCTATCAAGTGGGCAGATTGATACGTTTGCTGAAGAAGCCGCTTCGTTAGGTAACGACGCCGAGATGGCTGCGCCGAGTTGTCCAGTGGTTGCGCCTCCAGTACTGACAGAGGAGCCGGTTCTTGCATCCGTAGCTATTGCAGATTCAACTTCAGATCAGCTTTCTGTTACGAGCTCCAGCTTCGGGGGCGGGTTCTCTGATCTGGTCGCGTCAAAGTTCTCCGGTGGTGCGCAAGCCGATGTCGAACGGGAGGAATGGGCTCAAGAGGTCACAAAGAGGCTTAAATCTGCGCTTAATAGCTACGGTCTCCAGGCGGCTGTTCTAGGCACTCGCTTGACTCCAAACGGCTGCCTAGTTCGTTTGGCAGGTTCTGATCGCTTGCGTGTCGAAGATATCGAGAATAAACGAACACAACTCCTTACTACTCACGCCATCAACCTAGTAACTGTCCAACCTAAGCCAGGCGAGATCGTGGTTACGGTCGCTGGCGCAAAGAGGCAGGCTGTGTCCCTTTGGGAGCTCTGGTCGCGTCGAGACCTCAATAGAAATGTTGCGGGTATCAACACCTCATTTCTACTGGGGCTCCAGGAGATTAATGGCGCGTTGCTGTATCTGAATCTGGGCGCTGAGTTTGGTGGGCTTTCATCGCATGAACCGCACTCATTGGTGGCTGGAGGTACGGGCAGCGGCAAATCGGTGCTCATCCAGGCCCTTATATTAGATATCGCTGCGACCAATCCTAAGGAGCTAGCCCAAATCATCTTGATTGATCCTAAGATGGGGGTTGACTACGCGCCATTGGCCGACTTGCCGCACATGCGGGATGAAATCGTAACCACCAAGGAGAAAGCATCCGAGGTTCTTGACGCTCTGGTTGAGGAGATGGAGGACCGCTACCGCGCTTTTGCGAAAGCCAGAGCTCGCGATTTACCGACCTATAACTCGAAAGTATCGACCGAAGAGCGACTGCCAATGGTCTTCCTGATCCACGACGAATTTGCAGACTGGATGCTCGACGATGCTTATAAATCCGCAGTCGGTACGGCAGTTCAGAGGCTGGGCGTAAAGGCACGTGCGGCAGGTATTCATTTGATCTTCGCGGCACAGCGTCCAGACAAGGATGTGATGCCGATGCAACTGCGAGAAAATTTGGGCAATCGGCTGATCTTGAAGGTCTCCAGCGAGGCCACATCCAAGATTGCGCTCGACCGGCCAGGAGCTGAATTGTTGCTGGGCCGAGGGCATCTGGCCGCCAAGCTCAACGGCGAGCAGGGCCTTGTTTTCGCGCAGGCTCCTTTTTTGTCAGATCAAGATATCGAGGCGGCTGTGGCCGCAATCCGAGCTGATAACTCAAGCCAGTAACTTAGGAATTTATTTGTGGCGCAACCTTTCAAACACGATGCAGCTAGCCTTTACGACTTCTTCTCCCAGGGAGGGCGCGGCTTTTACGTTCCTTACTATCAGCGCAACTACTCATGGGACGAGGAGAACGCTACGAAGCTCATTGAAGACATTTTCTCGAGCATCAAACGCACATTGACAAAGCCCGAAAATAGCATCTTTCTGGGGACGGTCATTCTTCATGAAGAGAAGAATGTGCAGACAGGCATCCACTCCGACACTCCAAATTTGTTGACTAAGGTGGCTAACGTTGTCGATGGTCAGCAACGCATCACCTCGATCTCTATTCTCGCTTGCGCTATCGAAGAACAGATCAATCAGATGGTGCCTAAGCTCAAGGCGCTTGCAGGTTCCGCGCCGGAGTTCACTACGCTGGCCACCGAGTTGACTGATGAGCTTCCGAACATTCGCCCGTTTTACGCAGTTGAAATCACGAAGACCGGTGCGCAGCCGAAGTTGAAGCCGAAGATTATTAGAGCAGGCGACATCTCCTCGAATCCGGTTTCGGATCAATGGACTCTCTGCGGAGACATCAACCATTACTATCGGTCCAATACATCGAGTTTCCTCTCGAGTTTCATCGCAGGTATAGCTATCGATTCGATCTCGACAGACGAGCGGGTACGATCGGTATCGGAGGTTTTTCGACAGAAAATCAGCGAAGAGATCAAGGCGGCGGACGCATCGCTTGCAACTGGGTTGTTTTCGGCGAATTGTGTCACCGATGGAAGTCTGTCCAACTTTATGGCTTATCCCCCTATCTGGGCGAATATCCACACCCTTCCGCCAGATGAGCAATCTCTCTACTACGGTGGGATGTTGTTATTGGCAGTCTGTTCGTTCCTGAAGAATTCATGCCATCTGGTTGTGATCGAGTGTTTGGATCTTGGCTTGGCTTTCGACATGTTCCAGTCGCTGAATGCTACAGGTACTCCGCTGACCGCATTCGAAGTGTTCAAACCGCAGATTGTTAAAGCCTGGGACGCAGGTTACGCCACAGTTATCAAGCCGCAGGTAGATCGCATCGAGAGGGTGTTTGAGACCGAGAGCAATTCGTCAGACAAAGAGGAGCTGACCGACAAGGTTATCGTGTCCTCAGCCTTGGTATTTAATGGGATGGAGCGAAGCCGGCGCTTTAGTGAAGAGCGTGACTGGCTGACCGACACACTTGAAGGGTCTCTTGCCGCAGGCGTGCCGACGCAGAAGTCGGTCGATTTCATAACATCTATCGCGGATCAGGCAGAGTACTTCCTAACCTTCGTTAAGCCGCGGAGGTCTCCAAAAAACTCTGCCACATTCGGCTTGTGTAACCACTTGTTGACCATGGGGCTATCGCCACAGCAGGCTGACCGTGCTGCACTTTGTGTGTTCTATCTCAAAGACGCCGGTCATCAGTTCGCGCACGCTGTGCTGAGCGTCTTTTATTCCAAGCTGCTGCGCGCGCAGGCCAGTGCGGCCGCTAAGGTAGCTGCTGCGACTGAGTTCGTAACGGTGTGCGAGGCAACGGCTGCTTTCTTCACGCTCTACATGGGGGCGCAGCAGGGACGCTTCCCTGACTCAGATTACCGAGCCTTGTTCCAGTCGACCGCAGGGAACATCTCGTTCGCAAATGGCGCATCGAATCAGACGGCCGCTTTCGTTAAAGCAGGGTTCAGGCAGGCATTGGGAAATCAGAAGGTCTATGACGCAGCGGACCCAGTCGCAGCTCGTAAAATCTGGGTGGACCTGGCTAAAGAGAACGCCTGGTATTCTCGAAAGGCGGTTTGCCGGTTTGCGCTGTTTGTTTCAGCTCATGACGCTGCACCAGATCTTACGGCCGCTAACGAGGGGCTCTTCACCAATGGGATGCCGAACTCCGCCGATTTGATTAATTGTCGAGTCTGGCATTCTAGCGAATATGAGGTTATCGAGCACGTTGCTACTCGCGAGCGGCCATCGTTGATCAAGTTCCCTGCACACTTCTTTGCCACGATTTATCCTGGCAACTATTCTATCGTCGATAAAATCGGCAACCTGACCCTCCTCTCTGGGCCGGTAAATTCGTCAATCTATTCCGAGTGGCCCGACAAGGCATTCTATTACTGGAATCTCACAACACCAGGATCGACGGCAGCAGGCACCACAGGAGTCTCTCTCGCTGCCTCACTCGGAATTGGCAGCGTACCTCCAGCCCTTTCGTCTTTGGTCGGTGCTTCGAACTACCTCTCACACTTAGCTCCTCTTGCGTTGAGAGGACAGCATGGCCTCCATTGGGATGACGCTTTCATTGCGACGCGCTCCGAGCACTTGTGTCAGCGTGTGTTCGACAAGCTTGACGCCTGGTTGCGTTAAACCATCCCGGGGTTGCGCAGCACTCGGCTCGACCGCTAGTCATCATCGTCTTCATCGCGCTCGTGGTCGTAAAGGTCTTTGTGAAGAGCGAACTCGCTCTTCACATGAAGATCTTGGACGTATTCGAGCGTGCAGTTAGCTATAAAGCGATCGAACTCTTTGGCATAGGGTAACCGTCCGGCCAACACACCTTCCTGACGCCGTCGCATGAGGCGATGGTGTCCACCTAAATTTAAGTGGACACCATTTTTAGCCTTTTAAGCGGACGCCCATGCCACAAGAACGCCGTTCCTATTCCAAGTCCTTCAAGGCCCAGGTCATTGCCGAGTGCGCACAGGCTGACACCTCGATTGCCAATGTCGCCTTGACCCATAACCTCAACGCCAACCTTGTCCATAAATGGATTCGGGTGCATGCGCAGAAAAACCTGGCACTGCAAACCGCCTTTGTTCCGGTCAAGGCATTGTCGTCGACAGCGGTACCTCAAGTTCTTCCTGCCACGATTCGAATCGAAGTGCCTCATTCAAAAGGCGTAGTCGTGGTGAGCTGGCCGGCAGAAAATGCAGCGGCATGCTCCGCTTTCTTGCGAGACCTGCTGCGATGATTCGCATCGACTCCATCTGGCTCGCCACCGAGCCCATGGACATGCGGGCCGGCACTGAAACCGCGCTGGCGCGGGTCGTAGCGGTGTTCGGTGCGGCGAAGCCGCACTGTGCTTATCTGTTCGCCAACCGCCGCGCCAATCGTATAAAAGTGTTGGTGCATGACGGTGTAGGAATTTGGCTTGCCGCCCGGCGTTTGAATCAAGGACGCTTCTTCTGGCCTGGTGTGCGACACGGCTCCGAAGTTGAGTTGGATGCCGAGCAACTTCAGGCCCTGGTACTCGGCTTACCTTGGCAGCGCGTCGGTGCAGGCGGAATCATTTCAATGCTTTAACACCTGCCATGGCGTGCATACCAGCGCAATTGGCCCATCAGTCTATCGCCGCCATGAACCCTCTCTGGCAAAATCTGCGGCATGACTTCGCATCCGAATCTCGATCAATTAAACCCGGAAGAACTGCGTGCCTTGGCGACGCAGTTGATCCAGCGCGTCGAGACGATGGACAAGCAAATCACCCATCACAAGTCGGTCAACGAGAAGCTGGCCCACGAGATCGCGTTGCTCAAACGCTTCAAATTTTCCAAGCGCAGCGAACAGCTAAGTCCGGATCAAGCCAGCTTGCTCGACGACTTGATCGACACCGATATCGCCGCCATCGAAGCTGAGCTTGAAGCGCTGCAACCCGTGCCTCTCGAAGCCAAAATGCGCCAACAGCCCAAGCGCGCTGCGCTGCCACCGCAGTTTCCTCGCACGCTGATCCATCACGAACCGGAAAACAGCCACTGCCAATGCGGCTGCGCCCTCAAGCGTATCGGCGAAGATGCCAGCGAAAAGCTCGACTACACACCAGGCGTCTTCACTGTCGAGCGCCACATCCGTGGGAAATGGGCCTGTGAACAGTGCGAAACGCTGATCCAGGCGCCGGTACCGGCGCACGTCATCGACAAAGGCATACCGACGGCGGGCCTGCTGGCCCACGTCATGGTGGCCAAGTTTGCCGACCATCTGCCGCTGTATCGGCAGGAGAAAATCTTCGGCCGCGCCGGACTGCCTATCGCTCGCTCGACCTTGGCGCAATGGGTGGGCAACTGCGGCGTGCAATTACAGCCGCTGGTTGATGCGCTGCGCGAAGCCGTGCTGACGCACGGCGTCGTCCACGCCGACGAGACCCCGGTACAGATGCTGACGCCTGGCGCGAAGAAAACTCATCGCGCTTACGTCTGGGCCTATGCCACCAGCCAGTTCTCCGAACTGGCGGCGGTCGTTTACGACTTCAGCCCGAGCCGCGCTGGCGAACATGCCCGAGCCTTCCTTGGCCACTGGAACGGAAAGCTGGTCTGCGACGACTTCGCTGGCTACAAGGCAGGCTTTGAACTGGGCGTCACGGAGATCGGCTGCATGGCCCATGCACGCCGAAAGTTCTTCGACTTGCACGCGACCAACAAGAGCCAGATCGCCGAAAAAGCGCTGCACTACATCGCGGCCTTGTACGAAGTTGAGCGAGAGGTTCGCGAGCTGGAACCAGGTGCCCGGCAGGGAATACGGCAGGAAAAATCGGCACCGATCACCGATGCGCTTCATACATGGATGATTGCCCAGAGGCAGCTTGTGCCTGAGGGATCGGCCATCGCCAAAGCCTTAGATTACAGCCTCAAACGCTGGATAGCGCTGACGCGCTATCTCGATGACGGGGCCGTACCCATTGACAATAATTGGTGCGAGAACCAAATCCGGCCGTGGGCTCTTGGCCGCTCGAACTGGCTGTTCGCGGGCTCGTTACGCAGCGGTAAACGTGCGGCGGCGATCATGAGTTTGATCCAGTCGGCGCGGCTCAACGGGCATGATCCGTATGCTTACTTGAAGGATGTTCTTACACGCCTGCCGACGCAGCGTGCGAGTGAGATTACCGAACTGCTGCCGCACAGGTGGGCGCCCGCTTAATCACGCAAGGTGTGTTGGGCAGACGCTTACGGCATAGGCATCTCGGATGGAGTTGTAGTCATAGGATTCAAATCCTTGGGCGAACCATCTGAGGATGATCTGTATGTAGAGGGCTGAAACTCTGCATGCATGTTTTAGCATCAACACCAGCTCTTCGCTGTCCTCGTAGCCACCATAGTCCGCAGGAGGTCCCAAGGGGAAAGTGCCATGCGCGACATGATTTCGAAGGTTGCGCACTAGCTGCAGCGCATAGGTCAATCGGCTTTCGGCTCCCAAGTCGAGCCCGTGAACGGCAGCATTGTGCTCGGCTTTGTATCGAGCGAAGAGCTCGATGAAATTGCCGCAGTGATGTTGGAAGTCCTTTGGCGCAGCTGATACCCCTTTGCTATCAAAGAGATCATCCAGAAGTGCGACTGTCCGCAGGCTGCTCGCCCTTTTGAGCTGTCTTTTGGCTACGCCCTTGCGGACTGACAAGGGGCCATACAAGTGATCAATGAAGCGATAGGCCTCTTCCAAGCCATTGCAGACGAACATGAAGCGCGTGAGCCCGGTGGCATGAGTCGTGTAATGCTTCGCGTGGGCATCGATGTTGTCGCCCACGGTTTCGCAGTAAAGGCCGGCGTCCGGTGATTCGAACTTCTAAGTGTCGACTTCGACTTTCTCGAGCTGAGCGGCTAGCCTGAGCCAGTCTCCGATCGTCTCCGTTTTGATCGTTGCTGTTCCATGCTCGCTCACGTAAGACGACGTATTTCCAAGGTAGTCAGCAGCCAAGCCCACTTCGATCAAGTGTTCAGCAAGCCCCCTAGTCTCTGCGCAAATTGGACAGGGTTGTTGGATGTTGGGTTTCGGATCGTCTGAGTTCATCTGGCCGTTTGCCATGGATTTACTTGTGACAGATGAGGCAGGAGCTATTGCCTTCGTCGTCTCCGTAAACGTCATCGATGTCCTCCGGGAAACTTTTTACTGGGCGGAGTGGGTTTATAGGGATATTTTTACGAAGGCGCGCACGGCGAACTTCATATTCTGCTTTTATCTCAATAATCCGAGCGGGCTTTTCTAGATCCCAAAGCGACTCTCCCTTAGACCAAGTGAAAGGAGAGCCATGCTCCAATGCATCTTTCTCAAGTTCCTTGGCTTTTTCGTAGTCCTCGGGGTGACGCTCTTTGAGGCGAACCCATTCGATCTTCTGTTGGAAGAAACAGAATGTGCAGCCACTGCGAGAGCGCCATTCGTAGTACTTTGGATAACCCAATCCCGAGGACTCGAGAATATCGACGACACTAGCTTTGTCGACGCCCGCCTCACGGAAGGGAAATTTCACAAGCATGTTTTCGGCTTTTGCTGAGTACCCCTCGCGGTACTCCTCATCAGCCCGGATCGCTACATAGGAGAAAACTTTATCTCCTGCTGCCAGCCATGGTTTGACCCACTGTTCGAACGGTGCCAGTTTGAGCTGACGCGTACACCAGCGAGTCTGTGCGCTGGGGAGGAAATGGTTGTATTCACGCAGCCAAAAGCGGAAGTCCCGACGGGGATTAAGTCGCTCTATGGGCTTGCCTAAATAGCCTTCGAGTCGTCCCAGGAACTCGTAGACCTCGGGAAGCTCCTCGCCGGTATCCGTAAAGAAGTAGTCGATATCCAGCTCGGGATGGTGATCACGCATCCACACTGCCAAAGCTGCACTATCTTTTCCTCCGGATAAACCCAGTACGTGTCGCTCAGTCATCCATCTGTTCCTCTTCGATAACCAGATTCATTCCGACTTTGGCCAAGATGGCAAGTAAGATGTCAGTATCAAGACCTTGATCCTCCAGCATTTTGGCTATTTCACTGGCCTTTTCTTCTACTGTTTTACGGTGACGTTCTGAAATAGAAAAGGATCTAGAAATCGTCGTTGTTTCCGCTCCTACGCCAATGACAACTGCGATTGCTTCACTTTGTGCTGGACGATCTTTGACAGCGACGAAGGCCTCAGCCTCGCGGAAACGTCTTGCGAATTGGACGAGTTCGAGCACCGCAGCGTCGATATGGCGGTCAACCCAGTCGCGTGGTGGTTTATCGGCGGCTAGGCTCAGAATACCTTCCAAGACGGAGCGGCTGCCATCGTAAGACGCCAGTCTTGTCGAGAATGCATCGAGCCTGAAGTTGCCTGAAACGCCTGCTACGGCCCGTGCTCTTTCACGGAGTGATTCCAAGTTGTCGAGAGGCGCATCGAGCGCTTTAAGCATCTTGGCTTCTACTTCGGATAGCATCATTGCATAAGCTGTTGCGATTTCTTTCAGGGGCGCGCGCAGAGCATTCACGTAGGCTTTGCCATCGGCTACCTCCAGCAGCGTTGGTAAGTCGACGAACAGAACTTTGTGCGGGTCGCTGGCCTTTAGCAGCATGTCACGAATTGCTTTGGCAGTTTCACCCAGCCGCTGTGTGCGCCGAGACCACTCTGGCAAATTAAAAATTAACGCCACAAGGCCACGCGCCGCCTCTAGAGGATCAGCAGCTCCTCCTATTTCCCCAACTTCCTCGAGGAGATGAGAGATGCCATCTAAAATTCGGCTCTTATCCTCATCAATCGCGATCCAGCGGAGCGTAAAGCGGGTCGGATCTTGGAGGCACTCGTCGATGTCAGCATCGCTGAGTCGAGAGATGAACATGCCTTCCTTGTATACGGCGATGTTGGCTTTGTGCACCAACAAGAATGCTGTCAGAAAAACTGGCAGTATGCCCCGCTTCATGCCGTACGGCGGCATGCTCCAATGGTCATAGATGGTGCTAACGCTTACGCGGGCGCTGGTATCGGCAAAGAGTTGCTGAGTGAACGCCCAGAACTCGGAAAAGCCTTTGGGTGAGGCCTCGCATGGCTCGCAGACGCGCCAAGCCTCTCCCTCTTTACGGTATAGATGTGATGCCACGAGCAGTGTTTCGAAAAGGCCGCGCTCGGCAGGGAAGCCTTCAATACCTAACCGCTCTTGGCCTTCGGCGTTGATCATTGCGTGTAACAGATCACGGCGGGCTTTAACGCTATTGCTCGACACACTATCGCGATTAACTAGCTCGCTCCACACTCGAGGACAATGCTCATAGAGGTCGTCGGCGAGGTCTGAAGCAATAGGTGATAGCTTTGCACCAGGCTCAATAACCTGGTCGTTACCATCATGCCATTTGCACAGTGAGGCAGCAGCTTGAAGTTGGTCCTCAAGGTCGGAGCGAGTAGCGGCCAAGCGGGCGAATACTTCGCGGCGGGCGACAGGGTCTCCTCCGAGCTCGTGGCGTTCCTTTACCTGCTCTAATGCAACCAATTCGGTCGATAGTTCCGCGATGCGGGCATGATTATCCGGGATGCCTACTAGCACCGGCCAAGGTTCTTCGTAAGCACAGGCCTGAGCTCGCTTTCGAGCCTCACGAAGAGGCATGTCTCGGCCGGGAAGCGCAAGGATGAACTGGCCGAACTCTCCCCGCTGGGGTTTGTAAGTACTTGCAATCTTTTCCGCTTGCTCGATGCTTCGCAGAGAAATTTCCATCCAGCGCATTGAGCCCGTTTCGTGGTAGTGCCGCTTGGCGACCACTGGGTGCATTCCCATAAGCTGGGATAATTTGGCGTAGTCAATGCCAGGAGATGACGCTACAGCTTGGGCAATAGCTGCATCGATATCGAAGTCGCTACCTTCGAAAACTGACCAAGCTCCGGTATAGCTCTTGAACAGAGCCACTTTGAGCGAGGCCAGTTTCTTCAGTGCGGCCTCGATCTCATCCTGTGGCACGCTGTGGAAAAGGGTCGACAAGACTGGTAAGTCGGCGGCAAGCCCTGAACCAGTGCGGAAGAGGTCGATGACGGCGATGTTTTTAATCAGAGACACCTGCAGCAAGTCACCAGATTTGGCCTCAGCGCGCTCCACAGCTTCTACAGCTTGGGACCAGCGGTGCCCATCTGCAGAAGCTAGGATGGCAGGCTCTAGGTTCGCACGCAGATATTCCCAATAGTCGCTAGGGCGATACCAGTTCGAGTGGTTCAGCGGAGTCGATTGTAGGTAGGCGCGAAACCCATAAGGCTCGACTGAAGATAGGAAGCCAAAGGTGCTCCGCTCATTTTGACCGAACTGCCGCTTCGATATTGGACCCAACAATGCAGCCATGGTTGGATGCAGCGGCCAGCAGCGTTCTAAAGCAACAGCGAAATCATTGCCGACGGCTGGGCGACGTGACCTGACGGCATCGGCAATAGAATCAGAGGCCCCCCGTATCCACTCGGGTCGCCGCTTTGCATCAATTGCACGGCCGATAAGCTCGACAACCTCGTCGCTTGCCGCCACGAAAGGGAGGTCAAGGTAACGGCCTTGAACCTTGCCCCAGTCGTCACGAGTGTCGATACCAAGACGGTTGGCGTACTGTGCGAAAGATTGATGCAGCACTCCAATCACAACCAGTCTGCCTTCAGCGCGGGCAGATGCTTCTGCGAGCTCTTGGAAGAAGTAGACATCGTCGCCCACGCCTAAGGCCGAAGCTTCAAGGAACTTGCCCATCTCATCAATGAACACCAAGACACCATCGTTCGGGCGGTCTTTGGCTTCGGCGATCAGTTCATTGATGACGTGCTGTGCATTGGGTTTGTTGCGACCTTCAAAACCCTTGTCCTGAGCCTTGCGAAGGGCTAAGTCCAGTTCCTTGACGACACTACCGCGCCGGCCAACCACTGGGATTACGAGCCACCCGTCTTGAACTGGAAAGGCACTGTCAAAGTTTGGCTTCGAGTCCAAATTTAGTGTAGATCGGGCTTTTGCGCGAAGGCTCTTATCAGTATGGAGGGCGCTCGCCAAAGCTACGGCCAGAGATGATTTTCCGCCGCCGAAGGGGCCTGTCCAAGTGAAGCTGCGCTGATTGGTTGCGGCAAGCTGCCTACTCATGCCCTCTACCACAGTCGCTGCGGTCGAATGGAAGATATACCCGTCGAGTGCGTCGGATCGGCCAATGTCCGCATCAATACGGATTGATCTTTGGTACTGGTGAGAAATCTGGACGATGTCGGCGAGCACTGCCTCTCTTACCTCAGTCATATGCGCGCCTAACCATGTCTTGTCGATCGTCATCAGAGAGGTTTTTTTTGTGGACTTGGCGAAGGCCAGCGGAGTCGGACCACGCTAACTTGCCTCCGGTCAGATCGGCCAAAGAGATCAAGCGCTGGGCTATCGACTCTTCGTCGAGCTTAAAGACTCGACCTGGAGAGCCTTCTGCATATGCGATGGTCTCGAAAGCTAGCGAACTTTGGCTGTCTGCAGTTCTGCGCCAAAAATCCATGAGGGCATAAGTGAAGACACCATCATGAAGTGCAGCCTTGGGGCCGCGTCGGAATGCATATTGCCCCTTGTGTACTTCTTGCAGCAGCCCCAATTCCCCGAGTAAAGGCTCGGCAAAATCCTCTGGAGAACCGGTTGCTGCCCGTGGCGCGTAGCTACGTAGACAGGTCTCCAAGTCACGCGAAATAGTTGCTGAAGAAAGGCGGTGCTTGGGATCTAGGCTTCGGGCATACAGGGCCAAAGGCTCTTCGAGTTCTTGGCGTGTAAAGGTTGGAGCTGTCACGTGATTGAAGAGCCAATACCATGTGGTCGAGCGGTGGTGCCGCCCGGCGAGGCGCCAATGTACGAGCCATGCTGTAGACGGGTTCTCCGCATAGGGGTCGAGACCTCCATTTCGCAGTATCTCCATTGCCAGGCTTTTTACGCGGAACGCATCGCCTTCTTCGGCCATGATCCCGCATGACAATGCCCAATGCCGAATCGATGAAACCATGTTTTTACCAACACCGAAGGCTGCGATTGCAGACTCATCGGTGAAGGTTGATTTGGTAATCAGTCCGTCATTGCTCGCTTGATCGAACGCTTTCTTAAGCCACATTTGGCGAAGAGGAAACGTTTCATGTCCGGAGAGGTGCACGGATGCTATTCGGTTAGGTTTGGTGTTTGTATTCTTCATGATTTCAAGCTTACCGCGAACTGGTGGATTACTCCAGTTCGAGACTCTACGAGTTTTAGCTGTATGTGTATACAGTTATTTGGCGTTCATCCGCAACCGATCCTCAGCTCTCGGTGAGGTGCCGGATCGGCTGAACGCGTCGCCCCCCTTTGGAGGAGTTGCTAAGGCAAGGGTATGTCGTCTCATGATCTGAAGTTAGGCCTGGAGTTTTGAGATTGTGTGCTTGGATGACCAAAAAAGAACGCGTTCAATGAGTGAGCAGCCTTGAGGCTGCCCGCTCATTGACTGATAGCTCAACGGCTTCGTTTCTGTTTGAGGTGCTGCAAGGTGATGAAAATAAAGGACGCAAGCAATATCGCCACTAGCACAACAGGCACGCGTAGCAGCATCAGCAGCATAAGCATCACCGCTAGGCAACCAGCCAGGACTCCGACAAAGGCGAACACAGCAGCGAGAAGCTTGAGTACCTCTAACAGCAAAGGTTTCATAAGTGCCCCCGCACGGCCATCGGCACGCAATCCTCGTTCCCGATCACGATGTGGTCGCGTGTCCTGACATCTACCAGGTAGGTGCCGGTGGCTTCTCCGGCTTTTAGCTTATGCAGTTTCATCTATTGCTCCTTGGGCCGGTTTAGGTAGTAACGGATTGCGCCTGGCATTGGGTTGCAAGCTTTTCAGCTAGGTCTGGTTTGCTTGAATGCTGCGGTGGAGGTTTGGACGGGTGTTGATCGGCATTGGCTTCAACTGAAAAGAACTCTTCAATCACGGCGCTACTGTCTTCCTCGTTGTCCTCGAACGCACCGTTACCAAAGCAGCGTCGTGCTGCCTCATCCAGCGCAATCTGATTGAAGCCAGCAGTCTGCCGTTGTGCGTCCAGTTCGTTGGCAGTCAGTAGCGCCTCGGCCATATCCATGCCGGTGCGTACGGTGAGATCGACGTAGAAGATTGGCGTGCTATGGCTCTGCCGAGTTGACTTGCCGCGCAGACGCAGCTCCAGCGGCAGGCAGGCTAGTCGGTTACCCGACATAGCCTGGAAGTAATGCAGGCGTGCGGCCAAGGTGCGGATGCTGTTAAAGCCGGTGGTGCGGAACACAAAGCTTCCGAGCGGATCGTCATCGCCGATCAGTACATTCAGCCGGCCGTAGGGTTTGCAGGCACCGCCTTTGGCCAGCGGGCAGGCATCAGGCGATGGGCAGGGCAACGATTGCATGCCGTCTCGGGTGACACGCTTGCAGGTCTCGCCATTGCCCACGCACAGCGGCCGCCCGGATTGCCGGTCGAACAGCGTGTAGTCGGCGCGAAAATTCAGTTCAGGTTCGTTGAACAGCAGACGTACCGGGATGCTGCGTAGCTTGTACTCCTGGCTTTTGCGCAGCTCATCGTTGAACGGGTGCAGCAGCCAGCCGTCCTTGCCTTGCACCTGTGAAGTGATGGTGAACTGGTCATCTTTCTCCGGCAGGCGTTTGCCGTTCTTCTCGATGACTTTGCCTATGGAAATTCGCCCGAGTACCGGCGGGGTGATAGCCAGACCTTTGAGCATGGTGGTTCTCCTACAAACGAGAAAAGGCCAGCCACGCAGCGTTAACTGTATGGGCTGGCGAAAGGGAGGAAATGGTTAGGCGTGATTGGATTAGCCGACCAGAAAGCGCCTGCTGCCTTCCTTGAGCTTGGTGTAGCGAACCCGCAGGTAGGGTTTGTCCTTCAGCATGCGTTCAACATCGAGCACGTTGCTGTCTTTGGATTTCTTCCAGCTGATAAAGCCGTGGCTGAACTCCGCGCGGGTGGCATCTCCCATGGCCTGTTGCAGCAACTGCTTTAGCTGGGCTTCGCGCGTTTCCTTTTCGCTGATGGATTGGCGCACAGCTTTGAGCTCTAGGTAGGCCGCTACCAAACCAGCGCGGCCACTGAAATCAGCGGTCTGGCCGTTGTCCTTCGGATAGAGCGCACGCAGTGCCATTTCAGCCGAGGCTGAACCATCAGCAGGCGGTGGTGTGTCTGTCTCGACGTAGTGCCAGAACTTACGCTCCAGCTCGATCAGGCGGGCAATCATCAGCTCGTCCCGTTCGATGCGGTGGATCTCTAGGGTCTGGCCGCCCAGCAATACAGCGACATCCGCAGCTTGCTTGCCGGTGACTGCAAGCTGGTGCATTACCTGCAGTTGCACATACTCGGGCACGCCTTCTTTCCAGAGGCGTGCGCCGTTTATGCCGGCTGTCTTGCATTCGAGGATCTGCACATCGTCAGCACCGATTACCTCTCGGTCGATGTTGGCCAGCATCCAGGACAACTCAGGGTTTGGATGCTGCAGTACGGCGTTGATGCGCCGTACGCGTTTGCTGGTGCGCTTGCTGTAATGCCAAGCCACGATCGGCTCCAGCACATTGCCCCAGTACATCGGGCTTTCCTCATCGTGCGGATCGGCCTTAGGCAACGTGGTGTCGCGACCTGTTTTCTCCAGCCACAGCTCTAGCTGCGACTTGTAGGGATTTAGGCCTACTGCAGCGCCAGCATCCGAGCTGCCGATGCCCTGTTTACGCACCATCAGCCAATCTTCACGAGGCAGTTCCTTGGTACTGATTAAACGCAGCGCCGGGCGCGGCTTGCTGGCGCGGCTCAACGAAGTAGCTTTCATAGCGTTCACCTTGTGGAAATAGAAACGCCCGATCAGCAACCAGGCTGATCGGGCGTTATGGAGTGGAGGAGGTAAGCGGTTAGGTCACCAGTTGCAAAGCGGTGTCCAGGGCGCGTTGCTTGATCTGCGCACCTTGGCCGAACCAGGCCGAGTCCATGCGGTATTCGTTGCTGCGGGCGCGGCGCTCGTGATCGACAAACTCGGTCACTGCATTGAGCAGGCCCCATGCAGTGCCACGTGCCGAGTCGAGCTGACTGCCCCGACCACGACCCTCGTACAGTTCCTGAACCTTGCGCAGAGCGCGTTCGTTGGGCAGTACCTCCGGCAGTGCGCCGGTTGGACTCGTCTCACACAACACGGACATGAAGAACCCCAACGCCTCATGCCACTGCACCTTACGCTCAGACAAGGCCCGCATGCGGTACATAAACTCATCCCACTGCGAGACGGCGATGCCGAGCTGCTTCTTCACTGCTTTCGGATCGAAGCGGGTGTTGTGCGGCACCTTGATCGCGCGGCTGTTGCCGTCCAGGGCGATAGTCAGGGTGTTGTTGCACACCACTCGCACGGTGGTTGGTGTTGCTGTGGTGGCCAGGGTGCCGTCGCAGGATGTAGCCAGTAGCAAGTAGCCGTTGACCTGATCGTTACCCTTGAGCGCTGCGCCTTGCCCGGTACGCGCCAGCGCCCAGAATTTTCGACCACCCTTGAGCACGCCGGCGGTTTCCAGCTCATAGCCGGAAACCTCGGTAAGGTCACGATAAAACTCCAACACTTCCCGAGGCTGCACGGTGTGATAGCGCTGGGAGACCACCGACAGCGGTGCCTTGGTGTCCGAACGGAAGAGTACATTCTGCTCGGAGAAGGAATGGATCGCGCCCAGGTGGCCGACGGTCTCTGATTTGAAAAGTACGGGGCTTTCCTGGATCGCCCAGTCCATGCCGGCTTCGCGTTGCCAGACTTCGATGGGTTGTTTCTGGGTGAGTTGATTACCTAGGCCATGCCACGGTGCAGCGCCAGCGTAGGCCATAGTTTCGACGAGATGGGCCATGGTTGAGATTCCTTTGGGTGCAGGCCGGCATAAAGCGCCGCGCCCAGCGCAGCACCGTCCGGACGATATGGATAGAAAAGGTGTGGTCCTGCCAGATCAGGCCGGAAGGTTAAAGCGGTGACCGCAGAGCAAGCAGACGTTGTGGGCTAGGACGTGGCGATCAAGCGACTCACCCAGTTGGGCGCCGAGAGCGCAGCCGCCGACACCGCCGGCCAGTCCGCCGAGGATGGCACCTGACACTGAGCCGAGAGTTATGCCGACGGGCCCGGCAATAGCGCCGATTAGCGCACCAGCCTGACCACCTGCTAGAGCTGCGCTGACGCCACGCGCGGCACCACCTACTGTGCCGATGGCCGCGCCGACTTTCATAGCGTGATGGAAAGAAGCAACTTTTGGGGAGTGACAGCGAGGACACTGCAATGACATGGGATGAACCCTCCTGGTAGTGGTGTCATTGCTGTTATGTAGAGTTGAGATTTTTTTGAATCGAATCAATACGCCTTTGGGCGCGTGTTTTGGTCGCTATGGCAGCGAACGCATCCAGCCGCCTGTATTGGACCGCAATTATGATGAGTTGTGTCTGCTAAGCGAGGCGACACACATTGTCGTACCTACCAGTCAAGCTAGCGCCATTCGACAGCCGTAGGACATCGCTATGCCAATTTCCCCGCGCCCGTTCACCCTTGTCTGTGCTCACTGTTCTTGGAGAAAAACGGTTCTGCCTCACAACGATTTGGCATCGCTCGGCCCAGCTGCGTTCATCCTTTGTCCTGAGTGTCATACCCCTTCGTTGGAGGGGCTGGAGGCCAATCGACATGAGATCCTCAGAACCCGCCTGGAACAATTCCTAAGCCTCAACGATTGACGTTTAAAGTCGCGACACCTTTTGTCGCTCTGCCCCGGTAAATGGTCAAAAAGACCTAGGAGGTTACGATTATGAAAAACCTGTTTGCCGTCATAGGACTTTGTGTGGTGCTAAAGAAAAGCTATGAACTGTATCGCGAGTACAGCGAACTGAAGCGCGAAAGGAACGCGCGCCAGTCTTCTCCCTCCTGAATTAAGGGTAGAACCTCAAGTTCCGCACACCACTGCCGAAAGGCTTATGCCTTATGTCGATTACAATTGATGGCAAAACGCTACTTTAATCAGTAGCATCGACGCCAAATTGACGGCAGCCTCCTGGCTATCAGTTGACCCGCAGAACAAGGTAGTCATCATGTCCCAAGCGAAGGATACGCTGCTCAGGCTATTCGCATTACTGCGCCTGATCCCCACAGAACCGCAGCGAATTGCAGCTCCGACCCTGCTTGAAAAGCTTCGCGATAGAGGGTTTTCCGTAACACTTCGCTCGGTTCAGCGTGATTTGAACCGGTTGTCGACGCCTTTTTCGTTGCAATGCGACGAGAGCGAGATCCCGTTTCGTTGGAGCTTCACGCGGGATGCGCCGCTCAGATTGGAGGATATGGATGCCTCCACCGCACTGGCCTTGTATCTGTCGGAGAGCCATCTGACTACTTTGTTGCCGCAGACTGTTCTGGACCAGCTCGGTCCACAATTTCGACGCGCACGTAACTTCCTGGGTGATCTGGGCCACAACGGATTGGCCGATTGGGCGCGACGAGTTCGGGCGATTCCCAATGGGAGAACCTTGCTGCCTGCTGCGATCGATCCCGACGTCTGGGGGCAAGTGTCTACCGTTTTGCTGGAGCGCCGGCAACTGCAAGTGACTTATCAGAGTCGGAGCAAGGGCGAACTCAAACAGTTTCGCCTTCATCCGGCAGGCCTGGTATCGCGGCATGCCATCAGCTACTTGCTGGCTTCCGTAGATGGCTACGGCGACTTGCGCCAGTTTGCCCTGCACCGTATTCAGCATGTTCGTGTACTCGATGAGCCGTCCGTTTTGCATGCGGCCTTTGATGTGGACGATTACATCGCGACCGGCATATTCAGCCATCGTCAAACCGGCATAGAGGTAGAGCTGATCGCGGATGTTCATCCGCAGATTGCTTTCCTGCTTGGAGAGACTCCGCTGAGTCATGAGCAGACCTTGAGCGATATCCCCTCGCATACCTGGAAGCGTTTACGCGCCCAGGTGCCGCTGGATCGTGAAACGCTGTGGTGGATCTTTGGCCTGAACGACAACATCCGCGTGCATGGGCCACAGGTGTGGGTCGATGAGATAGGGGCCAGGTTGCACGGTATGCAAAACCTCTACACATCAGTTGACCACGCGACATGAACTGTCGCATGGCCATGGAAGACTGCGGCCGTTTGATTGCCAATGGATTAACGCTTGTCAGGTGCTCAAGGCGCCGGGCGAAAGGGACAGAAACTGATGACGCGCTCAACCGTTACGCCCCTCAAATCCCGAAAAGTCGGAAGCTCGGTGTCTGCTGGCAACGCCACCTTCGATGTATTGGTGTTGGCCACAATGAGCGCAGGCAAAACGTCGTTTATCAACGCATTGATTGGCCAGGAACTGCTGCATACCGCCAATGAGGCCACCACTGCCTGTGTGACCCGTATAGAGCATCGTCAGGGCGCGCGGCGATTCAGTGGTGCCTGCTATTGCTACAACGACACCGAATTGGCCTCCCAGCCTTCGCCGTCAGTAGCGCTGCTGCAGGACTGGAACGCCAATGTCGAGGTCAAGCGCATCAGCCTGGCGGGAACCTTCAACGTGGTGCCGCGCCCGGCACCCGGTTTGGTGCTTCACGACACGCCAGGGCCAAATAACAGCCAGGATGAAAACCATGCCCGGTTGACGCTGGAGGCAATCCGCAACGTGTCGTTTAAGGCGCTTTGCTACGTGCTCAACGCTAGTCAACTGGGGACTCGTGACGATCGGTTGCTACTCGAACAGTTGCGCGAAGAACTCGCCGCCAAGCCTGCCCAGCCTATCTATTTCATCCTCAACAAAGTGGATTTGCTCGATCCGGAGAAGGGCGAAAGCATTGAGGGCTATGTGCACAACGCTCAGCGTTATTTGCGCGATATCGGTTTTGAACAGCCGATCATCATTCCGACAATGGCCAGTGCAGCGCTGTACGCGCGCAAGGCCCTGAGTGCCGAAACACTCACGCGTGCGCAGCGCTCTAAGTTGCGCCAAGTGCTCGATGACCTGGATGTCAACAAGTGCGCTTTGCTCAATGCCACAGTCGCACCAGACCTGATCAAGCGTCGCGTCGGCAAGGCGCTCTATAACCTCGAACGCAAACTGCAGGCCAAGGAATTCGATACCCGAGCCTACGATAAAAACCGATTGCAGCAACTGGTCACCATCAGTGGGCTTAAAACCGTTGAAGCCCTTATCCATCATCAGCGCCGATTAGATGAGCAACCATGAATACTATTGAAATTATCCATAACCCTTTCATCGTCGAGACTCAGTTCCTGATCAGTGGCCAACCGCCGGCCGAAGGCTGCAAGCTGTCGAGCTATAAAGAATCGCGGTTGCAAGTGTGGATTGAGAAGCTGTTTGATGAGTTGAGCCAGTTGTTCAATGGTGACAATAACTTTGAGGTCACTTTCAGAGGCGTCGAGTCGGATTATCTGGACGTGGTTGACGCCGCAAAAGTGGCGATGGGCAAAGGCATGCAGGTCACCCTGCAGTTTATCGAAGCGGACCCGGCCGAAGAGCGCCTGACCCGTATTCGTGAGCTGATGGAGGAGGCCAAGCTCCATCCTGAATTTGAGCATTTCATTCGCGAGAATGCCGATGTCAGCCAGTCCTTTGAAGAAGCGTTCAATAAGGATTTTGACGTGTATGTGGTGGCGACTATGTCCTCGGGCAAGTCGACGCTGATCAACGCCATGCTTGGCCAGGACCTGTTACCGGCGGCCAACGAAGCCACTACCGCAACCATTGCGCGGATCACCGACAATGCATTAATGGGTCAACGCTTCGCAGCCCAGCGCGTGACGAATGATCACCGCGTTGCGGAAAACAGCGACAACGTAAGCCTGGAAGTGCTCCAGGCATGGAACAACCTGCCCGATACGATGCGCATCGATATCGAAGGCAAAATTCACGCGATTCAAGACCGTGACAGCGTACGCCTGGTATTGACCGACACGCCGGGCCCGAACAACAGCCAGGATGCAAAGCATCAGCTCAAAACGATGAGTTTCATTCAGGACTCTCAGCGCAACCCGCTGATTCTGTATGTGCTCAATGCCAGCCAATTGGGCACCAACGACGACAAAAACCTATTGGGGCTGGTCGCCGAAACCATGCGCAAGGGCGGAAAGCAGAGCAAGGATCGGTTCATTTTTGTCATCAACAAGATGGATGTGTTCGACCCTGAGAAAGGCGAGGACCTGCCATCCGTGCTGGCCCGCGTCAAAAACTACCTGGTTGAAAACGGTATTTTCAATCCGCTGATCTACCCGGTATCGGCCAACCTGACGCGGCTGCTGCGCAAGCCTCAGCACTTGCACTCACGCAAGGAACGCGGTGAGTTGAACTCCATGATGGACATGTTTGGCGAAGAGCCGAGCATGAACCTGCTGCAATACATGCCGATTACCGAGCGGGTCAAACGTAGCCTGCAAGAAAAGAAACTTCCCGAGATCGTGCTGAGCAGCGGATTGCCGGCGGTGGAGGCGATGATTGACGAGTACATCGACAAGTACAATTTTCCACATCGGGTCAAGCGCGCCTATGACGCGATGATCAAGGCCATTGCAGTCGGACTTAACGAAACCCAACTGATCGAGCAACTGGATCAGGACGAAAAGACGCTGGCGCATATCAATGAAGAGATCCTGGCGCTGGAGCTTCGGCAGGAGCAGGGGTTCGATACGCAGGCCTACAAGGACAAAATAGCGCGTGAAGGCAAGGTGTTGCCACGGGCCACCGAAGATGAACTCGCGACCTTGGAAAATGCTTCGGGTAAGTATCTCCGGTCGGTCAGTGAGCGGTTTATCGGGGAGGTTGAGCCGCGGATCGCTGAAATGCGGGTCAAGGAGGTTGAAGAGGAACTCCAGTTCCAGTACCGGAAACTCATCAATGCCTACGAGGCCGTATTTATCACGAGCCAACAAGTCATCCGTGATGATCTCCAGGCGGAGTATCAGCGTTATATCGTGGATCTGTTCAAGGACTGCCAGCATTTGAAGTTGCCGATTTTGGACAGCCTTCAAAAAGCCGCGGGTGATATCTCCTTCAATCTCACCATCAAGAGTGATGAGGTGCAAACCAAGCGGGTTGTGATTGACCGTTACGAAGTCAGCGACAGCAGTTGGTACAACCCTTTTTCATGGGGCTCTACCCGTACGGTTTACAAATATGGCGAAGAGAAGTCGGTTGACCTGGCCAAGCTCTGGAATCCCCGCAGCACCCGTATAAATACTGAGTTTGCTCGACTGGTCGTGGCCGCTCGCACAGAAATCGACAATGGCAAGACCGTCCTGATTGATCAGTTCATGGCCTTCATGGGGCGTGAGTTCGAAACCAAGTTCAATGAATTGATCGACTCGCTCAAAGAAAAAATGACCGATCGCGACGTTCGTAAACAAGCCCTTGAAGAGGCTCGTGAGTTGCAAGCGTGGATCAACCAATTCAAAGAAAAACTCGACGAAACCCTAGCGGTTTGACCTCGGAGCTTCTATGACGACTAACACCGCAATGATTGGAAAAGTCCGTGAGCAGTTCTTGGCGGCGCTCGATGACACACAGGTCGGCACTGAACTGTTGCAACAGATGGTGGATGCAGCGCGACAGCGCCCAGGAGTGATGGACGCTCACGAGGTGGATCGCATCACTCGCGCTATCGATGTGGATCCGGTGAGTTGGACCCCGGACTATTTCAGCCGGCAAAAGTTTTTCGCCGCCCGCAATTTCTCCGCGGAGCGGCTGGAACATTTAATTCAGGTTCGCGATGTGTTTCGTCAAAGAAACGAAAAGGGGTTCACACCCACAGATTCCGTTTCACCAGCGAGAAAAACACCGATGAACAATGCCTCCCTTGACTACCAGCCTTCCAGCAACCTCAAGCAGTTTGTCGACGAAGGCGACTTGCTGACGATCCGAACGGCGTTGCATCTGGAACTCAATGATCGTCGTCTGGATGGCGCCGATTTGCATGCTGCACTTGTGTGGATCAAAGGCAAAGTCCCCGGAATTTTCGAGACCTACGCAGAGGGGGCTTTTGCGCGCGAACCTGTTGCAGATCAGAAACAATGGACCGAGGATTACTACGACCTCCAGGTTACATACCTGAAAACTAACTTTTCAGAACAGCGATTTGTGCATTTGATCGAAGTTCGCGATCTGTTGCGCAATAGTGCTGTCGAGGGCTTTGCTTCGACTAAGGCGGCAGCGCCAAAACAAACTACCGGTGCATATTCCGCTCCTGCGGTGGCTCAAGCATCACCTCGCAGCTCCCGCCAGGCTATTCCCGACACCGCACCGGATCGCAACCCCGCCTTCAGGACCGCACTGCTAATTGGCGGTGCGATTGCCGCGGTGGTCGTGTTCCTTGTGGCATTGGTTCGGTGAGCGTATGACAACTTCTATACTGACCCGAACCGCACTGCAGGACATACGTGAAAACGCTGGCCTGACCCTTGAGGCAGGGCGCGCACTGATCAATCGCAGTTACCTGTCGGAACTGGAACGTTATCCGGTCCATGCCTTCGCGGAGAAGGGGCTGCGGTTCAATGCGGCCAGTGATGCGCGGATTTTCCGCGTCGAGCGCATCGTCCAAGACAACAAACAATCCGTGCTTGAAAGCACGACGGCCGCTTACACCGCACTGGGTGCTGCGGGTTACTCGGTTTTCTTGATATTGCGTTCTAACGGTATTGAAACCGACCTATATATCGGTACCCGGGGGGAGCCCGGCAAAACTCTCGGGCACAGTTCCGGCGAGTTGCTGCGGGAGACTTTCAAGGGACACTTCTCGGGCAGCTCATTAGTGCCGCTGCAGCAACAAGAGGCTGACGTCTTGCTGGGGGCGGTCCAGGCCGAAAAGGCTAACCCTTCGGCGAGTATCACGGCGGTCACAGGTGTTCCTGCGTTGTCGACGGAGAACCGCGAGCACTTCATGCAAGGGCTCGAGCGCTTTATCGATGCGGCTGAGCGCCGTGTGTATCATGCGATAATCCTTGCTGAGCCGGTTTCGTCACAAAACCTTGACCTAATTCGTGCCGGTTATGAGCAAGTGGCCACACACCTTTCGCCCTTGCTCAAGCAACAATTATCGTTCGGCGAGCAGGACAGCGATTCCGTTGGGCTGAGCATCAGCCAGGGCTTAAGTGACTCCCTTGGGCACAGCCTTGGGCTGACCGAGACCAAGGGTACTTCGACAACGCTGGGTACATCTACCACTGACACCACCGGTACCAGCGAATCGTTTAGTGCGCAGACCCTGACCTCGAAAACGGTCGCTATCGGTGCCAATGTGCTCGGTATGGTGGGTGGTGCGACATTGGGGCCATTCGGCGCGATGCTCGGTAGTCAGATCGGCTCGGCCGCTGCAGCGCTGCTCAACGAACAACGCACCACCGGCACCAGTCAGTCGACGTCCACAGGTCGCAATGAAAGCCACGGCACGTCCTTCAGTGAGGCCGCGTCGAAGACCACCTCGACCACACACACCACCAGCACCACCGACACTCATTCGTTGAACAAAACCCTGGGCTCTAATCGGCAGATTTCGATTGAGACCGTGGACAAGACCATCGAGCAGTTGCTCAGCAAAATCGATCACCACCTCGAGCGTATCGACGAAGCCAAGACATACGGCGGCTGGAATTCGGCGGCGTATTTCATCGGTGACAGCACTGCGTCGTCCGAATCGTTGGCGAGTATCTTTCTTGGGCTGGTACGCGGCAGCAAGTCCAGCCATGAAGACTTCGCCCTGACCACCTGGAAATCTGCCAACAAGTCCGCTGTGCTGGACTGGCTCACCGCGTTCAGCCATCCGCAATTGAAGCCGGGGTTTTCGAAAAAGGTCCCGATCAGTTACCTCACGCCCGCCACGCTGGTGTCTGGTAAGGAAATGGCGATCCAATTGAGCCTGCCCCGACGCTCCACCTCCACGGTGGCCGTGCTGGAAACCCAGGCGTTCGGCCGCAAGGTGCAGCGCCTGGATGGTCACAGCAGTGAGCCAGGCAAGGGTAAGACACTGACCTTGGGCAACATCCGCCACTTGTGGGAAAACCTGCCGCAAAAGATCGAGTTGAGCCTCGATCGATTGGCCAGCCATGTGTTTGTCAGTGGTTCGACCGGTGCCGGTAAAAGCAACACGCTGTATGAAATGCTCAGCCAAATTAGCGCCGCCGGCGTGCCATTCCTGGTGATTGAGCCGGCCAAGGGCGAGTACAAACACGTCTTTGGTCATCGCGATGACGTCAATGTATTCGGCACGCATCCGGCCCACTTTGAATTGTTGCGCATCAACCCGTTCCGCTTCCCGTTGGCCATTCATGTGCTGGAGCACGTTGATCGGCTCGTGGAAATCTTCAACGTTTGCTGGCCGATGTATGCCGCAATGCCTGCCGTACTCAAAGAGGCAATCCTGCAGGCGTATCAGCAATGTGGTTGGGACTTGGACGCGTCGATCAACCGTTACAGCGATGCATTGTTTCCGACGTTCAGTGACCTGCTCAGTACCCTGCAAAGCGTGATCGAGGCCTCCGCGTACTCCCAGGAGCTCAAAGGTAACTACATCGGTTCGCTGTCCACGCGGATCAAATCCCTGACCAATGGCTTGAATGGGCAGATTTTTACCGCTAACGAAATCGACAGCGCAGTGCTGTTTGATCAGAGCGCAATCGTGGACCTGAGCCGCGTCGGCTCGTCCGAGACCAAGGCCCTGATCATGGGGATCCTGGTGATGCGCCTGAGTGAGCACCGAATGGCCTGTGGTGGCATGAACCAGCTGCTGCGCCACGTCACAGTCCTTGAGGAAGCGCACAACATCCTCAAGCGCAGCCCGTCCGAAGGCGGTGCTGAAGGGGCAAATGTGGTCGGCAAGTCAGTGGAGATGCTGACCAATGCCATCGCCGAAATGCGCACCTATGGTGAAGGTTTCATCATTGCCGACCAGTCGCCCCATGCGGTGGATATCGCCGCGATTCGCAACACCAACACCAAAATAATCATGCGCCTGCCGGATGAAATGGACCGTCGTTTAATCGGCAAGTCGGTGGCGTTGCGTGATGACCAGCTTGAAGAAATCGCCAAGTTACCCAAAGGCGTCGCCATCGTTTATCAAAATGACTGGCTGGAGCCGGTGCTGTGTCAGGTGAAGAAATTCGCCGGGTATGAAACCCCTTATGTGTATACCGCCAATGACAAGCGCGCCGTGCGTAGCCAGGATTTCAACCTGCAGGTACTCAATCTGCTGCTGAGCAACCGTATCCGCACGCCAGTCGCCTTGGATTTAGCGTTGCTGGAAAATGGCTTGTGTGAATTGCCGTTGCTGGCTCGCAGCAAAATTGCGCTGTTCGAGGCGCTCAATGCCCACAAAGAAGAGAAGCCGTCGGCGCTGTGCAAGCCCGAGGCATTTGCCTACGCCGCACAATTGGTGGTCGATGTGCTCGGTTGCCGGCAGCAGGTTCAGCAGATCATTCAAACGGCGACCGATTACGGGCAACTCAGCAATCAACTGGACCAGCTGCTCCACGAGCGAGCGACAGCCTTGAGCACTGAGCTGGCCCTGGCGACCCAGCAATGCTTGATGAAGGATTACAGCCTCCAGCACGAGAGCCATATCGATATTTATTCTGCATGGCGTGCGCGCCTCGAAACAGGGAGCGTTCTGTGAACTTTGAAAATTTCTTTGCTGGAAAAACCGAGGTTCCGTCCAACCTGGCGTTACTGGCGCGCGAAATGCCGGACCGCTGCCTGATCGTTGTCGAGCTTGATCGACCTATCGTGCTCACCCAGGAAACCCGCCTGGAGCTACCGCAAATGTCGCCGGAAACCCGTGAGCGGCTTGAACTGCTGGGCGTTCCAAAAGAGGTTCTGGATGCTATCGGTAGTGAAGCCGAAGCGAAAATCTATGAAGGCGCGAATCTGGAACCGGCCGAGGTCAATGGCAAGGATGCACTGATTCGTACCGACATCGATTACGATCAAAAAGATTATATGGGTACCACCAACCTGGACCGGATGAAGTCGGGAAGGGCTCCGCTGGATGCCAACGGAAAGCCGATCGAGTTACATCACATCGGCCAGAAACAGGACTCGCCATTGGCAGAATTGACCAGCGCTGAGCACCGTGGCAACGGAAACGATAACGTGCTGCACAACAAACAGAAGGAGTCCGAGATCAATCGCGAGGACTTCGATAAAGAGCGAAAAGACTACTGGAAGGCGCGAGCCGAACAGATTGAGAATCAGCGCTGAGGGCGAATCTTATGAAAAAACTTGAACAACTCGTTGATCTCCATCAGGCCAACACCCGGCCAGTAGATACCGCCAGCATCCAGAATCTTGAGGAGAAACTGGGATTCGCACTGTCTGACGAATACAAGCGCTACCTGTCGGCTTTTGGAGTCATTGTCTTTGACGCCTACGAAACTTATGGCCTAGGCGTGCCTGACGACTATTACCTGAATGTCTTTGCCGCATTCTCGGACCTGGGCCGTGACCCGACCTACCCGAAAAATACTGTGCCACTGCTGGAGATTGGTGATGGTCAATACTACCTGTACGACAACCAGGCACGAAAACTTCTGGTTTGGGCTACACCGAATGGCGGCATTGTGCGTGTCTTGGAAGACGGGCTGGAAGCCTTTTTGATCAAGCATGTCTTCGCAGGCTAGTTGAACGCAGTTTGCAGACATAGACGTTACTCTTTTTCGTACGGCTATGTGCTGCAAGTTCTATTCGATGAACAGTGTCTTTAGATGGCTGTATCGCTTGAGTCGGCTGCTTGGCACCCTGAGAGGTGGGGGAGCAAGCCCGATGCACAATCCAGGAGACGACGGTCATGGTCTGGTGATTACTTATCACCTGTTGAAGCTACTTCGTTAGCGTATTGAGACGACCTTCGTGTCTCGGTTGCTCTGGATGGCCGAGATCGAAAGATTGCCGGTAGCTGCTTCTTGGATGTGTTCGCTCCACCACTTCATCATTGGACGCCTGCGCTCGATGTAGTCCGCTCGGTTATAGGCGCTGCGGACCTCGTCTTTATCGACGTGTGCAAGCGCTACCTCAATCAACTCAGGATCCCAGCCGTGTTCGTTGAGAGTAGTGCTGGCCATTGATCGCATGCCATGGCTCACCAACCGACCTTCGAAGCCCATGCGCTTTAGCGCCATGTTGGCGGTCTGGCTGTTGCAATGTGTCCGAGGGTCCCGGTCTGCAGGAAATACATACTCTCGGTGTCCGCTGTAGGGTTTGATTGCCTCCAGCAGTCCCAATGCTTGATCTGTGAGCGGCACGATATGTACGCGGCGTTTCTTCATGCGCTCAGCAGGAATCGTCCAGATCTTCTTCTCGAAGTCGATGTCGACCCAGCGCGTGGTTGCAGCCTCCGCTGGGCGAGTCATGGTATTGAGCTGCCATTCAATCAGACAGCGCGTAGTTCTTTTTATGCTGGCATTAGCAATTGCCACCATGAGCTCTTTCAGCTCATCTGGAGCAAGTGCCGCCATGTTTTTCTTTTTCGGCTTCTTGAAGACGGAGCGAATCCCGCTGAGTGGGTTCGCGTGTATCAGTCCTGAGTTGACCCCGTAAGTCATGATCTCATTGAGTCGCTGTGACAGCCGTTTAACGGTTTCAAGGCTACCTTTGGTTTCGAGTGGTCGAAGAAGGTTGATGACTTGTGGTGCGCTGATTGCTGAAATCTGTGTGGTGGCCAAGTCTGGAAAAACGTGCAGCGTCAACGAACGCCAGATGTCCTCGGCATAAGCTGGTGTCACCGCATCCTTCTTCAGTTCATACCAGGACGTCGCGACATTCTGGAATGTGTGCTCGGTTTCAGCTTGCTTTGCTTGCAGCACTGCATCCCGTTGTTCTTTGGGATCGAGGCCTTGGGCAAGTATTTCCCGAGCTGCAAGGGAGCCTTTTCGTGCCAGCGCTAGCGAGACTTCAGGGAAGGTACCGAGGCCCATGTTGATTCGCTTCTTCGTCACGGGGTGTCGATAGTTGAAGTTCCATAGCTTTGAGCCATTACTTCTCACTCGCATTTGAAGTCCGCCGCCGTCAAACAAGACGTAGTCCTTTTCAGAAGGCTTGGCAGATTTGATTTTGAGCTCAGAGAGGCGAGTAGCTTGTGCGCACATTGGCATTCCAGAATGGTGTTGGCATTCCAAAAATTAGCACTGTTGGGCTTGGAATGCCATTTGGAATGCCACAAAGCGTGGCTGCTCTTGGACGTCTGTGGACGTTGATGGCGCTGAAAGCCCCGTATTTACTGGATTTCAGGCACAAAAAAAGACGTCCGTGGACGTCTTTAGATGATGAAATGGTGGAGCCGGGGGGATTTGAACCCCCGTCCGCCAGTACTCCGCTGTCGGTACTACATGCGTAGCCGTTTCTATTAAGTTAACCCTCAGCGACCCGAAGGGCAGGGTGCTTTGGGCGAGTTGTGTAAGTTTTAGCCGCTTCGTCCACAACGTACTGCACGGCGATTCTGTTCTATATGACAATCACTTTGGGTTTACAGACATCCCCTGGTGATTGCTGGACCCGAAGGTACCAGAAGCTCAGGTCTAAGGCTGCTTACGCAGCGATAGCGAATTCCTGGCCGTAGTTTTCGTCATTGGCAACTATAAGTAGTTGCAACAGTGGATTTACGAGTTCTGTTACCAACTCGGCATGCACCTAAAGTTTCGCGACCGGCGTCGAATCCTAAACGGCCCCGTGCTTGTAACTCGTTGTTTCTAAGTGAGTGACAAGCCTGTGCAGTGTACGCCAAACGGTCACCGAAGGCCAACCCGAAGGTTGGCCCTATTGCTTACTTGCCGCCTTTGTTGCTGTTTTGCAGGTCTTGCAGGGCTTTGTTGGTGACTTCGATGCACTGCTTATCATCGCCAGACGCGTGAAATGCCATGGCCTGGGAGACGACCGTGTCGATTTCGCCACTTTTGCCGGTGGTGTCGGTGGCGAGCGTCGCTTTGGCGTTGTTGAGTTTATCCAGGTTGATCTGGCACAAGTCTTTGTCACTGCCGGCCGCGAAGACCGGGGACGCCAGCATCGCAGCGGTAATGAACAAGCCAGCAAGAGCGGAACGCTTCATAGGGTATCTCCTTGCGCAAAGGGCTCGACGCTGCTGGCGTTGAAGGGCTGCCAGCGACATCACTGATTGGCCTCGTTCGTTGAGGCCTATTCAAGTGACTGCATTGGCGCGCAGGGGTTCTGTTTTTTTTCAGGATTAGTGGGCTCGGGCCTGGGTGACGCGGTCTACGAGGTACACCAGCCCGTGATAATCAATGCCCCCATGCTGGCTCAAGCCGATTTCGCAGGTTCGGCTGGTGGAGATGCCTTCACTGCAATGTTGCACGGCCTCCTTGAGGGACCGCAGTGAGTGGGCATTGAGTTCTGGCGTGGTAAAGCCCTTGTCGCCGGCAAAACCGCAGCAGTGGATGCCTTCCGGGATCACCACCGTTTTGGCGCAGCGGCGGGCAAGGTCGATCAGCGCCTGGCTTTCTCCCAGGTGTTGGGTGCTGCAGGTCACGTGTACGGCGATCGGTGCTTCCTGGGGCAGGAAATCCAGGCGGTCCATCAGGTGTGTGCGGATAAAACGGACGGGGTCGTAGAGGTCCAGGCGGGTTTCGCCCAGGTCTTGCACCAGGCGCAGGGTGCATGGGCTGGTGTCGCAATAGATCGGGTCAAGGCCACCACGGCTGGCGTGGAGCAGGGCGCCGATCAACTCCTGGCGCTTGTGCTCTGCTTGTTCGGCGTAGCCTTTGGAGGCGAAGGGCTGGCCACAGCACAGGCTGTCCTGATTGTCGGGAAAGACGACCTGGTAACCAGCTTTTTCCAGCAGGCCACGGGTTTTGTCGTACAGCGACATTTGCTCTTTATCACCGGCCGCCGGGCCCATTGCACGTGAGACGCAGGCGGCCAGGTAGACCACCCGAGGCCGCTCATCCGTCACAGTTGGGCTGAACCGAATGGCTTTTTCCGGCTGTGGCATGGCGTTGCTCCACTGCGGAATTTGCCCCTTGGACAGTTTGGTCACGCAGGCAGACAGCTTCGCCAGGCGGGGTGCGCCGAGCAGCATGCGTGCACCATTGGCGACATGCAGGGTAAAGCGCGCACCTTGCAATGCCGTGGCGAAATGGGTGGCGAGCCATTCGGCGGTTTTCGTACGGTCGGCGTCACGGCTGCGAAGCTTTTTCACCAGCTCGCCGGTATTGATTCCCACGGGGCAGCGCTGGGCACATAACCCAGTGGCGGCGCAGGTGTCGATGCCTTGATAGTGGTAGGCGGCTTCCAGTTCGGTGGTGTCGACGCCGGTGCGTTTTTTCGCCTGTATGTCGCGCCAGATCACGATGCGCTGGCGCGGGCTCAATGTCAGGCCTTTAGAAGGGCATACCGGCTCGCAAAAGCCACACTCGATGCATTTATCCACAAGCTCGTCGGCCGCAGGCAGTGGCTTAAGGTGCTTGAGGTGGATCTGCGGGTCGTTGCTGAGCACCACGTCCGGGTTGAGAATGCCGTTGGGGTCGAGCAGGCGCTTGAGCTGCCACATCAGTTGGTAGGCATCGCTGCCCCATTCCAACTCGACGAATGGCGCCATATTGCGGCCGGTACCGTGCTCGGCTTTCAGCGAGCCGCCGAACTCCACGGCCACCAGTTGCGCGACGTCATCCATGAACGCTTGATAGCGTGTGACCTCTTCCGCGCTGTTGAAGCCTTGGGTGAATACAAAGTGCAGATTGCCTTCCAGGGCGTGTCCGAAAAGGATGGCTTCGTCGTAGTGGTGTTTGTCGAACAGTTCGATCAGGCGGTTCACGCCAGTGGCCAGTTGCTCGACAGGAAACGTCACGTCTTCGATGATCACCGTAGTGCCGGTTTTGCGCACAGCGCCGACGGCGGGAAAGGTGTCCTTGCGGATTGCCCACAGGCGGGCGTTTTCTACAGGGTCTTCAGTGAAGTCGACTTGTTTCTCTACGGGGAAAGCGGCCAGGGAGGCCATGATCAGCGCCAGTTGCTCGTGCAGTAAAGAGGGCGATGCCGCGCGGGACTCGATGAGCAGCGCACAGGCATTTTCCGACAGGTGCTGTACGAAGGCGGGCATGCCCGGTTTGCTCTGCACCGAGCGCATGCTGCGTCGATCCAGCAACTCTACGGCTGAGACCGGCTGGGTTTTCAGCACGGTTACCGCGTTGCAGCACGTCTCGACATCGGGGAACACAATCAAGGCCGACGCTTTGTTCGGATGATCGATCACGGTGTCGTAGGTCACTGCGCTGATAAAGCCCAGCGTGCCCTCGGAACCGACCAGCAGATGGCTGAGGATATCCAGGGGTTCATCGAAGTCCACCAAGGCATTGAGTGACAGCCCAGTGGTGTTTTTCAGACGGTATTTGTGGCGAATTTTTGCGGCGAGTTCGACATTTGCGCGTGTCTCGCGACCTAGTGTCGCCAAGCGTTCAAGCAGCGCACTGTGATGCTCACGAAAAACCCTGACGCTGGCCGCATCTTCGGTGTCCAGGCAGCTGCCGTCGGCCAGCACGAGACGAATCCCGGCCAAGGTGTGATAGGTATTTTGTGCGGTGCCGCAGCACATGCCGCTGGCATTGTTGGCGACGATTCCGCCGATCTTGCAGGCATTGATCGACGCCGGGTCGGGGCCGATCTTGCGCCCGAACGGCGCTAGCCAGGCGTTGGCCTGGGCGCCGATCACGCCGGGTTGCAGGCGAATCTGAGTGCCTTGCCCGCGAATCTCGCGGCCGTTCCAATTGTCCCCCAGCACGATCAGTACCGAATCGCTTATCGCTTGCCCGGACAAGCTGGTGCCGGCCGCGCGGAAGGTCACCGGCACGCGCTCGCGCTGGGCCAGTTGCAGGAGTGCTACCACCTCGTCTTCCGACTCCACGCGGATCACCAGTTGTGGGATCAATCGGTAAAAACTGGCGTCGGTGCCGAATGCGAGGGTGGAAAGCGGGTCGTCGAAACGCCGATCTTTTGGGATCAGTTGTGCGACGTCAGCAAGGAAAGCAGCAGGCAGGCTCATTGATCCTCCAGAAATGGCTGACGCCGGAATCGTCATCCGGCGTCGGTTCTTACCCTATTACGTGTAGGTCTTAGTGCACCAGCATGCCGGTAAACCAGTAGGCCTGAGCCAGTGTGATCAGCCCGACGATCGTGGCGAAGAACAGGCTGTGCTTAAGGGTAAAGCGGAACAGGTCGGACTCCTTGCCCACCAGGCCGGTAGCGGCGCAGGCCACTGCGATCGATTGCGGCGAGATCATCTTGCCGGTGACGCCACCGCTGGTGTTGGCGGCTACCAGCAGCGTGTCATTGACGCCGATCTGGTGCGCCGTAGTGGCTTGCAATGAGCTGAACAGGGCATTGGACGACGTGTCGGAACCTGTCAGGAAAACCCCCAGCCAGCCGAGGAACGGCGAGAAGAACGGGAAGGCTGCACCGGTGCCGGCCAACACCAGCGCCATGGTCGACGACATGCCGGAGTAGTTGGTGACAAAGGCGAATGCCAGCACCATGCCGATGGACAGGATTGGCCAGCGCAGTTCGTAGAACGTTTCTTTTAAAGTGGTAAGACCAATATTTATGTTTATTTTCAGCACCAGCATCGAGATCAGTGCGGAAAAGAAAATCGCGGTGCCGGTTGCTGAAATAGGGTCCAGCTTGAATACCGCTGGAATGGCAGTCGGGTTGGTCACGATGGGGGCGACCTTGACCACCAGTTGATCCAGGTGCGGGATCGCGAAGTTGAATACCCAGCTGTACATCGAGCCGCCGGCGGCGAACATCGCCTTGAACGGCTTGAGCGTCCAGATAGTGACCAGTACCGTGAGGATCAGGAACGGCGACCAGGCCTTGAATATCTGACCCAGGCTGTAAGGCGAGGCGACGGTGCTGCGTGGCAACCCGAAGCCGCCGGCACTGGCGGTAATGGCTACGCCGGAGGTGGCGCCCGCTATCTGCGCGCCGGCGGTGCGCTTGGGTTGCCAGACTTTCAGGAACAGGGTCAGGGAAATCAGGCTGGCCAGGGCCGAGGTGATGTCCGGCAGTTCCGGGCCGATGAAGTTGGACGTGAAGTATTGGGTGATGGCGAAGCTCAAGCCCGCGACCAGCGCAGCCGGCCAGGTTTCACGAACGCCGCGCAGGCCATCCATCATGAACACCAGCCAGAACGGCACGAACAGCGACAGCAGCGGCAACTGGCGGCCGGTCATGGCGCCGATCTTGAAGGCATCGATTCCAGTCACCTGCCCGGCAACGATGATCGGAATGCCCAGGGCGCCAAAGGCGACCGGCGCGGTGTTGGCAATCAGGCACAAGCCGGCGGCGTACAGCGGGTTGAAGCCCAGGCCTACCAGCAACGCAGCGGTAATTGCTACGGGAGCGCCGAAACCGGCAGCGCCTTCCAGGAACGCGCCAAAGCAGAAGCCGATCAGCAATACCTGAAGACGTTGGTCGTCAGTGATCGACAGCACCGAGCTGCGGATGATCTCGAACTGGCCGCTCTTGACTGTGAGTTTGTACAGAAACACCGCTGCAACGATGATCCAGGCGATAGGCCAAAGACCGTAGGCAAAGCCGTAGCCGGCTGCGGCCAGCGCCATGTCCACTGGCATCTGGAAGGCAAAGATCGCCACCAATATGGACAGTGCAAGGGTAATGCTGCCGGCCACGTGGCCTTTGAGGCGAAACACGGCCAGGGCCAGGAAGAAAAATACGATGGGAATAACGGCGGCCAATGCGGACAGGCCGAGGCTGCCGAGCGGGCTGTAAAGCTGTTGCCAGGTTTGCATATGGGGTGGCCCCTAATTGTTGTTGGTCAGGCACATCTAAGTCGACTTGGATAATTGGTATTACCAATTTACAATCGCTGGAGGCTAGGTTAAAAGCCTTCAGGGGGATGTGTCAATTTGCCGCTCACGAAACTTTGGTCGTAGGTTGGAGGGCGAGACCATCTGATCGGATGAATCGAGGCTGTTCTGATAGGTGCTGGAAGGGCGGTGATAGGCCAGAATAGAGGGCCCGGCGAGTGGTCGGGATGGTGGAGAGTGAGTTATGGGGTTTGATCAGGTGCGTCAGCGCCGTTTGTCTGACGATATTGTCGAGCAGCTTGAGGGGATGATCCTTGAGGGCACGCTGAAGTCGGGTGAGCGTTTGCCGGCTGAGCGCGCTTTGGCTGAGCAGTTTGGCGTGTCGCGTCCGTCGCTGCGTGAGGCCATTCAGAAACTGGCCGCCAAGGGGTTGTTGGTGAGTCGCCAGGGCGGAGGCAATTATGTTGCCGAGTCACTGGGTTCGACGTTCAGTGATCCGCTGTTGCACCTGTTGGAAAACAATCCCGAGGCGCAGCGTGATCTGCTGGAATTTCGCCAGACCCTCGAAGCGTCCTGTGCTTATTACGCCGCGTTGCGTGCAACCGAGGTCGACCGTGAGCGGCTGACCGCTGCATTCGAAGCGTTGCAGGATTGCTATACCCGCGTTGATGAAGTGAGCCGAGTGGAGGAGGGGGCTGCGGATGCGAGGTTCCACCTGGCCATTGCGGAGGCCAGTCATAACGCAGTGTTGCTGCACACCATTCGCGGCTTGTTCGACCTGCTCAAGCGTAACGTGGTGACCAACATTGGTGGTATGTATCAGCAGCGTACAGAGACCCGAGACATGCTGATCAGTCAGCATCGGGAGTTGTACCAGGCAATTATTGAGGGGCGGGCCGAGCAGGCGCGAGACGTCTCGACGCGACATCTAGAGTACGTGCAGGAGGTACTGGCGGAGGTGCGTCAGGAGGTTCAGCGCGTGGCGCGTGCGGAGCGGCGAAAAGGGATGTAGCCGACGGACTTATTCCGAGGCTACATCACTGCAAGGACTACTCTTCCTTGCCTTTGTTGCGCACGGCGCGATGCAGTTCGCGATTGGAGTCGCGTTCGCGCTCGGTATCACGCTTGTCGTATTCCTTCTTGCCCTTGCCCAGTGCGATCTCGCACTTGACCAGGTGCTTGCTCCAGTACCAGGACAGGCAGATACAGGCGTAGCCTTTCTGCTGTACGGCGGCGGCGAGCTTTTCCAGTTCGCGCGCATTGAGCAATAGTTTGCGCGTGCGCACCGGGTCGGCAATTACGTGGGTGCTCGCGGTAGTCAGCGGGGTGATATGACTGCCCAGCAGCCATGCCTCGCCATCCTTGAGCAATACGTAGCTGTCGACCAGTTGCAACTTGCTGGCGCGCAGACTCTTTACTTCCCAGCCGGCCAGGACCAGACCAGCCTCGAACCGATGTTCGATGAAGTAATCGTGTCGCGCCTTTTTATTTTGCGCGATGGTCCCTGTGGGGTGTTTCTTTTGTTTAGCCATAGGGGCGGCATTATAGGGAGTTGCGAGCGTGTCGGCTACGGTCAAGCTGCGTGCTTGAGCGTGTTGGTCGAATCCCGGACAATGCGGGCAGTTCTTTGGTTTTTTTCTCTCGCGGATTGGGCTGTTCTTTCGCGATGTTTGCCGCTCAGCTGTGGAAATAACGCACACATGACGACGCATATTCAACGTTCGGCCCTGCTGCCCTATCCGGCTCAGGCGCTCTATGACCTGGTCAACGACGTGGCGCGTTACCCGGAATTCTTGCCTTGGTGTTCTAAGGCTGAGGTGCTGGAAAGCACTGATGAACACATGGTCGCCAGCGTCGGGGTGGCGAAAGGTGGGCTGGGCCAGCACTTTGTCACGCGTAATGTGCTGGTGCCGGGCAAGTCCATTGAAATGAATCTGCAGGAGGGGCCTTTTACCCAGTTGCACGGTGTCTGGGTATTCAAGGCGCTGACCGACAAGGCCTGCAAGATCAGCCTCGACTTGTCGTTTGATTACGCTGGCCCGCTTGTGCGGGCTACATTGGGGCCCTTGTTCAACCAGGCGGCCAACACACTGGTAGATGCGTTCTGTCAGCGGGCCAAGCAACTGCATGGTTGAGATTGAGGTGGTGTATGCCGCTGCAGATCGCCAGGTTTTGCTGGCGTTGACGGTGGCGTCCGGCACAAGTCTGCGAGCGGCGGTGCAGGCGTCCGCAATTACAATGCTGTTTCCTGATCTGGATCTGGCTGATTGCCCTTTGGGGGTATTCGGGAAAGTTGTCGCGGATGCTGAAGCGCGCGTTGTGCAGTCAGGTGATCGTATTGAGATCTATCGCCCCTTGCTGGTTGATCCTAAAGAGGTGCGTAGATTGCGGGCGGCCAAGGCGGCGATGACCAGGCAGCAGAATTCATAAGCTTGTTAAACATCAGGCAACAAAAAGCCCGGCATGCCGGGCTTTTTTGCAGGCGCCGCACTGTTACTGCGGGCTGGTGTCCAGCGGCTGAGGTGTCGGGACCGGAACGGTTTCCACGCCATCGACGTCTTTCTGGATCTTGTCGAGCAGCGAGCCTGGCTTGGCCGGTACTTCGGACTTCGGCTTCTCGCTCTCCTGCGCAGGCGCAGTCACGTTGGTGCCGTTGTCTTTGCCGAGCAGGGCTTCATCGCGGCTTACGCCGGGCATGAAGTCACCGGACAGGCTGACAAGCTGGTCATTGCCATTAAAAATGACGCTGACGCGTTCCTGTTGGCGTTCACCGCCGCCAGGCTGCAGGCTGTAGAGATAATCCCAGCGACCGGCATGGAAAGTGTCAGTCAGCAGGGGGTTGCCCATAATAAACCGTACTTGCCGTCGGGTCATTCCCGGACGTAACTGGTCTATCATGTCCTGCGTGACGACATTGCCCTGCTGGATGTCGATTTTGTAAACCCCGGGGAATGAACAACCGGCGAGTGCGAGCAGTCCCACAAAGGTGAAACTGGTTAGCAAGAGCTTGGTGTTTTGCATCGGTGGGCGACTTCCACTATCTTGGCTGGGACAACGTAAACGCCGATCATACCCGTATTAAGAGAAGCTGCGAAGCAGCATCCGCGAGAAAGCTAACCATGGTTGAAAATAGCGAACTACGCAAAGCCGGTCTTAAAGTGACTCTGCCACGAGTCAAGATTCTACAAATGCTCGATTCTGCTGAGCAGCGTCACATGAGTGCCGAGGATGTTTACAAGGCGCTGATGGAGTCTAACGAGGACGTCGGCCTGGCCACGGTTTACCGTGTACTGACCCAGTTTGAAGCCGCAGGGCTGGTGGTTCGTCATAATTTCGACGGCGGTCATGCAGTGTTCGAATTGGCTGACGGTGGTCATCACGATCACATGGTCGACCTGGATACCAATGAGGTTATCGAGTTCACCAGCCCGGAAATCGAAGCGCTTCAGCATAAGATTGCTGAGGAGCATGGCTTCGACTTGGTCGACCATAACCTTGTGTTGTACATCCGTAAGAAAAAGTAAAAACGACGCAGAATGGCTCTGCGAAACGATCGAAGGCGACCCTAGGGTCGCCTTCGTGCTTTCTATATCAAGAAAAGTTCGGCTCAAGCCTTGGTGGCGACAACCATTTTCTTCGCGTGCGCCAAAGACTCCTTGGTCAGATCGATCCCGCCGAGCATTCGGGCTACTTCTTCCACGCGCTCCGACTTGTTCAGCTTGGATACCGCAGTGTGTGTTGCATCATTGCCACGCACCTTGTGCACAAATAAGTGTTGATGGCCCTGTGCGGCCACTTGTGGCAAGTGGGTGACCGTCAGTACCTGGCCTCGATCTCCCAGGCGACGCAACAACTGACCAACAATTTCCGCAGTCGGACCTCCAATGCCTACGTCCACTTCATCGAACACCAGCGTAGGCACCCGTGACGTCTGCGCAGTAATCACCTGGATCGCCAGGCTGATGCGCGAAAGCTCACCACCGGACGCGACTTTTGCCAGAGCCTTGAGCGGTTGCCCAGGGTTGGCGCTGACCAGTAGTTCAACCTGCTCCAGGCCGTGAGGTTGCAATTCATTATTGGAGTTGGCGCGCAGCTCGATGGTGAAGCGTCCTCCCGGCATGCCCAGGCGCTGAATTTCCTGTTCAACGGCGTGGGCCAAGCTGCTGGCGGCTTGCTGGCGTAGATCGCTCAGTTCGCGGGCCTTCTCCTGATAGTGACGGGCAAAAGAGCCGAGTTCTTCGCCTAGTCGCTCAATGGATTCGTCATTCGCGTTCAGGGTTTCGATTTCATCCAGCAGCTTTTGCTGCATGGTTGCCACTTCGGTGGGCTGGATTCGATGTTTGCGCGCCAGGGTATAGATGGTATCGAGGCGTTCTTCTATTTCCTGCAGGCGCGCCGGGTCGGCATCGAAGTGATCCAGGAAGCGGTTGAGTTCACCGACGGCTTCTTCGACCTGGATTTGTGCACTGGTCAATAGGGTGGTGGCCTCACTCAGCGAGCCTGAAGCATTGTTAACGCTGGACAGCCGGTTGAGGCTGGCCGTGAGCGCGTTGAGCACGTTTCCGGAATCGCTCTCGCTGCATTGCTCTACCACTTGACGGCAGATACCCAGCAGGGTTTCGGCGTTGGTGAGGTTTTTGTGCTCCTGCTCCAGTTGTTCCAGCTCGGTCTCGCCAAGGCCCAGGCTTTCGAGTTCTTCAAGCTGATAACTGAGCAGTTGGTGGCGAGCACGTTGCTCGTCGCCGGAGTTGGATAGGCGTTCCAGCTCCTGGCGGGTCTGCCGCCAGCGCTGGGCAGCCAGTTGCACCTGCCGGGCAAGGTCTGTGGCGCCGGCGTATTCGTCGAGCAGGCGGCGGTGGGTGTCGGTTTTCAGCAGGGACTGGTGTTCATGCTGGCTATGGATGTCGATCAGCAATTCACCGAGGGCTTTCAGGTCGCCAAGGGGGCACGGTGTTCCGTTGATATAGCCGCGTGAGCGGCCTTCGGCGGTGATGACTCGGCGCAGAATGCAGGGGCCGTCATTGTTGAGGTCACGCTCGGCCAGCCAGGCTTCGGCTTCTGGGATGTCCGCCAGGTCGAAGGTGGCCAGGATGTCGGCCTTGTCGGCACCGGGACGCACCACGCCACTGTCGGCGCGGTCGCCCAGGGTCAGGCCCAGGGCGTCGAGCATGATCGACTTGCCGGCGCCGGTTTCGCCTGTGATTACGCTCATCCCGCGATCCAGTTCGAGATCCAGATGTTCAACGATGGCGTAGTTATGTACGGACAGGTGCACGAGCATGACGGCCGCTCCCAGGCTTTAGGTCTGGTTATTTATACAGTGTTTTGTTTGGGGCTGACAATCCTGATGCTTAGCTCGATTTGCTCGGTCGATGAGGTTTTTTAGTGCAAAGAAGAATGGTGGTGCGGGAATTGATCTGCAGCAGGCGAAAGACTTTTGGTAACGCTTGCGCCCTTGAAGCTGGAAATTGTGGCCCCATATACCGGAACAGAAGCGCGAGTTGAGTTCGCGCATGATTTTGAAAGGAGAAATCTATGGCTGACGAACAGACGCAGGATACGCAAACTCCAGACGCCAATTCGGCTGTCGGTGATGAACTGGCGACCCGTGTGCAAGTGCTCGAAGAGCAATTGGCCGCAGCGCAGGATCAGTCTTTGCGTGTTGCCGCCGATCTGCAGAACGTCCGCCGCCGTGCCGAGCAGGATGTAGAGAAAGCTCACAAATTCGCGCTTGAAAAATTCGCCAATGACTTGCTGCCGATCATCGACAGCCTGGAGCGTGGCCTTGAATTGTCCAACCCGGATGACGAAAACATCCGCCCGATGCGCGAAGGGATCGAGCTCACCCTGAAAATGTTCCAGGACACCCTGAAGCGTTATCAGCTCGAAGCCATCGATCCGCAAGGCGGTGAACCGTTCAACGCTGAGCATCACCAGGCAATGGCCATGCAGGAAAGCCATGACCTGGAACCCAACAGTGTGTTGAAGGTGTTCCAGAAGGGTTACCAGCTCAACGGTCGCCTGCTGCGTCCGGCAATGGTAGTGGTGAGCAAGGCTCCTGCACCTGTTGCACCTTCTATTGATGAGCAGGCTTGAAATTCGCCGCAAGGCCCCCATTTATAAGTCAAGCGTTTAAGTGCTACCGCAGTTAGCCACCACTGCTGCGGCAACCAAATTCAAGTTTCGGGAGAGTAAATCATGGGCAAAATTATCGGTATTGACCTGGGGACCACCAACTCCTGCGTCTCCGTGCTGGAAAACGGCGTTGCAAAAGTAATCGAGAACGCCGAAGGCGCGCGTACCACGCCGTCGATCATTGCTTACGCCAATGACGGTGAAATCCTCGTTGGTCAGTCGGCCAAGCGTCAGGCTGTCACCAACCCGCACAACACTTTGTACGCGGTAAAGCGCCTGATCGGTCGTAAGTTCGACGAAGAAGTCGTACAGAAAGACATCAAGATGGTTCCGTACAAAATCGCCAAGGCTGACAACGGTGACGCCTGGGTTGAAGTGAACGGCCAGAAAATGTCGCCGCCACAAATTTCGGCTGAAATCTTGAAAAAGATGAAGAAAACCGCCGAAGACTACTTGGGCGAAGCAGTGACTGAAGCGGTAATCACCGTTCCAGCCTACTTCAACGACAGCCAGCGCCAGGCGACCAAAGACGCCGGCCGCATCGCTGGCCTGGACGTAAAACGTATCATCAACGAGCCAACTGCAGCCGCTCTGGCTTACGGTATGGACAAGGCCAAAGGCGACCACACTGTGATCGTTTATGACCTGGGTGGCGGTACCTTTGACGTTTCCGTGATCGAAATTGCCGAAGTTGACGGCGAGCACCAGTTCGAAGTGTTGGCTACTAACGGCGACACTTTCCTGGGCGGTGAAGACTTTGACATTCGTCTGATCGACTACCTCGTTGACGAATTCAAGAAAGAAAGCGGCATGAATCTCAAGGGTGACCCGCTGGCAATGCAGCGCCTGAAAGAAGCTGCTGAAAAAGCCAAGATCGAGCTGTCTTCCGCTCAGTCGACCGACGTCAACCTGCCTTACATCACTGCAGACGCTACCGGTCCTAAGCACTTGAACGTGAAGATTTCTCGCGCCAAATTGGAAGCGCTGGTCGAAGATCTGGTTCAACGCACCATCGAGCCTTGCCGCATTGCGCTGAAAGACTCCGGTATCGACGTTGGTGCAATCAACGACGTGATCCTGGTAGGCGGTCAGACCCGTATGCCGCTGGTTCAGAAGCTGGTTACCGAGTTCTTCGGCAAAGAAGCGCGTAAAGACGTGAACCCGGACGAAGCAGTCGCCATGGGTGCTGCCATCCAGGGTGCGGTATTGGCTGGTGACGTGAAAGACGTGTTGCTGCTGGACGTCAGTCCGCTGACCCTGGGTATCGAAACCATGGGTGGCGTGATGACCGCGCTGATCGAGAAAAACACCACGATTCCTACCAAGAAATCCCAGGTGTTCTCGACTGCCGATGACAATCAAGGCGCTGTGACCATTCACGTGCTGCAAGGTGAGCGTAAGCAAGCTGCCCAGAACAAGTCCCTGGGCAAGTTCGACCTGGCTGAGATTCCACCAGCACCTCGTGGCGTGCCGCAAATTGAAGTGACTTTCGACATCGACGCCAACGGCATCCTGCACGTCGGCGCGAAAGACAAGGCTACCGGCAAAGAGCAGAAGATCACCATCAAGGCCAACTCCGGCCTGTCTGATGAAGAAATTCAACAGATGATTCGTGATGCTGAAGCCAACGCTGATGCAGATGCCAAGTTCGCAGAACTGGCCGGCGCCCGTAACCAGGGTGATGCACTGGTGCACTCGACACGTAAAATGATCGCCGATGCCGGCGAGAAAGTGACCGCTGAAGAGAAAACTGCAATCGAAGCCGCCGTGGTTGCCCTGGAAGCCGCTGTTAAAGGCGACGACAAGGCTGCTATCGACGCCAAGATTGAGGAGCTGTCCAAAGTCTCCGCACCGGTTGCCCAGAAGATGTATGCCGAGCAAGGCCAGCCAGCTGAAGGTGCTGCGCAACAGGCAGAGCCTGAAGCCAAGCACGACGACGCTGTCGATGCCGAGTTCGAAGAAGTCAAAGAGACTAAGTAAGTTGGTCGCCCGGTTGACCGCTATCAAGCGGTGACTGGTAGGATGTCGCCGCGCGGGAGCTTGCTCCCGCGTTGGCGTGTCTGGGGTATGTGAATTTTTACAGCATGCGACAACGCTCGGATGCTGGCGGTGTGATCGGGGATGCTCCTGCTTTCCGAGCATTAAATACCGCGTTTTTGGCCGGGTCCCTGGCTAAAAGGTAGTAATGACCAGGATCGTTGAATTGACGTGAGTTGGGTCCGGGCCTGTATTGGGGCTCAACGAGTTTAGTCAGGCTCAGGAGGGTCTGGCTGAACGTCCTTAAGAGTGCAAAGACTTATGGCAAAGCGTGACTATTACGAAGTGTTGGGTGTGGAGCGCGGCTCCAGCGAGGCGGACCTGAAAAAGGCTTACCGTCGCCTGGCGATGAAGCACCACCCGGACCGTAATCCGGATAGCAAAGAATCCGAAGAAATGTTCAAAGAGGCCAACGAGGCCTACGAATGTCTGTCTGATCCCAATAAGCGTGCGGCCTACGACCAGTATGGCCATGCTGGTGTCGACCCAAGCATGGGCGGCGGCGGTGCCGGTTTTGGCGGTCAGAACTTCTCCGATATTTTCGGTGACGTATTCAGTGACTTCTTTGGCGGTGGTCGGGGTGGTCAGCGCGGTGGCGCCCAGCGTGGCAGCGACTTGCGCTACACGCTGGAGCTGAACCTGGAAGAAGCTGTTCGCGGCACAAGCGTCAACATTCGCGTGCCGACGCTGGTCAACTGCAAGCCGTGTGATGGTTCGGGTGCCAAGAAAGGCTCCTCGCCGATTACTTGCCCGACGTGCGGCGGTATTGGCCAGGTCCGTATGCAGCAGGGTTTCTTCTCGGTGCAGCAGACCTGCCCGCGTTGCCATGGCCAGGGCAAGATCATTTCCGATCCGTGCGACTCCTGCCACGGCGAAGGCCGTGTCGAAGAGTACAAGACCCTTTCGGTGAAAGTGCCGGCGGGCGTGGATACCGGTGATCGCATTCGCCTGTCTGGCGAGGGCGAGGCGGGTACTCAGGGCGGTCCAACGGGTGATCTGTACGTGGTGATCAATGTGCGCGAGCACTCGATCTTCCAGCGTGACGGCAAGCACCTGTTCTGCGAAGTGCCGATCAGTTTTGTCGATGCTGCCTTGGGCGGTGAGTTGGAGATTCCGACCCTTGATGGTCGAGTCAAGCTGAAGATCCCTGAGGGGACGCAGACGGGTAAGCAATTCCGCATTCGTGGCAAGGGCGTAGCGCCAGTGCGCGGTGGCGGTGCTGGCGACCTGATGTGCCGTGTGGCGGTGGAAACTCCGGTCAACCTGGGTCGCCGTCAGCGTGAACTGCTTGAAGAGTTCCGCAGTTCGTTGGAAGGCGATGACTCTCACTCGCCGAAAACCACGGGCTTTTTCGATGGTGTGAAGCGCTTCTTCGGCGATCTGTAAGGAAGTGAATATGCGACGTATAGCCGTGATGGGCGCTGCCGGGCGCATGGGCAAGACGCTGGTCGAAGCGGTGCAGCAGCGTTCTCCAGCCTCCGGCCTGACTGCGGCGATTGTTCGTCCTGGCAGCACATTGATTGGTGCGGATGCGGGTGAGTTGGCTTCACTGGGTCGTATCGGTGTGTCGTTGTCCGGCAACCTAGAGCAGGTGGCGGATGAATTCGACGTGCTGATCGACTTCACGTTGCCGGAAGTGATGCTGAAAAATCTCGCCTTCTGCCGAAAGGCGGGCAAGGCGATGGTGATCGGTACTACGGGTTTGACTGCCGAGCAGAAGCAGTTGCTGGTGGAGGCGGGCAAGGATATCCCTGTCGTCTTTGCTGCCAACTTCAGTGTCGGCGTGAACCTGTCGCTCAAGTTGCTGGATCTGGCCGCGCGCGTGCTGGGTGATGAAGCGGATATCGAGATTATCGAAACGCATCACCGTCACAAGATCGATGCGCCGTCGGGTACCGCGCTGCGCATGGGCGAGGCTATTGCTGATGCGCTGGGACGCGACCTGTCCAAGGTGGCGGTTTACGGTCGCGAAGGCCATACCGGTGCGCGCGCCCGTGACACTATTGGTTTTGCGACCGTTCGTGGTGGTGATGTCGTAGGTGATCACACCGTGCTCTTCGCTACTGAAGGCGAGCGCCTGGAAATCACGCACAAAGCTTCCAGTCGCATGACGTTCGCCAAGGGTGCGGTGCGCGCTGCGCTCTGGTTGGAAGGTCGTGATGCGGGTCTGTATGACATGCGCGATGTGCTGGAACTGCACTAATCAGTAGCTAAAACGGGGCCTCAGGATTATCCTAAGGCCCCGTTTTTACCCGCTAAGCGACGTCCTGTCGCATTCTCCTGCCTTTAAGGCTCATTAGCGGTGGACCCAAAAAGCCTTTTTCTGTAAGCTACAGCTTTAGTGTGTCCACTAAAAGCGCGCAGAATAATTCAGTGAAGAAGCGGGGTGACGTGTCCATACGTCACTCCGCTTTTTTACAACCTGCGATCGCCCTTTCAGGCTTTATTTACGGGAGGTCTTCTTGACTAAGCCAGCCATACTCGCCCTTGCTGATGGCAGCATTTTTCGCGGCGAAGCCATTGGAGCCGACGGTCAAACCGTTGGAGAGGTAGTGTTTAACACTGCCATGACCGGCTATCAGGAAATCCTTACCGATCCTTCCTACGCCCAACAGATCGTTACCCTGACCTATCCACACATCGGCAATACCGGTACTACACCGGAAGACGTCGAGTCTGATCGTGTCTGGTCGGCCGGTCTGGTGATTCGTGACCTGCCACTGGTTGCGAGCAACTGGCGTAACACGATGTCGCTGTCCGATTACCTGAAAGCCAACAATGTTGTGGCAATCGCCGGTATCGATACGCGCCGCCTCACACGCATCCTGCGTGAAAAAGGCTCGCAGAACGGCTGCATCATGGTCGGTGACAATATTTCCGAAGACGCGGCGATTGCCGCAGCGCAAGGCTTCCCTGGCTTGAAGGGCATGGACCTGGCGAAGGTCGTCAGCGTCAAAGAGAAGTACGAATGGCGCTCCACTGTCTGGGACTTGAAGACCGACAGCCACGCGACCATCGAAGCCAGCGAGTTGCCTTACCATGTGGTCGCGTACGACTACGGTGTGAAGTACAACATCCTGCGCATGCTGGTTGAGCGCGGTTGCCGCGTGACTGTGGTGCCTGCGCAAACCCCTGCTAGCGATGTGCTGGCCTTGCAGCCGGACGGTGTGTTCCTGTCCAACGGTCCAGGTGATCCGGAGCCTTGCGACTACGCCATCCAGGCCATCAAGGAAGTACTGGAAACCGAGATTCCGGTGTTCGGTATCTGCCTGGGCCACCAACTATTGGCACTGGCTTCCGGCGCCAAGACCCTGAAAATGGGTCACGGCCATCACGGTGCCAACCACCCAGTGCAAGACCTGGACACTGGCGTCGTGATGATCACCAGCCAGAACCACGGTTTTGCGGTGGATGAAGCGAGCTTGCCGGGCAACGTCCGCGCAATTCACAAGTCGCTGTTCGACGGCTCCCTGCAAGGCATCGAACGCACCGACAAGAGCGCGTTCAGCTTCCAGGGCCACCCTGAAGCGAGCCCGGGCCCGAACGACGTAGCGCCGCTGTTCGACCGTTTCATCAATGAGATGGCCAAGCGACGCTGACTGAGCGGCCTGCGGGCGGCCCCGAATCCCGGTGGCCCCTGCAGGCTCTTCAAAGATTGTTCAAGACGGCTTGCCGACTGACCTGCGGATTTGAGTGACAAACCCATGCCAAAACGTACAGACATAAAAAGCATCCTGATTCTCGGCGCTGGCCCGATCGTGATCGGCCAGGCCTGCGAATTCGACTACTCCGGCGCCCAGGCCTGTAAAGCCCTGCGCGAAGAGGGCTACCGCGTCATCCTGGTGAACTCCAACCCGGCCACCATCATGACCGACCCGGACATGGCCGACGCCACCTACATCGAGCCGATCAAGTGGCAGACCGTTGCCAAGATCATCGAAAAAGAGCGTCCGGACGCCCTGCTGCCAACCATGGGTGGCCAGACCGCACTGAACTGCGCGCTGGACCTGGAGCGCGAAGGCGTTCTGGAAAAGTTCGGCGTAGAGATGATCGGCGCCAATGCCGACACCATCGACAAGGCTGAAGACCGCTCGCGTTTCGACAAGGCCATGAAGTCCATCGGCCTTGATTGCCCGCGTTCCGGTATCGCCCACAGCATGGAAGAGGCCAACGCGGTTCTCGAAAAGCTGGGCTTCCCGTGCATCATCCGTCCGTCCTTCACCATGGGCGGCACGGGTGGCGGTATTGCTTACAACCGTGAAGAGTTCGAAGAGATTTGCGCGCGTGGTCTGGACCTGTCGCCGACCAAAGAGCTGTTGATCGACGAATCCCTGATCGGCTGGAAAGAGTACGAGATGGAAGTTGTCCGCGACAAAAAGGACAACTGCATCATCGTCTGCTCCATCGAAAACTTTGACCCGATGGGCGTGCACACCGGCGACTCGATCACCGTTGCTCCGGCACAGACCCTGACGGACAAGGAATACCAGATCATGCGTAACGCCTCGTTGGCGGTACTGCGTGAGATCGGCGTTGAAACCGGCGGTTCCAACGTTCAGTTCGGCATCTGCCCGGACACAGGCCGCATGGTCGTGATCGAGATGAACCCGCGTGTATCGCGTTCTTCGGCGCTGGCATCGAAAGCTACCGGCTTCCCGATTGCGCGCATCGCAGCCAAGCTGGCAATCGGTTACACCCTGGACGAATTGCAGAACGAAATCACTGGCGGCGCTACGCCGGCGTCCTTCGAGCCGTCGATCGACTACGTCGTCACCAAGCTGCCACGCTTCGCTTTCGAGAAATTCCCGAAAGCCGATGCCCGCCTGACCACTCAGATGAAGTCGGTCGGTGAAGTCATGGCCATCGGCCGGACCTTCCAGGAATCCCTGCAGAAAGCCCTGCGTGGCCTGGAAGTGGGCGTTTGCGGTCTGGACGAGAAGCTCGACCTGAGCAACCCGGAAAGCATGAGCGTGCTCAAACGCGAGCTGACCGTTCCGGGCGCTGAGCGTATCTGGTACGTGGCCGATGCTTTCCGCGCCGGCATGACCGTCGAAGATATCTTCGGCATGAACATGATCGATCCGTGGTTCCTGGTACAGATCGAAGATCTGATCAAGGAAGAAGAGAGGGTCAAGACCCTCGGTCTTTCCTCTATCGACCGCGACCTGATGTTCCGCCTCAAGCGCAAAGGCTTCTCCGACCAGCGTCTGGCCAAGCTGCTGGGCGTGACCGAGAAGAACCTGCGTACGCATCGCCACAAGCTGGATATCTTTCCGGTCTATAAGCGCGTTGACACCTGCGCTGCAGAGTTCGCCACCGACACCGCGTACCTGTACTCCACCTACGAGGAGGAGTGCGAGGCCGCACCGTCGGGTCGCGACAAGATCATCATCCTGGGTGGCGGTCCAAACCGTATCGGCCAGGGCATCGAGTTCGACTACTGCTGCGTACACGCCGCTCTCGCCCTGCGCGAAGACGGGTACGAGACCATCATGGTCAACTGCAACCCAGAAACCGTTTCCACTGACTACGACACTTCCGACCGCTTGTACTTCGAGCCGGTTACGCTGGAAGACGTGCTGGAAATCTGTCGCGTCGAGAAGCCAAAAGGCGTGATCGTCCAGTACGGCGGCCAAACCCCGCTGAAATTGGCACGCGCTCTGGAAGCTGCCGGTGTGCCAATCATCGGCACCAGCCCGGACGCTATCGACCGTGCTGAAGACCGTGAGCGTTTCCAGCAAATGGTTGAGCGCCTGAACCTGCGTCAGCCGCCAAACGCTACCGTGCGCAGCGAAGACGAAGCTATTCGCGCAGCCAGCAAGATCGGCTACCCGCTGGTGGTGCGTCCGTCCTACGTGCTGGGCGGCCGGGCGATGGAAATCGTCTACGAAGAAGAAGAACTCAAGCGTTACCTGCGCGATGCAGTGAAAGTGTCCAATGACAGCCCTGTGCTGCTGGATCACTTCCTCAACTGCGCCATTGAAATGGACGTGGATGCGGTTTGCGACGGCACTGATGTAGTGATCGGCGCGATCATGCAGCACATCGAACAGGCGGGCGTTCACTCCGGTGACTCCGCGTGCTCGCTGCCGCCGTACTCGTTGCCGCTGCACATCCAGGACGAGATGCGCGAGCAGGTCAAGAAAATGGCCCTGGAATTGGGCGTGGTCGGCTTGATGAACGTTCAGTTGGCGCTGCAAGGCGAAGACATCTACGTCATCGAAGTCAACCCACGTGCTTCGCGTACCGTACCTTTCGTGTCCAAGTGCATCGGTGTGTCCCTGGCGATGATCGCTGCCCGTGTAATGGCCGGTAAGACCCTGAAGGAAATCGGCTTCACCAAGGAAATCATTCCGAACTTCTACAGCGTGAAAGAGGCGGTGTTTCCATTCGCCAAATTCCCTGGTGTGGACCCGATCCTGGGCCCAGAGATGAAGTCCACCGGTGAAGTGATGGGCGTGGGCGATACCTTCGGTGAAGCGTTCGCCAAGGCTCAGATGGGTGCCAGCGAAGTGCTGCCGACCGGCGGTACTGCGTTTATCAGTGTGCGTGATGACGACAAGCCACTGGTTGCAGGTGTTGCCCGTGATCTGATCAACTTGGGCTTTGAAGTCGTGGCTACTGCCGGTACTGCCAAGCTGATCGAAGCGGCGGGCCTGAAAGTGCGTCGCGTAAACAAGGTGACGGAAGGCCGTCCGCACGTGGTCGACATGATCAAGAATGACGAAGTCACGCTGATCATCAATACCACCGAAGGTCGTCAGTCGATCGCGGACTCCTACTCCATTCGTCGTAATGCCTTGCAGCACAAGATCTACTGCACCACCACCATTGCTGCTGGCGAAGCTATCTGTGAAGCGCTCAAGTTCGGTCCGGAAAAAACCGTGCGCCGCTTGCAGGATCTACACGCAGGATTGAAGGCATGATCAAATACCCAATGACCGTCCAGGGCGCAAAGGCCCTGGAAGAGGAGCACGCTCATCTGACCAAGGTCGTACGTCCGAAGCTGAGCCAGGACATCGGTACGGCCCGCGAGCTGGGTGACTTGAAGGAAAACGCTGAATACCACGCGGCTCGCGAGCAGCAGGGGATGGTTGAGGCGCGGATTCGTGACATTGAGGGTCGGATCCAGAATCAGGTCGTCATCGACGTTACGAGCATTCCTCACACTGGCAAAGTGATCTTCGGTACCACCGTCGAAATCGCCAATGTGGAGACTGATGATCGCGTGACTTACCATATCGTTGGCGAAGACGAAGCTGACTTTAAGCTCGGAAAAATCTCCGTCGGTTCGCCGCTGGCCCGCGCCTTGATTGCCAAGGAAGAGGGTGATGTGGTGGCTGTAAAAACACCCGGTGGCGTGATCGAGTACGAGATTGTTGAAGTTCGCCACGTCTGAAAGGCGGCGCCCGCTTCGTGCGGGCGCCATGCTTTGGCAGCTTGCCCAGATGCTTTGGGTGGGTGGCCTGTGGTTGCTGCACATTGGTGTGCTGCCGGCGCTGGGCCTTATTGGTCTGGCTCCGTTGCTGATCGATGAGATCGATGGATTACTGAGTGCGTTGCTGGTGGGTTTTGCAGCAGCGTGCGTGACTCTTCAGGCATTGGTGCTGGTCAAGGCCGAGGGCTTGGGGAGTTTGTGGCGGGATATTCGCGGCCAACTGCTGTTGATGGCGCTGTATGCGTGTGCAATGTTTTGCATCGTGCATGTGTGGCTGCCGGAAGCGTTGCGCTGGCAGCTATTCAGCTATCTTGTATTAGGGTTCTCCGGCCTGGTGCTGGTTGTACAGCCCGCGCCAGGATGGAGTGGCAGGGCGCGCAAAGCACGCCCGTGACCCTTGTATCATTTGAAGCGATGCACGTTCGACAGTTGCTTGTTGACGCTGAAGTTCTTGCGATACAGCAGCGCCATCTTGCCGATGACCTGAACCAGGTCCGCTTTGCCAACCTTGCACAGTTCTGCAATGGCGGCCAGGCGCGCTTCGCGGTCAAGGATGTTGACCTTGATCTTGATCAGTTCATGATCGCCCAATGCGCGTTCAAGTTCGGCTAACACACCTTCAGTCAAACCGTTGTCTGCCACAATCAGAACTGGTTTCAGATGGTGGCCAATGGATTTGTACTGTTTCTTCTGCTCTTGAGTGAGCGGCATAATCTGACCCCTGCGTCTGATCTTGTAAAAAGCGGCGGCCAGTTTACCCGAGCGAGTCCGGGACCGCCCAGTTAATCACGACCCGTTTTATTTTCGAGGTGGCCCGTGGCCCGTTCCAAAACTAGCCTTAAGTGGCTGCAAGAGCATTTCAACGATCCTTACGTCAAAAAGGCGCAAAAGGACGGGTACCGTTCGCGGGCCAGCTACAAGCTCCTGGAGATCCAGGACAAGGACAAATTGATCCGTCCGGGCATGAGCGTTATCGATCTGGGTGCCGCTCCAGGTGGTTGGTCCCAGGTGACCAGTCGTCTGATTGGTGGGCAAGGCCGGTTGATCGCCTCCGACATCCTTGAGATGGACAGCATCCCGGATGTGACCTTCGTGCACGGCGACTTCACCCAGGACTCGGTGTTGGCCGAGATCCTGGAGGCTGTGGGAAATTCGCAGGTAGACCTTGTGATTTCCGACATGGCCCCCAATATGAGTGGATTACCGGCCGTCGATATGCCGCGAGCCATGTTCCTCTGCGAACTGGCGCTGGATTTGGCGGGTCGGGTGTTGCGTCCCGGTGGAGATTTCCTTGTGAAAGTCTTCCAGGGCGAAGGTTTTGACGAGTATCACAAGAACATTCGCAAGCTGTTCGACAAGGTGCAAACTCGCAAGCCAGACTCGTCCCGAGACCGTTCTCGTGAGCAATACCTGCTGTGCCGTGGGTTCCGCGGGGTTGAAGGTGCGGCGAGCGAAGAGCGTTTTTGATTTATTCGAGGAGGGTGATAGGTTTTTTTATATCGCTTTCGTCACGAAGCTTTACGAATATTGTGTAGTCAAAGTTTCACAAAGGGTTACAGACGGCGCCTGCCAGAGTTGTAGGTAATGTAGTAAGTTAGGCCGGTGAATATCATGCGAAGCGCGCGCCAGTAGCGGAGCTTGCTTCAGAGGGTAGTTAATTGAACGATATGGCAAAGAATCTGATCCTGTGGTTGATCATCGCGGCTGTCCTGGTGACGGTGATGAACAACTTCTCCAGCCCTAACGAGCCGCAGACCCTCAACTACTCCGACTTCATCCAGCAAGTTAAGGATGGCAAGGTCGAGCGCGTAGCGGTTGATGGCTACGTGATCACCGGCAAACGCAACGATGGCGACAGCTTCAAGACCATTCGTCCGGCAATCCAGGACAACGGTCTGATCGGCGACCTGGTGGATAACCACGTGGTGGTCGAAGGCAAGCAGCCTGAGCAGCAGAGCATCTGGACTCAGCTCCTGGTGGCAAGCTTCCCGATCCTGGTAATCATTGCCGTGTTCATGTTCTTCATGCGCCAGATGCAGGGCGGCGGCGGAGGCAAGGGCGGGCCGATGAGCTTCGGCAAGAGCAAGGCGCGCCTTCTCTCAGAAGATCAGGTGAAAACTACCCTGGCTGATGTTGCAGGCTGCGATGAGGCCAAGGAAGAAGTCGGCGAACTGGTCGAGTTCCTGCGCGATCCAGGCAAGTTCCAGCGCCTGGGTGGTCGTATTCCTCGCGGCGTTCTGATGGTAGGTCCTCCGGGTACCGGTAAAACCTTGCTGGCCAAGGCGATTGCTGGCGAAGCCAAGGTGCCGTTCTTCACCATTTCCGGTTCTGACTTCGTTGAGATGTTTGTCGGCGTGGGTGCCAGTCGTGTCCGCGATATGTTCGAGCAGGCCAAGAAGCACGCTCCGTGCATCATCTTCATCGATGAAATCGACGCTGTTGGTCGCCATCGTGGTGCTGGCATGGGTGGTGGTCACGACGAGCGTGAGCAGACTCTCAACCAGTTGCTGGTCGAGATGGATGGTTTCGAGATGAATGACGGCATCATCGTCATCGCCGCAACCAACCGTCCAGACGTGCTGGACCCTGCGCTGCTGCGTCCGGGCCGTTTCGACCGCCAGGTTGTGGTCGGTTTGCCGGACATCCGTGGTCGTGAACAGATTCTGAAAGTGCATATGCGCAAAGTGCCAATGGGGGATGACGTGGCTCCGGCCGTGATTGCCCGTGGTACTCCAGGCTTCTCCGGTGCCGACTTGGCCAACCTGGTGAACGAAGCTTCGTTGTTTGCGGCTCGTACCGGCAAGCGCATCGTTGAAATGAAAGAGTTCGAGCTGGCGAAAGACAAGATCATGATGGGCGCCGAGCGCAAGTCCATGGTCATGTCCGAGAAAGAGAAGCAGAACACTGCCTATCACGAAGCCGGCCACGCCATTGTTGGGCGCGTTGTGCCTGAGCATGATCCGGTCTACAAAGTGTCGATCATTCCTCGTGGTCGTGCGCTGGGTGTCACCATGTTCCTGCCGGAAGAGGATCGTTACAGCCTCTCCAAGCGTGCGCTGATCAGCCAGATCTGCTCGCTGTACGGCGGCCGTATTGCAGAAGAGATGACGCTGGGCTTCGACGGCGTAACCACTGGTGCTTCCAACGACATCATGCGTGCAAGCCAGATTGCTCGGAACATGGTGACCAAGTGGGGATTGTCGGAAAAGCTGGGCCCGTTGATGTATGCCGAGGAAGAAGGCGAAGTGTTCCTGGGGCGTGGTGGTGGCGGTCAAAGCGCCAGCTTCTCCGGTGAGACAGCCAAGCTGATCGACTCTGAAGTGCGCAGCATCATTGATCAGTGCTACGGCACAGCCAAGCAGATCCTGACCGACAATCGCGACAAGCTGGATGCAATGGCTGATGCGCTGATGAAGTACGAAACCATTGATGCGGACCAGATCGACGACATCATGGCTGGTCGGGCGCCTCGTGAGCCTCGCGATTGGGAAGGTGGTTCGGGGACTTCGGGTACACCGCCCGTGGTTCAAAACGAGCGTCCTGAAACCCCGATCGGCGGTCCGGCAGCGGATCACTAAGGTTTGAAATGACTTTTGGTACGTCCTCCACCCGGTTGCCTTGCGGCAACCGGGTTCTTGATTTGGCCCATGCGCATGTCATGGGTATTCTTAATGTAACCCCCGATTCCTTTTCCGATGGTGGCCGCTTCAGCCAGGTTGATGCAGCATTGCGTCATGCCGAGTCAATGGTGGCTGCCGGCGCGACACTGATTGATATCGGTGGCGAGTCGACCCGGCCGGGTGCTCGTGTTGTTTCTCCGCTGGAGGAGCTGGAGCGTGTGGCACCGATTGTCGAGCGCATTGCCCGTGAGCTGGATGTGATTATTTCGGTAGACACGTCAACGCCGGCCGTGATGCGCGAGACGGCTCGGCTGGGGGCCGGATTGATCAATGATGTGCGGTCCCTGCGGCGCGACGGCGCTCTGGATGCGGCCGCTGCTACCGGTCTGCCCGTGTGCCTGATGCATATGTTGGGTGAGCCCGGCAATATGCAGGACAGCCCGCACTACGATGATCTGGTCGGCGAGGTAAGTGGTTTTCTCTCCGAGCGGGTTGCCCAGTGCGCCGCGGTGGGCATTGCGCCGGAAAAGATAATTCTTGATCCGGGTTTTGGTTTTGCCAAGACCCTGCAACACAATTTAAGTCTGTTCAAGCACATGGAGTCCCTTCATGCCCTTGGTCGCCCCTTACTGGTTGGCGTTTCACGCAAGAGCATGATCGGGCTGGCGTTGAATCGGCCTGTGGGTGAGCGATTATACGGTGGCCTTGCGCTGGCCGCGCTGGCCTTGACCAAGGGTGCGCGCATCTTGCGTGTGCATGACGTCGCAGAAACCGTTGATGTGGTGCGCATGATTGCCGCTGTAGAATCAGCCGAATAAGAATGATGGAGCACTTATGACTAAAAAATACTTTGGCACCGACGGGATCCGTGGTCGGGTCGGCGAATTTCCAATTACTCCTGATTTTATGCTCAAGCTGGGTTGGGCGGCGGGTATGGCCTTTCGCAGCATGGGCGCTTGCCGGATCCTGGTGGGCAAGGACACCCGAATCTCGGGGTACATGTTTGAGTCTGCGCTTGAGGCAGGTTTGTCCGCCGCAGGTGCTGACGTGATGTTGCTAGGCCCTATGCCGACCCCGGCGATTGCATACCTGACGCGTACCTTCCACGCTGAAGCCGGTATTGTGATCAGCGCCTCGCACAACCCTCATGATGACAATGGCATCAAGTTTTTCTCGGGGCAGGGCACCAAGTTGCCGGACGAGATTGAGCTGATGATTGAAGAGCTGTTGGACGCGCCGATGACTGTGGTCGAGTCCAGCAAGTTGGGCAAGGTTTCGCGGATCAATGACGCGTCGGGCCGGTATATCGAGTTCTGCAAGAGCAGCGTGCCAACCAGCACCAACTTTGCAGGCCTGAAGATTGTGATCGATTGCGCCCATGGTGCGACCTACAAAGTCGCCCCAAGCGTGTTCAAGGAATTGGGCGCAGATGTCACAGTGCTCTCGGCCCAGCCCAATGGATTGAACATCAACGAAAACTGCGGCTCCACCCATATGGGGCAGTTGCAGGCCGCTGTCCTGGCTGAGCATGCGGACCTCGGGATTGCCTTTGACGGTGATGGAGACCGCGTGCTGATGGTTGATCACACGGGGGCCGTGGTGGATGGCGATGACCTGTTGTTCATCATTGCTCGTGACCTGCACGAGCGTAACAAGCTCCAGGGCGGTGTCGTCGGTACGTTGATGAGCAATCTGGGGCTTGAGCTCGCATTGGCAGACTTGGGTATTCCTTTTGTCCGTGCCAACGTGGGTGATCGTTATGTGATTGCCGAGCTGCTGGAGCGTAATTGGCAGGTGGGCGGTGAAAACTCTGGGCACGTCGTATGCTTCCAGCACACCACCACGGGCGATGCGATTATCGCGGCTTTGCAGGTGTTGCTGGCTTTGCGTCGTCGTGAAGAGAGCTTGGCGCAGGCGCGTCAGGCTTTACGCAAATGTCCGCAAGTTTTGCTTAACGTGCATTTCTCGGGCGGCGAAAACCCGATCGAGCACCCTGCTGTCAAAGAGGCTTGCGAGCGCGTGACCCTGGCAATGGCGGGGCGCGGGCGGGTACTGCTGCGCAAGTCCGGCACAGAGCCTTTGGTGCGCGTTATGGTCGAAGGTGACGACGAAATACAGGTTCGCGGCCACGCCGAAGACCTGGCAAAACTGGTAACTGAAGTTTGCGCCTGAATTCGGCTTGCCAGTAATGATGTGGTTGGGTAACATCTGCGCCCACTTTGACCGACGAGGTACAGCATGCGTCGCACTATGGTAGCTGGTAACTGGAAGATGCACGGTACCCGCGCCAGTGTCGCTGAGCTGATCAATGGCCTTCGTCACCTGGCCTTGCCTAGCGGTGTTGATGTCGCGGTTTTCCCGCCTTGCTTGCATATCACCCAAGTGGTTGATGGCTTGAAAGGTAAGTCGATTCAGGTCGGCGCGCAGAATTCTGCGGTGGAGGCCATGCAAGGTGCGTTGACCGGTGAGATTGCACCGAGTCAGCTGGTCGATGCGGGTTGTTCCTATGTGCTTGTTGGGCACTCCGAGCGTCGTCAGATGATGGGCGAGCGTGATGGAACACTCAATCGCAAGTTCGCAGCGGCACAGGCTTGTGGCTTGATTCCAGTGTTGTGCATAGGCGAGACCCTAGAGCAGCGCGAATCAGGCAAGACTCTTGAAGTTGTCTCGCGTCAGTTGGGCAGCATCATCGAGGATCTGGGTGTTGGTGCGTTTGCAAAGGCGGTAATTGCTTACGAGCCGGTCTGGGCCATTGGTACCGGGCTGACTGCTACGCCGCAACAGGCGCAGGATGTGCACGCAGCCATCCGCGCGCAGTTGGCGGCAGAGAATTCTGAAATCGCACAAGGTGTGCGGCTTCTATACGGCGGCAGCGTGAAGGCGGCCAATGCGGTCGAACTGTTCGGCATGCCGGATATCGATGGGGGGCTCATTGGTGGAGCTTCCCTGAATGCAGATGAGTTCGGTGCGATCTGTCGCGCCGCGGGAAACTGAAAAAATGCTGGAAACAGTCGTAGTCGTTTTTCATCTGTTGGCTGCCCTGGGCGTAGTTGCCCTGGTTTTGTTGCAACAGGGTAAAGGTGCGGATGCTGGTGCGTCTTTCGGTGCAGGTGCTTCAAATACTGTGTTCGGAAGCCAAGGTTCCTCTACCTTTCTTAGTAAGTTTACTGCTATACTTGCCGCCGGTTTCTTCATAACCAGCTTAGGGTTAGGTTACTTTGCTAAAGAGAAAGCTCATGTGCTGACTCAAGTAGGTTTGCCAAACCCAGCAGTGTTGGAAGTTCCAAAAGCAAAACCGGCTTCTGATGATGTCCCGGTGCTTCAAGAGCAAAAGTCGGCTACTCCAGCGACTGACGTACCTCCAGCTCAAGAGCAGAAGTAAGAAGGGTTGTAAGCGCTGTATTGCCGAGGTGGTGGAATTGGTAGACACGCAACCTTGAGGTGGTTGTGCCCATAGGGTGTAGGGGTTCGAGTCCCCTTCTCGGTACCAATTATCAGAAGAGCCCGCTGTTGCGGGCTTTTTTGTAGGTGGAAGGTTACATTGACCCTGTAAGGGATCGGTCGTATACTTCCGCCCCAGCTTTGTCGCGGGGTGGAGCAGTCTGGTAGCTCGTCGGGCTCATAACCCGAAGGTCGTCGGTTCAAATCCGGCCCCCGCAACCAGTTTTAGCGGAGCCCCTTTTAAGGGGCTTTTTGTTAGCTGGACACTTTCAACGCCGCTGTTCGACGGCGTTTCAAGGATGGGCGTTTCGCCCATTTTTTTATTTTGCACAGCATGCACATACATGCACGAGGGGGTTCAGGTGTCGAGCAAGCTAGAAGAGTTGCAGGCCTTGCTGGCCCCGGTGGTCGTGGCCCTAGGCTATGAATGCTGGGGTATTGAGTTTTCGGCTCAAGGTCGCCACTCAATGTTGCGCGTTTATATCGATAAAGAGGGCGGTGTGCTGGTGGACGATTGTGCCATTGTCAGCCGTCAGATCAGCGGTGTCCTGGATGTTGAAGATCCAATTTCCGTTGAATACACCCTCGAAGTTTCCTCGCCAGGCATGGAACGCCCACTGTTCACTATTGAGCAGTTTGCAAAATTTGCCGGTGAACAAGTGAAGATCAAGCTGCGGTCTCCTTTTGAAGGGCGACGCAACTTTCAGGGCCTTCTGCGCGGTGTAGAAGAACAGGATGTCGTGGTGCAGGTAGAAGACCATGAGTTCCTGTTGCCGATCGATATGATCGACAAGGCCAACATTATTCCCAGTTTTGACTGAGACGCGGATCCCGCGGATCCAATGGCTTGCGAAAGGCGAGGCGTACGATGAGCAAAGAAGTACTGCTGGTTGTTGAGTCGGTATCCAATGAAAAGGGCGTACCGGCAAACGTGATTTTTGAAGCGCTGGAGCTGGCCCTGGCCACTGCTACCAAAAAGCGTTTTGAAGACGAAGTTGATCTGCGTGTGGAAATTAACCGCCACACCGGTGCCTATGAGACTTTCCGTCGCTGGACGGTCGTCGAAGAAGCCGATCTTGATGATCCGGCCATCGAAACCTGGCCAAGCAAGGTTGCTGAAACGCACCCGGGCGCCCAGGTCGGTGATGTCGTCGAAGAAAAGATCGAATCCATCGAGTTCGGCCGTATTGCTGCACAGACCGCCAAACAGGTGATCGTGCAAAAGGTTCGCGAAGCCGAGCGCGCTCAAGTTGTCGACGCTTATCGCGAGCGCCTGGGTGAAATCATCTCCGGCACCGTGAAAAAAGTGACCCGCGACAATGTGATCGTCGACTTGGGCAACAACGCCGAAGCGTTGCTGGCCCGCGAAGACATCATCTCTCGCGAAACCTTCCGTGTTGGCGTGCGCCTGCGTGCACTGCTCAAGGAAATCCGCACCGAGAACCGCGGCCCTCAGTTGATCCTGTCGCGTACCGCGCCGGAAATGCTGATCGAGCTGTTCCGTATCGAAGTGCCGGAAATCGCCGAAGGCCTGATTGAAGTCATGGCTGCGTCCCGCGACCCGGGCTCGCGCGCCAAGATCGCGGTCCGCTCCAAGGACAAACGCATCGACCCGCAGGGTGCTTGCATTGGTATGCGCGGTTCGCGCGTCCAGGCAGTGTCGGGCGAATTGGGCGGTGAGCGTGTGGACATCGTCCTGTGGGACGATAACCCGGCGCAGTTTGTGATCAACGCAATGTCGCCTGCTGAAGTGGCGGCAATTATCGTTGACGAAGATGCCCATGCAATGGACATCGCCGTTGGCGCAGACAATCTGGCTCAGGCCATTGGTCGTGGTGGTCAGAACGTGCGTCTGGCCAGCCAACTGACCGGTTGGACCCTGAACGTGATGACCGAATCGGACATCCAGGCTAAGCAGCAAGCTGAAACCGGTGACATCCTGCGCAACTTCATCGACGAGTTGGAAGTCGACGAAGACCTGGCACAGGTGCTGGTAGATGAAGGCTTTACCAGCCTGGAAGAGATTGCCTACGTACCGTTGGAAGAAATGCTCAACATCGACGGCTTTGACGAAGACACCGTCAACGAGCTTCGCGCTCGGGCCAAGGATCGTTTGTTGACTAAAGCCATCGCTACTGAGGAAAAGCTGGCAGACGCCCATCCGGCCGAAGACCTGCTCTCGCTTGAGGGTATGGACAAGGATTTGGCGATGGAACTGGCGGTGCGCGGCGTAATTACCCGCGAAGACCTGGCCGAGCAGTCTATTGACGACCTGCTCGACATCGACGGCATTGACGATGATCGTGCCGGCAAGTTGATCATGGCCGCCCGAGCCCATTGGTTCGAGTAATTAGGCGCGGCCTGAGGAGAGAAGTGCATGACGCAAGTCACGGTGAAACAACTGGCCGATGAGGTCAAAACACCGGTAGAGCGCCTGTTGCAGCAGATGCGTGAGGCAGGTCTGCCGCACACCGCCGCCGATGAAGGTGTGAGCGATAGTGAGAAGCAGTCTTTGCTGACTCACTTGAAGAGCAGCCACAAGGCGAAAGTGGAAGAACCGCGCAAGATTACATTGCAGCGCAAAACTACCAGCACCCTGCGTGTTGCTGGTAGCAAGAGCATCAGCGTTGAAGTACGCAAGAAAAAAGTCTTCGTACAGCGCAGCCCGGAAGAAATCGAAGCCGAGCGCAAACGCGAACTGGATGAACGTCGCGCAGTAGAAAATGCTGCTCGTCAGAAGGCTGAAGAAGAATCCAAGCGTCGCGCCGAAGAAGAAGCGCGCCGTCAGCCTGCTGCTGCGCAAACTGCTTCGACTGATGCGGTCGCCGCTCCCGCAGAAGCTGTGCGTGAGGCCGCTCCGGTTGCCGCAGCACCAGCACCTGCTGCCGATGCCCGCAAGCGCGAGGAACCTCGTCGTCCGGACAAACCACGTGCCGACGATAACAATCGTCGCGGTGGCGGTGGCGATGGCGAGCGCAAAAACGCTCCGCATCGCGCTTCGGTCAAAGAGAAAGCGCCTGCGCCACGCGTTGCCCCACGTACTACCGACGAAGAAAGCGATGGCTTCCGTCGTGGTGGTCGCGGCAAGGCCAAGCTGAAGAAGCGCAACGCCCACGGTTTCCAGAGCCCAACCGGCCCTGTCGTGCGTGATGTGCAGATCGGCGAGACCATCACTGTTGGCGATCTCGCCAACCAGATGTCGGTCAAGGCTGCTGAAATCATCAAGTTCATGTTCAAACTGGGTACTCCAGCGACCATCAACCAGGTGCTTGATCAGGAAACTGCTCAGCTGGTAGCCGAAGAACTGGGCCACAAAGTGACCCTGGTCAGCGACACCGCCCTGGAAGATTCCCTGGCAGAGTCCCTGAAGTTTGAAGGTGAGACGTTCTCCCGTGCACCAGTTGTGACCGTAATGGGCCACGTTGACCATGGTAAGACGTCGCTGCTCGACTATATCCGTCGTGCCAAGGTAGCTGCTGGCGAAGCCGGCGGTATCACCCAGCACATCGGTGCATACCACGTTGAAACCGAGCGCGGCATGGTCACCTTCCTCGACACCCCTGGTCACGCCGCGTTTACCGCAATGCGTGCCCGTGGTGCCAAGGCGACTGACATCGTGATCCTGGTAGTTGCAGCGGACGACGGCGTGATGCCGCAGACCATTGAAGCTGTCCAGCACGCCAAGGCCGCTGGTGTTCCACTGGTTGTTGCCGTGAACAAAATCGACAAGCCGGGCGCCGATCTTGATCGCATCCGTAGCGAACTGTCGGTTCACGGCGTGACGTCTGAAGAGTGGGGCGGTGATACGCCGTTCGTTTCGGTTTCGGCGAAAGTCGGTACTGGCGTGGACGAACTGCTCGAAGCGGTCCTGCTGCAAGCTGAAGTACTCGAACTGAAAGCAACCCCATCGGCCCCAGGTCGTGGCGTTGTGGTTGAATCGCGTCTCGACAAAGGTCGTGGCCCGGTTGCAACCGTTCTGGTTCAGGACGGTACCCTGCGCCAAGGCGACATGGTCCTGGTCGGTTCGAACTATGGCCGTGTACGTGCCATGCTCGACGAGAACGGCAAGCCAATCAAGGAAGCCGGTCCTTCCATCCCTGTCGAGATCCTCGGCCTGGACGGTACCCCGGACGCTGGCGACGAGATGAGCGTGCTGTCGGACGAGAAGAAAGCCCGTGAAGTGGCTCTGTTCCGTCAAGGCAAGTTCCGCGAAGTCAAACTGGCTCGCGCTCACGCCGGCAAGCTGGAAAACATCTTCGAGAACATGGGCCAGGCAGAGAAGAAGACGCTGAATATCGTCCTCAAATCTGACGTTCGTGGTTCCCTCGAAGCGTTGAACGGCGCCTTGAATGGCCTGGGTAACGACGAAGTGCAAGTGCGTGTTGTGGGTGGCGGTGTCGGTGGTATCACCGAATCCGACGCTAACCTGGCACTGGCTTCCAACGCTGTATTGTTCGGCTTCAACGTGCGTGCCGATGCTGGCGCACGGAAGATCGTCGAGCAGGAAGGCCTGGACATGCGTTACTACAACGTCATCTATGACATCATCGAAGACGTCAAGAAAGCCCTCACCGGCATGCTTGGCAGTGACGTTCGGGAAAATATCCTGGGTATCGCCGAGGTGCGTGACGTGTTCCGCTCGCCGAAATTCGGTGCGATCGCCGGTTGCATGGTTATCGAAGGTACTGTGTACCGTAACCGTCCGATCCGTGTACTGCGTGAAGACATCGTTATCTTCGAAGGCGAGCTGGAATCCCTGCGCCGCTTCAAGGATGACGCTTCCGAAGTACGTGCCGGCATGGAATGCGGTATCGGCGTCAAGAGCTACAACGACGTCAAGCCTGGCGACAAGATCGAAGTCTACGAGAAGGTTCAGGTTGCTCGCAGCCTCTAACTCGCGCACTTCCGGAGCCACGTCGCGTGTGGGCATGCAAATGCCCCGCGCAGCGTACGGACTCTAAACGCAACGCCCGGTCTGGCTTTTGTCAGGCCGGGCGTTTGCCGCTTTCAGACCCCACGGGTTTCACCGTGTGGCAGTAACAGGTAACAAGACATGGCAAAAGAATACAGCCGTACCCAACGTATCGGCGATCAGATGCAGCGCGAGCTGGCCCAACTGATCCGTCGCGAAGTCAAAGACCCGCGCGTTGGCCTGGTCACTATCACCGCCGTTGAAGTGAGCCGTGACGTGGGTCACGCCAAGATCTTCATCACTGTGATGGGGCAGGACAACAGCGAAGAAATCGCACAAAGCATCAAGGTGCTCAACTCTGCCGCCGGTTTCCTGCGCATGCAGTTGGCCCGCGAAATGAAGTTGCGCAGTGTTCCGCAGTTGCACTTCCACTACGACGAAAGCGTCGTGCGTGGTGCGCACCTGTCGGCGTTGATCGAGCGCGCCGTGGCTGAAGACAGCCAGCATCCGTCCACACCTGAAGACGCCAAGGAGTAAGCGGTGGCTCAGGTCAAACGTATCCGTCGCAACGTCAGCGGCATCATTCTGCTCGACAAGCCCATTGGCTTTACCTCCAATGCCGCGTTGCAGAAGGTCCGCTGGCTGCTCAATGCCGAGAAAGCCGGGCATACCGGTAGCCTCGATCCCCTGGCTACCGGCGTACTGCCGTTGTGCTTTGGCGAAGCGACCAAGTTCTCGCAATACCTGCTGGATTCCGACAAGGGTTACGAAACCCTGATGCAACTGGGCAAGACCACCACCACGGCGGATGCCGAAGGTGATGTTTTGCAGATTCGCGAGGTGACCGTTGGTCGTGCTGATATCGAAGCCGCTTTACCCGCTTTTCGTGGGCAAATCAGTCAGATACCGCCGATGTACTCGGCTCTCAAGCGTGACGGGCAGCCACTTTACAAGCTGGCACGTGCGGGCGAAGTAGTGGAGCGTGAACCGCGTTCTGTTACTATTGCGCGCTTGGAATTGCTCGCCTGTGAAGGTGAAACCGCACGCCTGGCCGTGGACTGCAGCAAAGGCACCTATATCCGTACCCTGGTGGAAGATATTGGTGAACAGCTCGGTTGCGGCGCGTACGTTGCAGAACTGCGACGCACCCAGGCCGGACCTTTCAGCCTCGCTCAGACGGTCACGCTGGAAGAGTTGGAAGCGGTACACGCCGAAGGCGGCAATGAAGCGGTTGATCGCTTCCTGATGCCATCGGACAGCGGTTTGCTGGATTGGCCGTTGCTGCACTTCTCGGAGCACAGCGCGTTCTACTGGCTCAACGGCCAGCCGGTACGTGCCCCGGATGCTCCGAAGTTCGGCATGGTGCGGGTACAGGATCATAACGGTCGCTTTATCGGTATCGGTGAAGTGAGCGAAGACGGGCGCATCGCGCCGCGTAGACTGATTCGGTCAGAATGACCGGACGAGTGTGGCTGTTAACAGGCACGGTCAACACTCATTTTTAGATACAGGGATTTGTCCCTGGCCTGTTGAAACTGCCCTTTGGGTGGTTTCCTGAAAAAAGGATTGCCTCATGGCTCTCGACGTTCAAGAAAAAGCACAAATCGTTGCTGACTATCAGCAAGCTGTTGGTGACACTGGTTCGCCAGAAGTGCAAGTTGCACTGCTGACCCACAACATCAACAAGCTGCAAGGTCACTTCAAGGCCAACGGTAAAGATCACCACTCCCGTCGTGGTCTGATCCGCATGGTAAACCAGCGTCGTAAGCTGCTGGATTACCTGAAAGGCAAGGATCTGGGTCGTTATCAGGCTCTGATCGGTCGCCTGGGTCTGCGTCGCTAATAAGCGATTGCGCTAGAGGTTGGTTGTCTGCCGTGTGTCATCGGGATTCCCGTTGGCTCATGGTAGGCTCCCAGCCTCAAGTTTTATCTGGATACACGTTTTACCCCCTGGACAAGGGTTGGGCCGATTCCCGACATTGCCCAAGAATTTCGCAAGAAAACAAGTTCCCCAAGAGCCACAAAGAAGGTAGGACACCGTGAACCCGGTTATCAAAAAATTCCAGTTCGGTCAGTCGACCGTTACCCTTGAGACAGGCCGTATCGCCCGTCAAGCCTCCGGCGCAGTGCTGGTTACCGTTGATGACGACGTTACCGTATTGGTGACCGTTGTTGGCGCCAAGACCGCTGATCCGAGCAAAGGCTTCTTCCCTCTTTCTGTTCATTACCAGGAAAAGACTTACGCTGCCGGTAAGATCCCTGGCGGTTTCTTCAAGCGTGAAGGTCGTCCTTCCGAGAAAGAAACCCTGACTTCCCGACTGATCGACCGTCCGATCCGTCCGCTGTTCCCTGAAGGCTTCATGAACGAAGTGCAGGTTGTCTGCACCGTCGTTTCCACCAGCAAGAAAACCGATCCGGACGTTGCTGCAATGATCGGTACGTCGGCTGCCCTGGCGATCTCCGGTATTCCTTTCGATGGCCCGATCGGCGCTGCCCGCGTTGCTTTCCACGAAAGCACCGGCTACCTGCTGAACCCGACTTACGAGCAACAGAAAGCATCGAGCCTGGACATGGTCGTTGCCGGTACCTCGGAAGCCGTATTGATGGTTGAATCGGAAGCCAAAGAGCTGACCGAAGACCAGATGCTGGGCGCCGTACTGTTTGCTCACGACGAATTCCAGGTTGTGATCAACGCAGTTAAAGAACTGGCTGCCGAAGCTGCGAAGCCTACTTGGGCCTGGGCTCCACAAGCCGAAGCTACCGAACTGCTGGGCGCTATCCGCTCCGAGTTCGGCGCAGCCATCTCCGACGCCTACACCATCACCGTCAAGGCCGACCGTTACGCTCGCCTGGGCGAGCTGAAGGATCAGATTGTAGCCAAGCTGTCCGGTGAAGAAGGCCAGCCTTCTTCCAGCGAAGTCAAAGCTGCATTCGGTGAAATCGAATACCGCACCGTTCGCGAAAACATCGTTAACGGCAAGCCACGTATCGACGGTCGTGACACCCGCACCGTACGTCCGCTGAACATCGAAGTCGGCGTTCTGCCGAAGACCCACGGTTCGGCACTGTTCACCCGTGGTGAAACTCAGGCTCTGGTAGTTGCGACCCTGGGTACCGCCCGTGACGCACAGCTGCTGGACACCCTGGAAGGCGAGAAAAAAGACCCGTTCATGCTGCACTACAACTTCCCTCCGTTCTCGGTGGGCGAGTGTGGTCGTATGGGTGGTGCTGGTCGTCGCGAAATCGGTCACGGCCGTCTGGCCCGTCGTTCGATTTCCGCAATGTTGCCTGCTGCTGACGTGTTCCCGTACACCATCCGTGTTGTGTCGGAAATCACTGAATCCAACGGTTCCAGCTCCATGGCTTCCGTTTGCGGTGCTTCCCTGGCCCTGATGGACGCCGGTGTACCGATGAAGGCACCGGTTGCCGGTATCGCCATGGGTCTGGTTAAAGAAGGCGAGAAGTTCGCCATCCTGACCGACATCCTGGGCGACGAAGACCACCTGGGCGACATGGACTTCAAAGTAGCCGGTACCGCTAAAGGTGTTACCGCGCTGCAGATGGACATCAAGATCAAAGGCATCACCGAAGAAATCATGGAGATCGCTCTGGGCCAAGCCCTGGAAGCGCGTCTGAACATTCTCGGCCAGATGAACCAGATCATTGGCCAGTCGCGCACCGAGCTGTCGGAAAATGCTCCGACCATGATCGCGATGAAAATCGACACCGACAAAATCCGTGATGTTATCGGTAAAGGTGGCGCGACCATCCGTGCGATCTGCGAAGAAACCAAGGCTTCGATCGACATCGAAGACGACGGCTCGATCAAGATCTTCGGCGAAACCAAGGAAGCGGCTGAAGCTGCACGTCAACGCGTCCTGGGCATCACCGCTGAAGCCGAGATCGGCAAGATCTACGTGGGTAAGGTTGAGCGCATCGTCGACTTCGGCGCATTCGTCAACATCCTGCCGGGCAAAGACGGTCTGGTTCACATCTCCATGCTGAGCGACGCTCGTGTTGAGAAAGTGACCGACATTCTGAAAGAAGGCCAGGAAGTGGAAGTGCTGGTACTGGACGTGGACAACCGCGGCCGTATCAAGCTGTCCATCAAGGACGTAGCAGCAGCCAAGGCTTCGGGAGTTTAATTACCCGCAGGTTTAAGCTGAAAAAAAGGACCCTTCGGGGTCCTTTTTTCATGGGCGCGGGAAAGTGAAGCGAAATCAGCCGTTTAGCCCAATGCAAAAGCCGCAACTTGCATGCAGGCACGACGGCCTTCATGCAAGTTGCACGATTCCGGAAATATTCAATATTCATAAGTTATTGTTTTATAAGGGTTTAATTGAGGGCTTCGACTTGGCACACTGCCTGCAATATCCCTGTTAACGCTGCAGCATCAAGGTTCACGTACTGCAGACTTTTAATAAAACAGGAGTTACTCGTATGAAGAAGTTCGCTCTCGCTACTGCTACCGCTCTGACTCTGGCCATGGGTGCTAACGTAGCCTTTGCTCAGACTTCCCAAGCCCCTATGACGTTGGCGGCTGGCGAAGCTACCAAGGCCAAGGAAAGCGTTTCGGATACTTGGATCACCACCAAAGTCAAATCCGACCTGCTGACCGAAAAGGGCATTCCTGGTTCGGACATCAAGGTTGAAACCAACAAAGGCGTGGTTTCCCTGTCCTCGACAGTCGCTATCTCTGACGCACAGAAAACTACTGCTGTCGCGATCACCAAAAAGATCAAAGGCGTCACTGCTGTTTCCGCTGATGGCCTGATGGCTGGCGGTGCTACCAAAGCAGATGGCATCGACAAAACCAAAGGCGCAGCCCATGACGCCAAGGAAACCACCAGCGACACTTGGATCACCACCAAGGTAAAAGCTGACCTGGTTACCGAAAAGGGTATTCCTGGCACCGACATCAAGGTCGAAACCAACAAAGGCGTTGTTTCCCTGTCGTCGACCGTAGCCGTTAGCGAAGCGCAGAAAACCACTGCTGTAGCGATTACCAAGAAAATCAAAGGCGTTAAAGCTGTCTCGGCCGATGGCCTGAAAGCAGAGTAACGCTGGACAGTTCGTTTGACTTAAGCGGCGGCCACGAGTGAGCTAGATATCCACTCAATGCACCTCTAAGGTTCATGCGACCGACCACACGGATGTGGTCAACTCAGGCCCCGGCACTTGTGTCGGGGCCTGTTCTATTGGGCCAGGTTATTCGGCATCCAGGTGCATGAGCGTTACCACACGGCCATCTTTCTCCGCCTGGCCCAGGTTGGCATCAATAAAGTACACGCGGTCGTCTTCCAACTGGCCCTTGTCCACCAGGTAATCCTTGATGGTGCTGGCACGATCCTGGCCGAGTTGACGCAGCAGCACGTCGCTATTGCTCCAGAACTTGATCACGCCGTCACGCAGCTTGGCTGACCGGTCATCGCGGCTCAGGTCTTTCCAGTCCGCAGGTGGCTGTTGTTTCACGCGGGTACGGTAGATGCCTTCGAGCAACGGTGCTTTTTCGCTTTCCGGAACGACCAGCAATGACGCCTGAGCCGGGACTTTATCGCCGCGGCGCTGGAGGATTTTGTAGTAGTTGTACTGGTATTCGCGTTCCAGGCGTTCGGCGGCCAGGAAAGGGCCGTCGCTGCTGGCAGCCGCTGTGCCTTCAATTTCCAGGCGCAGGGCTGGGCGTTCCTTGAGTGCCTTGGCCAGTGTGTTCAGCGCGCTCTCGGCGTCTTTGCTCAACTCGGTGGAACCCGGGGCGAAGGACACATTGCCCAAGTCCTCCGAGCCGCCCCCGGTGACCAACCCGCCGATAAACTTGAACGGCGCTGTCGCTGCACGGACCACCAGGTTACGCAGGGTCTGCCACACAATCGGCATCACGCTGAATTGCGGGTTGTTCAGGTCGCCAGTAACCGGCAGCTCGATCGAGATCTTGCCGTCGGTGTCCTTGAGCAAGGCGATTGCCAGACGAATCGGCAAGTCCACGGCATCGGCGCTGTCGACCTTCTCACCCAGTTGCAGTTGCTCGACCACCACCTTGTTCTCGGCCTTCAACTGGCCTTTGGTGATCACGTAGTGCAAGTCGAGGTTCAGGCGGCCCTTGCGGATACGGAAGCCGGCGAACTTGCCTGAATAAGGCGTCAATGTGGTCAGCTCAACGCGTTTGAAACTGGTGGCGATGTCCAGCGCTGACATCGGGTCAAACGGGTTTACGCTGCCTTTGATCGTGACCGGCGCGTAGCGGTCCACCTTGCCCTTGATATCGACGCTGGCCGGTTTGGCCTGACGGCTGTCAATCGTGCCGATCTGTCCGTTGAGCTGTTGAATGGCGGTGGCGAAGTTGGGTGTAAGACTGAAGTCGGCAAAATTGGCCGAGCCGTCGTTGATAGCAATCTGCCCGATACGAATGCCCAGGGGTTTATCGTTGCTCGCAGCAGGCTTGGCCGCCGATTTGGCACCCGTGTCGGCTGGCTGCGGGATCAGCAGGTCGTCGACGTTGGTGGTGCGGTCATCGTTGATCATGAACCGCGCATAGGGTTGCAACAGGTTGACCTTGTCGATCGACAGGCTGTTGCCGTGCTGATAGTTCAGACCCTCGACGACCAGACGCTGCCATTTGAGGAAGTCACGGGTCTTCAGGGTGTCCAAGGTGTGCAACTGGTCAACCTGCGCCCGCCCGGTAATCTGCAGCGCCAGGGGCTCGGTGCTTTTCAGGTTCACGTCGAGGTCACTGCCGAGCATGCCACTACGCAGTTCAAGACGGATAAACGGGCTGATATAGGACTGGGCGACCCGCAGGTCGATGTCCTTGGTGGTGACCTTCAACTTGGCGCTGACCGGGTTGAGGTTGACTTCGCCGGTTGCCTGGATCTTGCCTTGCTTGCCCAGGCCGCTGTCGACCTTGAGGGTGAATGGGCTCTGGTTGAGGCTGTCGAAATTCTGTACATCGACATTCAGCGGGCCCAGCTCCAGCGCTACGGCTGGTTTGACCTGTCGGTCGGCCAAGTGCACTTGATAGTTGCGCAGTTGCACGTCCTTGAGCAGCACCTGCCAAGGTTTGCTTGGCGCAGCGGGTGCAGGCTTTGGCGAATCGGCGGTGGCGGGCGCCGTGGCTGGCTCCGGCGCCTTGGCTGGCTTGCTCGGTTGGCTGGCGAACAGTTTCTGCCAGTCCAGTTGCCCATCGGCTTCACGGGCGGCCCAGGTTTCCAGTTTGTTGCTGCGGATCTTGCCGACCACCACTTGTTGCTTGGCCAGGTCCACCGTGGTCTCGCTGACGTCCAGGCGCTCCAGGCGCACCAGCGGGCGGCCATCCGGCGCCTTGATGGCGAACGGCGCGATGCTGGCGGCTGTGTTTGTCAGGTTCAGCTCGGTTTCTTTGGCCAGGCTGAATTTATAGTCGGTACTGAAGTTGAGCACACCGTCTTCGAGGACCAGGGGCAGCGCGTCACGCACATACGGCCACCAGGCTTTCATCTTGCCGTCAGTGACCTTCAGCGTACCTTCGGACGTGATCGGCACCAGGCTGAAGTTGCCTTTCCAATCGATCTGCCCGCCCTCAGGGCCTGCCGCGACCAAGGTCATGTCGGCATTGTCTTCAGGCAAGGTGCTGAGGTTTTTGAGCTCAAAGTCGAGTTTGTCGTAGAGAAATTCGATCGGCTCGCTGGGGCGTAGATCCTGGAAGTGCACATAACCGCCGGCCAGCTTGATGCTGTCGATACGCAGTGGGAACGGCTTGGCGTCGGGATCGGCGGGGGACGGTTCGCTCGCAGGCAATTTGAGCAACTGCGCCAGGTTCAATTGGCCAGACTTGTCGAACAGCAGCTCGGTCTTGGGCTGATCCAATTGCACATCGGCCAGATGCAGTGCGCGGGTCCACAGGCTGTCGATCTGCAGGTTGGCGTAAAGGCGCTCAAAACCTACCTGTTCCTTGCCGGGTTCACCAATCTTCAGGCCCCATGCGGTGACTTCCAGGCTGAACGGATTGAGCTCGATGCGCTCGATCCGCGCCGGCACCGTGGCGTAATTGGCCAGTTGTTGGTTGGCAATGCGAAGGGCAATGCCCGGCAGAATCAAAAAGCCCAGCAAGCTGTACAGGGCAAGGGCGGTCAACAAGGCGCCAGTGGCGCGAATCAATCCTTTGGACATGGGGCGGCGCCATCTATATCGAACAGGAGTGCCTTGGAGTATGGCACGGGTTTTCGGTTCCGAAGAACCGGGGCTTTGGGACGTGTCCTACAGCTGGAGTATCAGTGTTTTCAGAGGTGGCTGCTGATCCTGTGAAGGAAAGTCCGCCCCCGGTGTCATGATTTGCCAGTCGCGCACTGGCCGCCCGGCTTTTTCCGCACAGCGCAGGACCTGTTCGCGCCAATCCTCCATGCTGACTTTTGCCAGGTTGTTGCAGCAAATCAGCACGCCGTTATCCGCCGTCGCGAGCAGTGCGGGCTTGAGCAGGCTCTGGTAGTCGCGCAACAGGTCGACGGTGCCGAAGGCGCTCTTGGCCCAGGCCGGAGGATCGAGCAGCACCAAGTCATATTGACGCTGTTCAAGACGCGGGTAGCTCGGCAGTTTCTGCCCGCGCCGTTGGGTAATCGGCAGTCCGGCCAGCTGGCGAATCGCCGGGAAGTAGTCGGACTGCACAAACGCCATGCTTGGCAGTTTTGGGTTGAGCAGGCCGTTTTCACGCCCCACCGCCAGGTTGCCTTCAGCGAAGTCCAGGTTGCACACCTCACTCGCGCCACCGGCCGCCGCGCTCAGGCCCACGCCGCAGGTGTAGGCGAACAGGTTCAGCACGCTTTTGCCGGCGCTGTGCTCTTTGACCCAGCCGCGTGTATTGCGCAGGTCGAGGAACAGCAAAGGATCCTGCCCGGCATGGCGGCCACGCACACGGTAATTGAGGCCCCATTCGTGGCCGACCAGGTCTTCCAGTGCTGCGGGTTCGGCGCGATAGACCGTGTCTTCGCGGTCGATCCGCGAGTTGCCACGGGAGCGGTCGTTGTAGACCAGCAGCAACTCCAGGCCCAGGTACTGGTTGATCAGTTGATGCAGGTCCAGCAGGTCTGCTGTTTCCAGCGACTGGTGGAAACTCTGCACCAGCAACTGCGGGCCGTAGCGGTCGATGGTCAGGCCACCGGCACCTTCCTGGCTGCCGTGGAACAGGCGATAGCAATCGGTGCCTTGGGCGTGCAGCTCGTTGATCAGGTCTTGGCGATGATCGAGGGCGGCGCGCAGCGCCTGATTCAAGGGAGACATGGAGCGCGCCTGGCTGTAAATGAGGGCGCGAAGTTTAACAGCTATAGGGCCTTGCCTACATCAACCCCATCCGTCGGTGTGCCCGTTGTACCGAACCATTGCGCATCGCCCAGCGCAGCAGCGGCGCACTGCGCTTGACCCCGGCGCGGATCATCTGGCGTTGCATCGGGTTCTGCTGCTGACCGAGCATGGCGCTGGCCCAGTCCGGCAGCAGGTCGATTCCGGCCTGCATCATAAAGGCGCCAAACGGCTTGGCCAACGTGCTGGGCGAAGGCGCGTTCAGCAGCAGGCGCAGTACTTCGCGGCTGCGTTCGTCACACAGCAATTGCGGGCGGATGCGCTCCAGATAATCGGAAATTTCCTGCCGTGATCGCGGTACATTCCGTGCGCCCAAGCGCTCCGCTATCAGGGCGATTTCGCTGTAGTAACGATCCTGGTCGCGCCCCGAAAGCGTCGGGTTGCGATAGCGCAAATGGGCGGCGAGAAAGTTACTCACCTCCGCTACATGCACCCAGGTCAGCAGGTCCGGGTCGCTTGCCGCATAGGGCCGCCCATCCGGGGCATGGCCGACCACCTGCAAATGAATGGTGCGCACTTTTTCGATCAGCCAGTCGGCATCTTTGCGCGAACCGAAGGTAGTGCCGGAAATGAACTGCGAAGTGCGCCGCAGGCGCCCGAGCATGTCCTGGCGAAAGTTCGAATGGTCCCACGCGCCGGCCAGGGCCAGAGGATGCAGGGCTTGCAGCATCAACGCACTGATACCGCCGATGAGCATGCTGCTGAAATCGCCATGAACCTGCCAACTGACCGAGTCCGGCCCGAACAGGCCTGGATCGCCCTTGGGGTTTTCCAGGTCCAGTTGGCCCAGTGACAAGCCGGTGAGGCTCATCAGTTGGGTTTCGATACGGCTGCGGATAAATTCCATGGCGAGTCAGGGGTTCCTAGCGGTTCAGGCGTTTGTCGATCAGGCCGTCCACGACGCTGGGGTCGGCGAGGGTCGAGGTATCGCCGAGGCTGTCCAGTTCGTTGCAGGCGATCTTGCGCAAAATCCTGCGCATGATCTTGCCGGAGCGGGTTTTCGGCAAGGCCGGTGCCCATTGGATCAGTTCCGGCTTGGCAAAGCTGCCGATTTCCTTGCTGACCAGCTCCAGCAGGTGTTTTTTCAGCGCATCGCTGGGTTCCACGCCGTTCATGGGGGTGACGAAGGCGTAGATGCCCTGGCCTTTGACATCGTGGGGGTAGCCCACCACCGCAGCCTCGGCCACTTGGTCGTGGAGCACCAGCGCACTTTCCACCTCGGCGGTGCCGATACGGTGCCCGGACACGTTGATCACATCGTCGATACGCCCGGTGATCCAATAATCGCCGTCTTCATCGCGACGTGCGCCGTCGCCGGTGAAGTAGTAGCCGGGGTAGGGCTTGAAATAGGTGTCGATCATCCGCTGTGGGTCGCCGTAGACACTGCGGATCTGCCCCGGCCAGCTTGATTTGATCGCGAGCACGCCGCTGCCGGCGCCCGTGATCACCTTGCCCTGCTCATCCAGCAACACCGGTTGCACGCCAAACATCGGCTGGGTGGCGCAGCCCGGCTTGATCCGCTGGGCGCTGACCAACGGGCTGAGCATGATGCCGCCGGTCTCGGTCTGCCACCAGGTATCCACAATCGGGCAGCGTTGTTCGCCCACGGCGTTGAAGTACCAGTCCCAAGCCTCCGGATTGATCGGCTCGCCCACGCTGCCCAGTAAACGCAGGCTGGCGCGGGAGGTGTTTTCCAGTGGGCCGTGGCCCTCGCGCATCAAGGCGCGCAAGGCCGTTGGGGCGGTGTAGAAAATATTCACCTGGTGTTTATCGATGACCTGCCAGAACCGCGAGCTATCCGGGTAGCTCGGCACGCCCTCGAACATCAGCGAGGTGGCGCCATTGGCCAGCGGGCCATACACGATGTAGCTATGGCCGGTGACCCAGCCCACATCGGCGGTGCACCAGAACACCTCGCCGTCTCGGTAATCGAGCACGTATTTGAAGGTCATGGCCGCCTGCAGCAGGTAGCCGCCGGTGGTGTGCAGCACGCCTTTGGGTTTCCCGGTGCTGCCGGAGGTGTAGAGGATGAACAGCGGGTCTTCGGCGTCCATCGGCTCTGGCGGGCAATCGTCGCTGGCCGCGTCCACGGCCTGCTGGTAGTTGAGGTCGCGGTCTTCGCTCCAGTTCACGGCGGCACGGGTGCGTTGCACCACCACGACGGTGCTGACATTCGGACAACTGGCCAGGGCCTTGTCGACATTCTGTTTCAAGGCCACGGGCTTGCCGCCGCGCACGCCTTCATCGGCGGTGATCACGGTCCGACAGTCGGCGTCGAGAATACGGTCGCGCAGCGCATCCGGCGAAAAGCCACCAAACACGACTGAGTGCACGGCGCCAATCCGCGTGCAGGCCAGCATGGCGTAGGCCGCTTCCGGGATCATCGGCATGTAGATGCACACGCGGTCGCCTTTATTCACCCCACGGCTTTTCAGCACGTTGGCCAGGCGGCAGACGTTTTTGTGCAGTTGGCGGTAGGTGATGGTGCAAGAGTTTGTCGGATCATCGCCCTCCCAGATGAAGGCCGGCTGATCGGCGCGTCGTGCCAGGTGACGGTCGATGCAGTTATAGCTGACGTTCAGTTGGCCGCCGGCAAACCATTGGGCCGCGCCCGTGCGGATGTCCGAGTGTTGAACGGTGTGCCAGGGGGTGATCCAGTCGAGAAAGCCCTTGGCCTGTTTGGCCCAGAACGTATCGGGTTGCTCAATGGATTGACGATAGAGGCGCTGGTAGTCCTCTTGACTGAGTTGCGCAGCCCGACGGACGGCATCGGCGGTGGGAAACGTGCTGATATCGAACATGAGCGATCCTTATTCTTGTTTTTGCGACAAGCTATAAAGATGCACCCTGTGTGAGGAGGGTTCAAGGCCAACGTCCAAACGGACGTTGGCCCTTTAATACCTGGATCAGCCGCGGTGACGGCCGCGGAAGTAGTTGATCAGGCCCTGGGTCGAAGCGTCTTCGGCCAAGGTTTCTTCGGCGCCGGTCAGGCGGTTGTAGACGCCCTTGCCCAGCTCTTTACCCAGCTCCACGCCCCATTGGTCAAAGGCGTTGATACCCCAGATCACGCTCTGCACGAACACTTTGTGCTCATACATGGCAACCAGCGCGCCGAGGCGACGCGGGCTGATGCGCTCCACCACCAGGGTATTGCTCGGGCGGTTGCCCGGGATCACCTTGTGAGGGGCCAGCTTCTGCACTTCGTCTTCCGGGATGCCCTTGTCGCGCAGCTCGGATTCGGCTTCGCTGCGGGTTTTGCCGAGCATCAGGGCCTGGCTCTGGGACAGACAGTTGGCGTACAGCCACTGATGGTGGTCGGACACCGGGTTGAAGCTGACGATCGGCACGATGAAGTCGGCCGGGATCAGTTGAGTCCCTTGGTGCAGCAACTGGTGGTAAGCATGCTGACCGTTGCAACCCACGCCACCCCAGATCACCGGGCCAGTATCGGTGGACACCGGTTTGCCATCCTGGCGCACGCTCTTGCCGTTGGATTCCATATCCAGCTGTTGCAAATGTTTGGTGATGTTACGCAGGTAGTGATCGTACGGCAGGATCGCATGGCTCTGCGCACCCCAGAAGTTGCCGTACCACACGCCCAGTAGGCCCAGCAGTACCGGCATGTTCTGCTCGAAGGGCGCGTTCTGGAAATGCTGGTCCATGGTGTAGGCACCGGACAGCAGTTCCTTGAAGTTGGACATGCCGATGGCCAGGGCAATAGGCAAGCCGATGGCCGACCACAGCGAGTACCGGCCGCCGACCCAGTCCCACATCGGGAAGATGTTTTCTTCGCGGATACCGAAGGCCACGGCTGCCGCGTTGTTGCTCGACACGGCAATGAAGTGGCGGTACAGCTCGGCTTCCGAGCCACCCTGGGCCAGGTACCAGGCGCGGGCGGCCTGGGCGTTTTTCAGGGTTTCGAGGGTGTTGAAGGATTTCGACGAGACGATAAACAGCGTGGTCTCGGCGCGCAGCTTCATGGTCAGCTCGTGGAACTCGCTGCCGTCGATGTTCGCCAGGTAATGGCAGCGCACGCCTTTGTGGGCGTAGGACAACAGCGCTTCGGAGACAAGTTCCGGGCCGAGGAACGAGCCACCGATGCCGATGTTCACCACGTCGGTGATGGGCTTCTCGGTGTAGCCACGCCACAGGCCGTCATGGATGCGGCCGACCAGGTCAGTGATCTGGTTCAGCACCTTGTGCACGTCCGGCATGATGTTCACGCCGTTGACCGACAGCTTGTCGCCCACCGGGCGGCGCAGGGCGGTGTGCAGGGCAGGGCGGCCTTCGGACGAGTTGACCGGCTCGCCAGCGTACAGCGAGTCGATCGCGTCCTTGAGGCCGACTTCCTTGGCCAGGCCGACGAGCAGGTCGCGGGTCTCGCTGGTGATCAGGTTTTTCGAGTAATCGAGGAAAAGTCCGCAGCTGCTCAAGGTGAATTGGGAAAATCGCTGGGGATCGGCATTGAACGCTTCGCGCATGCTGAAATCCTGCATGGCTTGGCGATGTTGATTGAGCGCTTGCCAGGCGGGCAGAGCGGTAACGTCATGAGGGGTGCGGTAGTACGCCATCGCTGCGGGTTTCCTTTTATTACGGGGACTGCCTTTAGGACACTTCAAAGCCCGGAACATCCAGTCTTATCTCAAGGAATGGGTTCCAGACAGCGCTAACTATAGCGCCGGGCGATTACATTAAACCTAGCGTGTCGATATGTCTTGGCTTTGTCTGCGCTGTGGCCGGTACTTTTTTATACCGGCACGGCGAGCAGGGCAATCGGCGGGGTGTATTGCGGGGTTTAAATGAGGTTCAGATGCAGGTTGTCGATCAGGCGGGTCGTGCCCAGGAAGGCCGCCACCAGGATGACGATGTCCTTGTCCTCGGGGGTTGCCGGGCGCAGATGCACGCCCTGGCGCACTTCGAGGTAATCCAGGCGCAACCCGGCCGCTTCGATCTGCTTGACCTGTTCGGCGCGCAGCGCGGCAAAGTCGTGGTCACCATTCTTGATGGCGGCGGCAATCTGGCTGAGGCAGCGATACAGCACCGGCGCGATCCCACGTTCCTCTGCATTGAGGAAACCGTTGCGCGAGGACAGCGCCAGGCCGTCTTCGGCGCGCACGGTGGGCTCGCCGATGATCTGGATCGGCATGTTCAGGTCATGGACCATGGCGCGAATCACCGCCAGTTGCTGGTAATCCTTTTGACCAAATACAGCGATGTCCGGCTGGACCATATTGAACAGCTTGCTGACCACGGTCGCCACGCCTTCGAAATGCCCAGGACGGCTGGCGCCGCACAAGCCTTCGGACAGTTGCGGCACGCTGACGCGGGTCTGACCGGTCATGCCGCCGGGGTACATCTCTTCGACGGTCGGTGCGAACAGCAGGTTGCAGCCCGCTTGCAGGAGCTTCTCCTGGTCGGCGGCGAGGGTGCGGGGATACTTGTCCAGGTCTTCACCCGCGCCAAATTGCAGCGGGTTGACGAAGATGCTGGCGACGACAAAGTCCGCTTGCTGCACAGCCTTGGTCACCAGGGTGGCGTGGCCGCTGTGCAGGTTGCCCATGGTGGGCACGAAGCCAATGCGTTTACCGGCTTTGCGGGCGTGGGCGACGGCGGATCGTAGTTCGCGTACGGTTCTTACGGTGTTCATGCAGAGAATCCGTGTTCGGCGCCTGGGAAGGTCACGCCTTTGACTTCGCTGACGTAAGCGCTCAATGCCGCGTGGATGCTGTCCTGGCCGGTCATGAAGTTCTTCACGAACTTGGGCACGCGGCCGGTAATCGACAGGCCAAGCATGTCGTGGAGCACCAGCACCTGCCCATCGGTGGCCGAGCCCGCGCCAATGCCGATCACTGGCACTTTGACGGCCTGGGTGATTTCGGCGGCGAGTTCGCTGGGCACGCATTCAAGCAGGATCATCGCAACGCCCGCTTGCTCCAGGGCAATGGCATCGGCACGCATCTGGCGCGCCTGGGCTTCGTTGCGGCCTTGTACCTTGTAGCCGCCGAGGATGTTCACCGACTGTGGCGTAAGGCCCATATGTGCGCACACCGGCACGCCGCGTTCAGCCAGCAGGCGAATCGACTCGGCGAGCCACACGGCACCTTCCACTTTGACCATGTGCGCACCGGCGCGCATCAGTTTGCCAGCGTTGAGGAAGGTCTGTTCGACCGTGGCGTAGTCCATGAACGGAAGGTCGGCGATGATGAAGGCGCCGTTGTTACCGCGCTTGACGCTGGCCGTGTGGTAGGCCAGTTCATCGGTGGTCACGGGGAGGGTGCTGTCATTCCCTTGAAGAACCATGCCCAGGGAGTCGCCTACCAGCAACACCTCAACCCCTGCCTGGCAGCTGGCGTGGGCGAAGGTAGCGTCGTAGCAGGTCAGCATGGTGATTTTTTCACCTTTGAGCTTGAGGCTCTGCAAGGTGGTCAGGGTAATGTCTGGCATGAAAAGGGTCCTCGTTCAGGCGCTTGGAAACAGCGAGTTACGCGCGTGAGTCTTCGTTTTATACAGGCGCACCGTCTTGAGAGCAGTGCTTATAAGGCCTGGATTGCGCCCTTCAGCGCCGGGTTGGCGGCAGCGGGACGCCTATAGTCGTGAGGAGGACACGGGAAGTCAATTGGATGTGTTACCGCATTGTTACGATGACGGTGTTACCGCTGTTACTGACGCGATTCAGCAAATGGGAAAGCAATTTTGAGGGTGTAGGTGATCAAAATGTGGGAGCTGGCTTGCCTGCGATGCAGGCGCCTCGGTCTTTCAGTGAAACCGAGGTGATGCTATCGCAGGCAAGCCAGCTCCCACATTGATCGAGTCAGTTTTGGGGCAAGCGTTCCAGGCCGACAAACGGGCAGGCGGTCAGCAAGTCGTTGAGCGTTTGACCGTTGGGCAGTTGCAGCGATGCGGGCGCTAGCTCGGCCAGTGGATACAGCACAAATGCGCGCAGGTGCATCTGGTAGTGCGGGACCTTGAGGCGCGGTTCATCGATCAGTTGATCGCCAAACAGCAGGATATCCAGGTCAAGCGTGCGCGGCCCCCAGCGCTCAAGGCGTTCGCGGCCCTGGTCGTTCTCGATGGCTTGCAGCGCATCCAGCAGGTCCAGGGGCGCGAGGTTGCTGTCCAAGGCGGCGACCGCATTGGTGTAGCGCGGCTGGCCTGGGAGCAGGGAATCACTTTGATAGAAGGCAGAGACGCCTGAGACGTGGGTGCCGGGCAACTGCGCCAGCGCTTCGATAGCGCTGCGCAATTGTTGCTCCGGGGCAGCGAGGTTGCTGCCCATGCCGATGTAGATACGTTCCACGTTTATTCGCCTGCGGCGCCCGAGGCATCAGCGCTGCGTTTGCGCTTGCTGCCGCTGCGACGACGCTTTTTAGGTCCTTCGCCGACACCATCACCCTTGCTGCCGAGGTCGCGAATCATGTCGCGGCGCTGGCTGTCGTTGGCGTCCTGGTAGTCGGTCCACCATTCGCCCAGGCCATCGGTCTGCTCGCCGGCACTTTCGCGCAGCAGCAGGAAGTCATAGCCCGCCCGGAAGCGCGGGTTGTCCAGCAGCAGGTCGGCGCGCTTGCCGCTACGGCGGGGCAAGCGTTCCTGCATGTCCCAGATTTCGCGGATCGGCATGGTGAAGCGTTTCGGAATGGCGATACGCTGGCACTGTTCGGCAATCAACTCGTGGGCGGCTTCCTGCATCGCTGGAATCGGCGGCATGCCACGGTCCTGTAAACGCAGTACGCGTTTTGGCAGGGCTGGCCACAACAGGGCAGCAAACAGGAACGCCGGGGTGACCGGTTTGTTCTGCTTGATGCGCAGGTCGGTGTTGATCAAGGCTTCGCTGATCAGCGTGTGGGTATAAGTCGGGTTGTGTTCCAGTGCCTCGGCGCTGGCCGGGAACAGTGGGTCGAACAACTGCAGGTCCACGAGCATCTCAAAGGTGTCGGCGGCGTAGCCCGACAAGAACAGCTTGAGCACTTCTTCGAACAGGCGCGCGGACGGGATTTCCCGCAGCATCGGTGCCAAGTCGCGAATCGGCGCGGCAGTGTGTTTCTCGATGCCGAAGTTGAGCTTGGCGGCAAAACGCACGGCCCGCAGCATGCGCACCGGGTCTTCCTGGTAGCGCTGTGTCGGGTCGCCGATCAAGCGGATCAGGTTGTTACGGATATCGTGTACGCCATTGGCGTAATCGAGGATGCGCTCGCTGACCGGATCGTAATACAGGGCGTTGATGGTGAAGTCACGGCGTTGCGCGTCTTCTTCCAGGGTGCCGTAGACGTTGTCGCGCAGAATGCGCCCGCTCTCGTTGCGCGAAGACTGATTGGTGTCTTCCTCGTCATCGTTTTGCGGGTGACCGGCGCGGAAGGTCGCGACTTCGATGATTTCGCGACCGAAGTGGATATGCACCAACTTGAAACGCCGACCGATGATCCGCGCATTGCGAAACTCGGCGCGGACCTGCTCAGGCGTGGCGCTGGTGGCGACGTCGAAGTCCTTGGGCGTGATATTGAGCAGCATGTCGCGTACGCAGCCGCCCACCAGATAAGCCTGGTAGCCGGCGTTCTGCAAACGTTCGACGATGTTCACCGCATAACGGCTGAACTGAGCGCGCTGCAATGAATGCTGATTGCTGTTAAGCACTTCAGGCGTGCTGCGAATGTGTTGCGTACGACGCAAGGGAGAACGGAATGACTGGAACAACTTCTTCAGCATGGGATGCACTGTTTGAAGGAATGTTCGGCCATAACGAAGAATGACCGCATGATGGGCGGGGATTCTAGCATTTAGTCAGGGGATGGTGTAGGAACAAGCTACAGGCATTGCGCCATAAGCCTTTGAAACGTCAAATTCCAGAAACTACAAGGGGAGCCGAAGCTCCCCCAGAAGTAGTTGCGTGCTCTATTTTTATTATTGGTTTCGGGCTTTTTGTTTTTGTTGATCGCCCTCGCCATGAAGCTTCACCTTCATGACACTCCCAATCGGGAGTCAAGAGCAAACGGATTGCTTTGGTCGCTGTGTTGCTGATCTACGATCCAACCAGTTCAGGCTCTGCCTTAGGGCAGTTTTTGTTGTTCTCGGCCTGGTTGCGGGGCAAGCCCCAAATGCAACGCCTCTCCAAAAGAATCAGTTAGCTGCGCCTCCGCCGTGTTGTTTTTGTTATGCGTGAGTCGATTCGTCTTATTTTTATTGTCTTGTACAAAGCTTGTTATTGTTTTTGTACTAAGCATATAGCAGGGTGCGTGCCAACTTTTGCGAGGCCCAATAAAACCAGGGGTTTGAGGGGTTTTCGGGTTTTTGACGGACCAAAAAAAGCCGGGGCTCCGTTACCGTAAGCCCCGGCTTTTGTTACGCAAAAAATCAGCGGTAACAGTTTTTTCACATTACTGGGTGTTACCTGTAGGGGCGAACCCCTCAGCTTTCGCTGGCCACACCGGTCTTGCGGCGTGGAATACCCAGGCGCTGGCGCCGTTCCCACAGGCATTTGCGGCTCACGCCCAGTTTGCGTGCCAATTCGGTCTCGGTCATGTGGTCCTGATGCTCAAGGACGAAGTGCTGGAAGTAATCCTCCAGTGACAAATCCTCTGTCGGCTCATGGCTGGTATTGCTGGCGCCCTGTTGCGGGGCCAGACCCATGAAGTCGTCGTCTTCCAAGTCACTGAGCTCGATATCGATACCCAGCAGCTCGGCGGAAATTTCCGGGCTCTCCGACAGAATCACCGCACGTTCTACCGCATTCTCCAACTCACGTACGTTACCCGGCCACGAGTAATGTCGAATGGCCTGCTCGGCGTCCGGTGCAAACTTCAGGTCGGTACGGTTGATGCGTGCGCTCTGGCGCAGCAGGAACGCGCTGGCGATCTCGTTGACGTCGGCGCCGCGTTCACGCAGAGCCGGCAGCTTGAGTGCGATCACGTGCAGGCGGTAGTACAAGTCTTCACGGAACTGGCCGATCTTGGCGAGGCTCTTGAGGTCCCGGTGGGTCGCCGCGATCAGGCGCACATCGACCTTCTGGGATTGCACCGAACCCACCCGACGAATTTCACCTTCCTGCAGCACGCGCAGCAAGCGCGCTTGTGCTTCCAGTGGCAGCTCGCCGATTTCATCAAGGAACAGCGTGCCGCCGTCCGCCGCTTCCACCAGGCCCGCACGTCCGGCGCTGGCGCCAGTGAACGCGCCTTTTTCGTGGCCAAACAGTTCGGATTCGATCAGGGATTCGGGGATCGCCGCGCAGTTCACCGAGATCATCGGCGCCTTGGCGCGTTTGGACAGGTTGTGCAGGGCGCGGGCCACCAATTCCTTACCGGTGCCTGACTCGCCCTGGATCAATACATTGGAGTCGGTAGGCGCCACTTTGCGGATCTTGCTGTACAGGTCCTGCATCGGTGGGCAGGAGCCGATGATGCCAATCTCGCCGTTGCTGTTGTCGACACCCGGTTTTTCGGCAGCCTTGCCAGCGGGCCGTTGTTCGGCTGGCGCGCTGCTGGCCGACTGACGGTCACGCAGGATGCGCGCCACGGCCTGGAGCATTTCATCGTGGTCGAAGGGTTTGGCGATGTAATCCACCGCGCCCATCTTCATGGAGTCCACTGCCGAGCGCAGGCTGGCGTAGCTGGTCATGATCAGCACGGGCGTGCCCTGGCCAAGCTTGATCAGTTCGGTGCCCGGCGCGCCAGGCAGGCGCAGGTCACTGACAATCAGGTCGAACGTGGGAATGCTGAAACGCTCTTGGGCTTCCTGCACCGAGCCGGCTTCGCTGACTTGGTACTGGTTACGTTCAAGCAGGCGACGCAAGGCAGAGCGGATAATGGTTTCGTCTTCGACGATCAAAATGTGCGGCATTGATTCAATTCTCTCGACGGTCTCAGTTCACAGCGGACGTCGCTTCGACATGACGCGGCAAGGTCACCCGAATACGGGTACCGCGTTGGCTTTCGGTGTCAGCCGGGCTGTCGATGGTGATTTGTCCATAATGCTCTTCAACGATGGAATAGACCAGTGCAAGGCCCAGACCGGTACCTTCACCTGGATCCTTGGTGGTGAAGAAGGGTTCGAACAATCGGTCCATGATGTTCTGTGGAATGCCGCTACCTTCATCTTCGACGATCAGATCGACCGTGTGTTCGAAAGCCTCGGTCTTGACGCGTACTGCACCACCAGCCGGCGTTGCGTCGCGGGAGTTGGACAGCAGGTTGATCAGTACTTGGGCCAGGCGTTGTGAGTCGCCATCGACCCAATGATCGGGGTCGCACAGGTTGAAAAACTGTACTTCGAAATTGCGTCGGTTCAAGGCGAGCAGCCCAATGGCATCCTGCGCCACTTCGGCCAGACAGACGGCTTCGTCCTGATTCTGATGGGCGCCGGCATGGGCAAAGCTCATCAGCGACTGCACGATGCGTGACACGCGTTTGGTCTGTTCGAGGATTTGCCCGCTGATCTCGGTAATTTCGCCGTCTTCTTCGCGCTCTTCGCGCAGGTTTTGCGCGAGGCAGGCAATACCGGTGATCGGGTTGCCAATCTCGTGGGCCACACCCGCCGCCAGGCGCCCAATACTGGCCAGGCGCTCGGAGTGCACCAGTTTGTCTTCGAGCATCTGGGTTTCGGTCAGGTCTTCCACCAACAGCACCAGGCCGCTGTTACCGGGGGCGAGGGGTTCGTCGATGGCGGCTTTGTGCAGGTTGAGCCAGCGGGTCTGGCCATCCAGGGCCAGATGTTGCTTGTGCAAGTGTTCGTCGGGCAGGTTGATAAAACCCTGGAGCAACTCTTTCCATGGATCGCCGAGTGTATTCAGGCGCGAGCCGACGACGCGCTGGGCGGCGATACCGGTGAGTTCTTCCATGGCTTTGTTCCACATCAGGATCTCCTGATCCTTGGCCAGGGAGCACACGCCCATGGGCAACTCTTGCAGCGTCTGGCGATGGTAGCGGCGCAAGGCATCGAGCTCGGCGGCAAGGCCCGTGAGGCGTGAGTGGTAATCCTCCAGCCGGCTCTCGATGAAATGGATGTCTTCGGTAACGTAGTTTTCGCCGCCGGCCTTGTAGGGCAAAAAGGTCTCTACCATGTCCTGGGACACGCTGGGGCCCATCAGGCCGGACAGGTTGGCTTCGATGCGGTCGCGTAACCGGCGTAGCGCATACGGGCGCCGCTCGTCGAATGGCAGGTAGAGATCGCGCAGCGCCTGTTCAACTTCTTTTTGCGCGGCTTTGGCGCCCAGGGGCTTGGCCAGTTGAGTGGCGAACTCCTGGGGCGAGGCCGCATGCAGTTCGCGCCGTTGCGGGCGACGTACGTTATCCACCGCGCATGCTTCGGCGGCGCTGGTTTCTTCGGGGCTGGCGTTGGTGAACAGCGAGATCAGGGTGAACATCAGGACGTTGGCGGCCAACGAAGCAATCGCGGCCATGTGCCAACTGGTGTCGTCCAACACGTAAATCATGTTCAGCAGCGGGATGTAGAAACCCTGCAGGTTGCCGACCAGCGGCAACAGCATGGTGACGATCCACACCAGAATCCCGGCGAGCAGACCCGCGATAAAACCTCGGCGATTGGCCGTCGGCCAATACAGCACCGACAGCACGCCCGGCAGGAACTGCAAGGTGGCGACAAACGCGACGATACCCAGGTTGGCCAGGTCTTGCCCGGCGCCGAGTAACAGGTAAAAACAGTAACCGGCCATGATGATCGCGACGATCAGCGCGCGGCGCGTCCACTTCAGCCAGCGGTAGATATTACCTTCGGCCGGTGGCTGATAAAGCGGCAGCACCAGGTGATTGAGTGCCATGCCGGACAGGGCGAGGGTCGTGACGATGATCAACCCGCTGGCCGCCGACAAGCCGCCGACATAAGCGAGCAGCGCCAATGCCGGGCTATTGGCGGCAATGCCGATGCCGAGGGTGAAATATTCGGGGTTGGTGGTGGCGCCCAACTTGAGGCCGGCCCACAGGATCAACGGCACTGCCAGGCTCATCAGCAGCAGGAACAGCGGCAACCCCCAACTGGCGCTGACCAGCGAGCGCGGGTTGAGGTTTTCGGTAAAGGTCATGTGGTACATGTGCGGCATCACGATCGCCGAGGCGAAAAACACCAGCAGCAGCGTTCGCCATGGACCTTCCTGCAGCGGAGTGTGGAGGGCGGCGAGGGCGGTCTGGTTTTGCAGCAGCCACAGTTCCAGCTGTTGCGGGCCGTCGAACACGCCATACAGCGCATAGAGGCCGACGCCGCCGATGGCGATCAGCTTGATCACAGACTCGAAGGCAATCGCAAACACCAGGCCTTCATGTTTTTCGCGGGTGGCGATATGGCGTGAGCCGAAGAAGATCGTGAACAGTGAAATCAGCGCGCAGAACGCCAGGGCCACCCGATGCTGCACCGGCTCACGGGTGAGAATGCTGATGGAGTCAGCCACCGCTTGTATTTGCAGGGCCAGCAAGGGCAGCACACCGATCAGCATGAACACCGTGGTCAGGGCCCCGGCCCAGGTGCTGCGAAAGCGGAAGGCAAACAGGTCGGCCAGGGACGACAGCTGATAGGTGCGGGTGATTTTCAGGATCGGGTACAGCAATACCGGCGCCAGCAAAAACGCGCCGGACACGCCAAGGTAGCTGGAGAGAAAGCCGTAGCCGTACTGATAGGCCAGGCCCACGGTGCCATAGAAGGCCCAGGCACTGGCGTACACGCCGAGGGACAAAGTGTAGGTCAACGGATGGCGAATGATCGCCCGCGGAATCATTCCGCGCTCACTGATCCAGGCAACGCCGAACAGTGCGGCCAGGTAGGCGGCGCTGATCAGCAGCATCTGGGTGAGGCTAAAGCTCATCGGCATCTTTTTGGCTCTGCAGGATGAAGGTCACGACGATCAGGATCAGCCACAGCAGATAAGGGCGATACCAGGCGCCCGTGGCGTCGATCCACCAATCCATGATGGCGGGAGAAAACAGGTAGATCCCGACGACCAGCAGCAGGACCAATCGATAGATGTACATGTTGGCCTCTGATTAAAAAACTGCGGCGATGGTAACGGATGCTTGGCAAGCTGCAAGCGCCTTCAGCTCAATTGCGCTTCGGCCAGGGTGAGTGTGCGCGGGATCCGCGTGGGATCCCAGTGCCGTATGCCCCAATCCAGCAGTTCCCGCGGGCTGGCGTGAAGCAGTTCGCTGCCGGGTTGCTGGCCGAGGGCGCGCAGCGCTCTTACTAGCAAGGGCGTGGCCTGGTCGGGCGTCAACGGCGGCGAGCGGTAGGATTTGCCCAGTTTGTTACCGTCCGGCTGGACGATCAACGGCACATGCAGGTAGCGCGGTTGGCGCAGGCCTAGCAGTTCTTGCAGATACAGTTGGCGCGGCGTGGAGTCGAGTAAATCGGCGCCCCGCACGATATCGGTAACACCTTGCCAGGCGTCATCCAGGACCACGGCCAGTTGGTAGGCATAGAGGCCGTCGCGGCGACGGATGACAAAGTCGCCCGCTTCGCGCCCCAGGTGTTGTCGGAATTCGCCCTGTACACGGTCAGTAAAGTGATATGAAAGCTCAGGAACACGTAAGCGGATGGCGGCATCTTGCTGCTCGTGGCCGGCGTTGCGGCACAGGCCAGGGTAGATCCCGTTGTAGGGTTCCAGTTGTTTGCGCGAGCAGGTGCAGGCGTAGGCAAGGCCGTGGTTGAACATGTCGTTCAGCACTTTGGCGTAGGCCTCATGCCGCTCGCTTTGTCGGACCAGTTCACCGTCCCATTCAAAACCATAGCTTTCCAGGGCATGCAGGATCGCCGCCTGGGCACCGGGTTCTTCGCGGGGTGGGTCGAGGTCCTCCATGCGCATCAGCCAGCGGCCTTGGTTGGCGCGGGCATCAAGATAGGAGGCGAGGGCGGCGACCAGGGAGCCAAAGTGTAAATGGCCGCTGGGCGTGGGGGCGAAACGCCCGATATAGGTAGAGGCTGTCATGGGCCGGATACTACTGGAAATTCGGTAAACGCCAGAAACAAAAATGGGGCGTTCGCACGCCCCATCCGTTCAGACCGGCTGAATTATTTGCCGACCTGTTTTTCCTTGATCTCTGCCAGGTTCTTGCAGTCCACGCACATATCAGCGGTAGGACGGGCTTCGAGTCGGCGGATACCGATTTCGATGCCGCAGGAATCACACCAGCCGTATTCTTCGTCCTTGATCAACTGCAGCGTCTTGTCGATCTTCTTGATCAGCTTGCGCTCGCGATCGCGTGCGCGCAGTTCGAGGGCGAACTCTTCTTCCTGGCTGGCACGGTCGGCCGGGTCAGGGAAATTGGCTGCTTCGTCCTTCATGTGGTCAACGGTACGGTCGACCTCCTGCATCAAGTCCTGTTTCCACTTGTTCAGGATCTTGGTGAAGTGCTCGCGCATGGGCTCGCCCATGTACTCCTCGCCCTTTTTTTCTACATAGGGTTCGAAGCCGCCGAGGCCTTGAGTCTGCTGTTGCTTTGCTTGGGTGGACATGACTAGACCGCCTCTCACTCTTCTAATCCATTGCGCAGGATTGCAACGTCACCGACACCTGCCGGCCCTGCGGCTGCAAGCGGGCGAACTTACCAGATAGATTCGGGGTGCGCCACTCCCGGTTGTCGAGCCTGTCGCGTCGGGGTTGCAAACTGTAGCGGCCCGTCGTGACTGGGTATGTTTTGGCTCGAATGTTGATTTTAGTCGTTTTGTGCGCGCTTGCTGTGGCCGCTTGGGTGGCCAGGCAGGCAATAGAACATGTTTTACCGCGCGGGTTCGGTAGAATCCTGATTTTGTCCTCACCGTTAAGGAAGGCTAATGGCCCAGCCCTACAGTGCGCGCAGTCGCGCCATCGAACCTTTTCATGTCATGGCGTTGCTGGCGCGGGCCAATGAGCTGCAGGCCGCCGGCCACGATGTCATCCATCTGGAGATTGGCGAGCCGGATTTCACCACGGCGGAACCGATCATCCAGGCCGGTCAGGCGGCGCTCGCCAATGGCAAGACGCGCTACACCGCAGCCCGTGGCCTGCCGCAATTGCGTGAAGCCATCAGCGGTTTCTACCAGCAGCGGTACGGCTTGAGTGTAGATCCCGAGCGTATTCTGATCACTCCAGGAGGCTCCGGTGCGTTGTTGCTGGCCAGCAGCCTGCTGGTGGATCCGGGCAAGCATTGGTTGTTGGCAGATCCGGGCTATCCATGTAACCGGCACTTCCTGCGACTGGTTGAGGGCGCCGCGCAACTGGTGCCGGTAGGGCCTGAAGTGCGCTATCAACTGACCGCCGACCTGGTGGCCAAGCATTGGGATCAGGACAGCGTAGGTGCATTGGTTGCCTCCCCGGCGAATCCCACCGGCACGATCCTCACTCGCGAGGAGTTGGCCGGGCTTTCCGGCGCAATCAAGGCGCGCGACGGCCATCTGGTAGTCGATGAGATCTATCACGGCCTTACCTACGGCACCGACGCGGCCAGCGTGCTGGAAGTCGACGACGACGCCTTCGTGCTGAATAGTTTTTCGAAGTATTTCGGCATGACCGGCTGGCGCCTGGGTTGGCTGGTGGCCCCGCCCGCTGCGGTGAGTGAGTTGGAGAAGTTGGCGCAAAACCTTTATATCAGCGCGCCAAGCATGGCCCAGTATGCGGCGCTGGCGTGCTTTACCCCGCAAACCTTGAGCATCCTCGAAGAGCGCCGCGCCGAATTCGGCCGTCGCCGCGACTTCTTGCTGCCCGCCCTGCGCGAGTTGGGTTTTGGCATCGCCGTCGAGCCGGAGGGGGCGTTCTATTTGTACGCCGATATCAGTGCGTTCGGCGGGGATGCCTTCGCGTTTTGCCGGCATTTCCTCGAAACCGAGCATGTCGCATTCACACCGGGTCTGGATTTTGGTCGTTATCAAGCCGGCCATCATGTGCGTTTTGCCTACACGCAAAACCTTGATCGACTACAGGAGGCGGTGGAGCGCATCGCCCGTGGCTTGCGGAGCTGGCAAGGCTGATGCGTTTTCATCCTCCCCTCGAAGAAGGCCGACTGATTCGCCGCTACAAGCGTTTTCTCACCGATATCGAGACCGTTACCGGCGAGTTGTTGACCATTCACTGCCCGAACACCGGTTCGATGCTCAATTGCATGGTTGAAGGTGGCCAGGTCTGGTTCAGCCGTTCCACCGACCCCAAGCGTAAGCTGCCCGGCACTTGGGAAATCGCCGAAACGCCCCAGGGCCGCCTGGCGTGCGTTAACACGGCGCGCGCCAATCAGTTGGTCGAGGAGGCGTTACGCGCTGGCGTGATCACGGAGCTCAATGGCTTTACCGCACTCAAGCGCGAAGTGCCTTACGGACAGGAGAAAAGCCGGATCGATTTTCGCCTGGAGTACCCCGATGGCGCCGCCTACGTCGAAGTCAAAAGTGTCACCCTGGGTTTCGATGACACCCGTGTTGCTGCTTTCCCTGACGCGGTGACCCAGCGTGGCGCCAAGCATCTGCGGGAGTTGGCCTACCTGGCGCGTGAAGGTGTGCGAGCGGTGCAGTTGTATTGCGTCAACCTCTCGGGAATTGACGCCGTGCGCCCAGCCCTGGAAATCGATGCCGCCTATGGTGTTGCCTTGCGCGAAGCTAAAGCGGCCGGAGTGGAAGTATTGGCATATGGCGTGCGCGTGACGGCCGAGGAGGTATGCGTGGATCGCCGGTTGGACGTGCTGCTCGACTAGAGGTCCACCCACAGGCCCTGTTCGTCTTCGCGGCCGCGCAGGGCTTCGAGGCTTTTACCGGCGCAGGGGCCGGCAATGCACTCACCGCTCTCGATCAGGAACAGGGCGCCGTGGGTGGCGCATTGGATCAGGCTGGCACTGTCATCGAGGAACTGGTCGGGCCGCCATTCGAGCGGGATGCCGCGATGGGGGCAGCGGTTGATATAGAAGTAGGCAATGCCGTCCCGGCGTACGGCCAACAATTTGCAACCATCGATTTCAAAACCGAGGCTGCTGTCTGGCGCGAGGGTCTTGGAGGGGCAGAGAAACTTCATTTCAATCCTTAAGTGCCTTGACGTTCAAATGCAAACAATTATCAAATGCCGGCTTCGCCCATTAGCTGACTGGGTGCTCAGTTCGATGCCCGGCAGGGATTACCTGTCACATCAACGAGTGCTCGAAAGGCCCTGCCCTCGGAAGGAAACCCTGTTATGCGCCTGAGTGCCAGCGCTATTGCGCTTGTTGTCGGACTGCTGGTCAACCCTGGGGCGCACGCCTCGGAACAGCCACAACGCTGGGTGAGTGCCGGTGGGGCGCTGTCGGAATGGGTGACGGCTCTGGGCGGTGAACCGAAGTTGGTTGGCGTGGATACCACCAGTCAGCATCCTGAGTCGCTCAAGTCGTTGCCCAGTATTGGCTATCAGCGGCAATTGTCGGCCGAGGGCATTCTCAGCCTGCGCCCTCAAGTGCTGGTGGGCACAGAAGAGATGGGGCCGCCGCCGGTACTTGCGCAGATTCGCAGCGCGGGCGTCCAGGTTGAAATGTTCTCGGCGCAGCCGGATCTGGCGACTTTGAAAGGCAATCTTCAGCACCTGGGAAAATTGCTGGGAGAAGAGGCCAAGGCCAACGAATTATTTACCGGGTACGAGCAGGCGCTTGATCAGCAGAAAAGCTCGCTCGCCAAGGCCCAGGCCTCGCAAAAGGCCCCTGGCGTTTTGCTGTTGGTTGGTCACGCCGGCGGCAAGCCGCTGATTGCCGGCAAGGGCACGGCGGGGGATTGGATGGTGCAGCAGGCGGGCGGGCACAACCTGGCCACCCATACGGGTTACAAACCGTTTTCGGTGGAGTCGCTGGCAGGGCTGAGCCCGGATGTACTGGTGTTCGCTGATCGTGCCCTCACGGGGGATGCAGCCCGTGCGGCCCTATTCAAAGAAAATCCGATCCTCGCTTCGACGCCGGCGGCCAAAAGCGGGCGGGTGTTTGAGCTGGACCCGACACTGCTGGTGGGCGGGCTCGGGCCGCGTCTGCCGCAAAGCCTGGCGAAGTTGTCTGCCGGGTTTTATCCGTCCCAGGCTAAACCGGCCCCATGACCGCACTGGTCAAGCCCAAAACCCTGTTTATCGGGCTGACGCTGTTGTGCGTATTGGCGATCTGGCTCTCTTTGGCGCTGGGGCCGGTGAGTCTGCCATTGCTGGATACGCTCAAGGCCGCCTTGCGTTTGGTGGGCGTGCCGATTGAGGCGCAGGGGCTGGAGCAGGCCGAGCTTATCCTGGGGCAGATTCGGTTGCCGCGTACCTTGCTGGGCTTGGCGGTGGGTGGCGTGTTGGCATTGTCGGGCGTGGCCATGCAAGGGTTGTTTCGCAACCCGCTGGCCGATCCTGGGTTGGTGGGGGTGTCCAGTGGTGCGGCGCTCGGAGCGGCCGTCGCCATCGTCGGAGGTTCGTTTTTTGGTGGCTTGCCGGATGCGTTCGGGCCGTACCTGCTGTCGCTGTGTGCATTCCTTGGTGGGTTGGGAGTGACTGCGCTGGTCTATCGACTGGGGCGGCGCAACGGCCAGACGAATGTGGCGACGATGCTGCTCGCCGGCATTGCTCTCACTGCGCTGGCTGGCTCGGCTGTGGGCCTGTTCACTTATTTGGCGGACGACGCAACGTTGCGCACGCTGGCGTTCTGGAACCTGGGCAGCCTCAACGGTGCGAGCTATTCGCGGCTGTGGCCGTTGTTGCTGGTGAGTGCGGGGGTGGCGCTGTGGTTGCCGCGCCGGGCCAAGGCGTTGAATGCGCTGTTGCTGGGTGAGTCCGAGGCCAGTCACTTGGGTATCGATGTTGAAACGCTCAAACGCGAATTGGTGTTCTGTACCGCATTGGGTGTCGGTGCTGCGGTGGCTGCAGCGGGCATGATTGGTTTTGTGGGGCTGGTGGTGCCGCATCTGGTCAGATTGCTGGCAGGGCCTGATCACCGCGTGTTACTGCCGGCTTCAATCTTGGCGGGCGCGAGTCTGCTGCTGTTTGCCGACTTGGTTGCACGGCTGGCCTTGGCGCCAGCAGAGTTGCCGATCGGCATAGTGACTGCGTTCATTGGTGCGCCATTTTTTCTTTACCTGTTGCTGCGGGGGCGTGCCTGATGTTGCGTGTTGAAGACCTGCAGGTCCGCCGCGGTCGCAAAACCGTGCTGGCGGATGTCACTCTGGACCTGCTGCCAGGCGAAGTGCTTGGCGTGCTGGGGCCCAATGGCGCCGGCAAGAGTACTTTGCTGGGGGCATTGTGCGGTGAGTTACACCCCGATCAAGGCAGGGTATGGCTGGGCCAGCAGGCGTTGAAAGACTGGACCGGGTCGCAGCGCGCCCAGCGTCTGGCGGTGTTGCCACAAAGCTCGACCCTGGATTTCGCCTTTCGCGTCGAAGAGGTCGTCGGCATGGGCCGTCTGCCCCACCAGACTGGACGTGTGCGCGATGACGAAATCATCAACGCAGCCTTGCAGGCCGCGGACGTCGCACACTTGAGTGGCCGCTGTTACCTGGCATTGTCCGGTGGCGAGCGCCAGCGCGTGCACCTGGCCCGGGTGCTGGCGCAGCTATGGCCGGGTGAAGCGGGGCAGACGTTGCTGCTGGATGAGCCGACGTCGATGCTTGATCCCCTGCATCAGCACACGACATTGCAGGCCATCCGTACCTTTGCCGATCGGGGCGCGGCCGTGTTGGTGATCCTCCACGACCTGAACCTGGCGGCGCGTTACTGTGATCGTATTCTGCTGCTGGAGGAGGGGCGCCCCCACGCTTTGGACACGCCGGTGAAGGTGCTGCGGCCTGAGCCGCTCAAGGCTGTATTTGGTCTGGATGTGTTGGTACAGCCACACCCGGAGCGTGGGCATCCGCTGATCATTGCGCGCTGAAGTCTGCTTTCTTGCAGGCAAAAAAAGACCCGGCAAGAGCCGGGTCAAATAACCGTGATTAGCCTGATGAGGAGATAATCTGAGAGTCCGAACCAATGGTCTTTCAGTTATCGGCTGATCTCGCGATCAGTTGTGATAATCATAACGATTCTCATTTGAGAGTCAATACTAGTTTTTGGTCGATCTTCCGTTTTTCTCAAACGGTCGTTCGAAACCTGCGTAAACATTGGGTCTTCTGGTCGATCTAATTCTTTTGCCGCGTTGAAATGGCATCCAGTTGGCGGTTCAACGCTTCCTTGCGCTCAACGGGAATATCGTTCCAGTGCACGTCCATCAGCGCCCCCTCGATCGCATACAGCAAAACCTTCGATGCGCGGAAGCCGCGGGTCCTGACTGCGCGATACGCATCGACTGCGCCCAGGCGCCGCAAGTCGGACGCGCTGTGGATGCCCACCGCATGCAGCCACTGCGCTGACGTCTTGCCAAGGTTTTTCAGGTGTTGCAGCTCATCGTTCATCAAGCCTCCTTGCGACGGCCGAAGGGTGCGGTGGGTATTCGTGACCAGGCAAGCCTGAACAGGAGTGTAGCGTTCAGTAGGAAAAGCGTGGTTCTTTGGTCCGAAACGGCCCAAACGCTTATAAGAATGGCGCGGGGATTTTGACAGCGGGCAGGCATGAGCAGCCCGCTACGCGTTGCGCGTAGTCGGGCTTGGGGCGCGTGTTACTTAGTGCGGTAGCGCAGGCGCGTGCCGAAATTGACCGACATGAGGATCTCGTCAGCGGTCAATTCAGGTGGGAAGTAGGTGCCCGAAATCTGCGCATGGGCCAGGCTGGCGCCTTCCAGCGAGCAGTCGCGTAAATCCAGGCCGCGCAAGTCGGCGGAGCGGAAGTATGCGTCGGTAAAGTCGACGCCAGTGGCGTTCAATTCACGCAAGTCCAGCCCACGGAAGTCACCACCGCGCATGTCGATAGCGCCGTCTTTCGGACGCTCCTGGTTGAAGCCGCGAATATCGTCTTTATGCAGGAGCGAGTAGAGCGGGGTATCAAGAAGCTTGGGCTGAGTCATGACGGCGAACTCCTGTTGGATTTATGACGCCATTATAGTGCCACTATTGCTCGGTCGTGCGCCCAAGTAGACGACACGACCAAGAAATTTTTCTTACAGGCCTGGCAAGCGCTGGCGAATCTGTGCAACTACCGCGTCGAGGGTCCCGCTTTGATTAGTCTCCACGCGTTTGCTCAGCAACAGCTCTTCAGCTGTAAGTGGGTCACGGTTTGCCTGCTGGGCTTCGATAACGGCCAGGGTCGCGTCGGATGGATCGTTTTTGTCTGTCTGACGTTGCGCCAGCCAGCTGCTGATAACGGCCTGGGGTGCGTTGCAATCCAGAATCAGGAAGGGCGCACCGGTAGCTTCGGCAACCTGGGCGGCGGTTTCACGTTGTTCGCGTTTCAGGAAGGTGGCATCCAGCACCACCGGGAAGCCGGCGCGCAGCACGGTATCCGCGATGTCGTTCAAGCGAGCGTAGGTTTTGGCACTGGCATCGGACGCATAAATGCCGGCCTGTGGCGTGTTCTCCACGTGCTGCTCGCCGAACAGGCGCTTGCGCTCCACATCCGAGCGCACGCGTACGGCACCGAGCGCCTCTACCAGACGCATGGATACGTGGCTTTTGCCCACAGCCGAGACACCGTGGGTAATCGCCAGAAAACGTGACGGAATGGTGCTGTAGCTTTCTGCCAGGTTGGCGTAGTTGCGGTACTGGCGCAGTGTTGTGGCACGTTGTACCGGGCTTGCTTCGCTCGGCATGCTGAATAACGACACCTTGGCACGCACCAGGGCGCGATAGGCTTTATAGAAGTTCAGCACTTCAAGGCCCTGATAGTCGCCGGTCAGCTCCAGGTACTGGCTGATGAAGCGGCGGGCCAGGGACTTGAGGCCTCGGTCTTCCAGGTCCATGGCCAGGAAGCCGGTGTCGGCGTACACGTCGGTGAAGCGAAACGGCTCGTTGAACTCGATGCAGTCGAAAATCACCACTTGGCCATCAATCAAGGTGGCATTACCGAGGTGGATGTCACCGTGGCACTCGCGGGTGAAGCCATCGAGCTTGCGCTGTGCTAGCAGCGGCTTGAGGCGGTCGAAACTGCTTTCGGCCCAGGCTTGCAGGGCTTCCAGTTGAATCAGGTCGGCCTTGTCGCTCAAAAACGGACGGATTTGGTCGAAGTTCTGCCGTACCGGTGCCATCACTTCGTCGGGAGTGCCGGCTGGGTGGGTTTGTGGCACTTTCGGCGCGGTGAGATGGAAGTGTGCGATCTGCTTGGCCATTTCATCAATGTGCGCGGCAGTCAGTTCGCCATTGGCCTGCAGGGTGCTGAGCAGTTGGCTTTGCGGGAACTGGCGCATCTTCAGTGCATATTCGATCACCGGGCCGTCGCCGCCCAATTGGGGGGCTTCGGCGGTGCCGGTAATCGGCAGCACATCCAGATACAAATCGTCCGTCAGGCGCTGGTTCAGGCGCAGCTCTTCATTGCAGAAGTGCCCGCGCTTTTCCAGGTCGGTGAAGTCCAGAAAGCCGAAGTTCATCGGTTTCTTCAATTTGTAAGCGAAAGGGCCGGTCAATACGACCCATGAAATATGAGTCTCGATGACTTGGAACGCTTCGACCGGATGAGGGTACAAAGCCGGGTTTTGCAGGGCGGCGATCAGTGACTGGCTCACGGGCGATCCTTCAGAGTCTGGGGGAAATCATGGCGCGCATTATGGCTGCTACGGACGGTCGTGCAAACCGCTGTCCGGCTCATGTTGATCATCAATAAAGTGCGTATAATCCGCCGCCATGACTCGATCCCGATCTCCCCGTTCCCGTAAAAAACCTCCTTCCCGCGGCCTGCGTCCGTGGCTTGGCTGGGCGCTCAAGCTCGGCCTTGTAGGCCTTGTGGTGCTCGCCGGCTTCGCGGTGTACCTCGACGCAGTGGTCCAGGAGAAGTTCTCCGGCAAGCGCTGGACCATCCCGGCCAAGGTGTATGCACGCCCGCTGGAACTGTTCAGCGGACAGAAGCTGAGCAAGGATGACTTCCTCACCGAACTTGACGCCCTCGGCTACCGCCGCGAACCCGTGAGCAATGGCCCGGGTGCGGCCGCCGTCAGCGGTAACACGGTCGACCTGAATACCCGTGGCTTCCAGTTCTATGAAGGTCTGGAAAAAGCCCAGCCGGTGCGCGTGCGCTTTTCCGGTGACTACGTGGCCGAGCTGTCCTCCCTCAACGGCTCGAAATTGCCGGTGGTCCGCCTTGAACCGTTGATGATCGGCGGGATTTACCCGAAGAACCTTGAAGATCGCATCCTGATCAAGCTTGATCAGGTGCCGCCTTACCTGCTGGAAACCCTGGTTGCGGTAGAGGATCGCGACTTTTATAGCCACTGGGGTGTGTCGCCGAAGTCGATTGCCCGTGCGGTTTGGGTAAATACGTCCGGCGGCAGGATGACCCAGGGCGGCAGTACGCTGACCCAGCAGTTGGTGAAGAACTTCTACCTCACCAACGAGCGCAGCCTGACCCGTAAGCTCACCGAAGCGATGATGGCGATGCTGCTTGAGCTGCACTACAGCAAGCAGGAAATCCTTGAGGCGTACCTCAACGAAGTCTTCGTCGGCCAGGACGGCCAGCGCGCGGTGCACGGCTTCGGTCTGGCCAGCCAGTTCTTCTTCGGTCAGCCGCTGTCCGAATTGAAGCTGCATCAAGTGGCGTTGTTGGTGGGCATGGTCAAAGGGCCTTCCTACTACAACCCGCGTCGCAATCCGGAGCGTGCGCTGGAGCGCCGTAACCTGGTGCTGGATGTGCTTGAACAGCAAGGCGTGGCCACGGCTGAACAAGTAGCCGCAGCGAAGAAAATGCCACTGGGTGTGACAACCCGCGGCAAGTTGGCGGACAGTTCATTCCCCGGCTTTATCGATCTGGTTAAACGCCAACTGCGTGAAGACTACCGCGACGAAGACTTGACCGAAGAAGGCCTGCGAATCTTCACCAGTTTTGATCCGATTCTGCAGATGAAGGCCGAAGCGTCTGTCAGCGACACTTTCAAGCGTCTGACGGGGCGTAAAGGTTCCGATGAAGTAGAAGCCGCCATGGTGGTGACGAACCCGGAAACCGGTGAAGTTCAAGCCATGATCGGCAGTCGTCAGGCGAGTTTTGCCGGATTCAATCGCGCGCTGGATGCTGTGCGGCCGATCGGTTCGCTGGTCAAGCCTGCGGTCTACCTTACCGCGTTGGAAAAACCGAGCAAGTACACCCTGACCAGTTGGCTGTCGGACGATCCGCTATCCGTCAAAGGCGGCGACGGCCAGGTGTGGACACCACAGAACTTCGATCGCCGCTCTCACGGCACGGTGTTCCTGTATCAGGGCTTGGCACATTCCTACAACATCTCCACCTCTCGGCTTGGCCTGGAAGTGGGCGTGCCGAATGTGCTCAAGACGCTGGCGCGACTGGGTATAACCCGCGAATTCCCCGCGTTCCCATCGATCCTGCTGGGTGCTGGTGCCATGACGCCGATGGAAGTCGCGACCATGTACCAGACCCTCGCCAACGGTGGCTTCAACACCCCGATGCGCGGGATCCGCAGTGTGCTGACGGCCGAGGGCGAGCCGCTCAAGCGCTACCCGTTCCAGATCCAGCAGCGTTTCGATGCGGGCTCGATCTACCTGATCCAGAACGCCATGCAGCGCGTGATGCGTGAAGGTACCGGTAGCTCGGTCTACAAGGTGCTGCCGTCCAATCTGACACTGGCGGGCAAGACCGGTACCAGTAACGATTCGCGCGACAGTTGGTTTGCAGGTTTCGGTCAGGATGTACTGGCCGTGGTGTGGTTGGGCCGTGACGACAATGGCAAGACGCCGTTTACCGGTGCTACCGGTGCATTGCAGGTCTGGACCAGTTTTATGCGCAAGGCCGATCCGTTGCCATTGAACATGCCGCAGCCGGATAACATCGTGCAGGCCTGGATTGATCCACATACCGGCCAGGGCTCCGATGCCAATTGTCCGGGCGCAGTCCAGATGCCGTATATTCGCGGCAGCGAACCACCACCCGGTGCTGCGTGCGGTGGCGGTGCCCCTGCGGACGCGGAATCGGTGATGGATTGGGTCAAGGGCTGGATGAATTAAGCAAAGAGGGTTTCAAGTGAACAAGTGGTTGATTCCAGCTATTACAACATTGGCTTTGCTCAGCGGTTGCTCCAGCGTGCAGCGCGGCTCCATCCCCGTGGTGGATTCGAGCACAGCCGTCTCCAATAACGACCGGATCTCGGCCAATGGCGGTTTCCGCCAGACCGTGACCAATCGTCCGGCGCAGGCCAAGCCTCAGGCCGTGCCGCAGGATTCGGGCGTGGTGGTGATGGTGCCGGGCGGCGGCGCGGCTACGTCTGCCCCGATCAGCGCTGAGCCATGGACGCCTGGTCCAAGCACCTCTGGGCCGATCGACTCCACGCCGATTCAGGCTGCGCCGATCAACCAGGGCACCTACAACATGCCGTCGACGCCAAGTGGCATTCCATCCTCCTCCAACTCGGGCGGCTTGTCGGCTGACGAACAGTTGGATGGCCCAGTGTTGGCCTTGCTGACTACGGCTCAGCAACAACAGGCCGGTGGCGACCTGAACGGTGCGTCATCGAGCCTTGAGCGTGCGCAACGCGTTGCACCGCGTGAACCACAAGTGCTGTATCGCCTGGCGCAGGTGCGCATGGCCCAGGGCGATGCGCCGCAAGCCGAGCAGTTCGCCCGCCGTGGCCTCACGATGGCCAGCGGTCGTCCTGATCTGCAAGCCAGCCTGTGGGCGTTGATCGGAGATGCGCGTGCCGCACAAGGTGATGCCGCGGGTGCCGCCCAGGCCCGTCAAAAAGCCAAGGTCAGCCTCTGATGGATGTACGGTTTCCTGCGATTGCCGAGCAGTTATTGCTCATCGAGCGCGAATTGCGCATTCAGGGCTGGTGGGATGAGGTCTCCCCCGGCGTCGAGGCGCTTAGCAGCGTTGAGCCGTTTTCGGTGGATACCCTGGACTTTCACCAGTGGCTGCAATGGATCTTCCTGGCGCGCATGAAGCAGATCCTCGAACAGGACCTGCCGTTGCCCAGCGCATCGGGGATCCTGGAAATGGCCGAGATGGTCTATGCCGATCGGCCGCGAGAAAGCGTTGGCTTGCGTAATGCGCTGAAAAAGTTCGATCAATTGATCGTCGACGCTCGTTAATTGCCTGACTGCCGGGTTTTCCGGCAGTCTTGCGCATATTTCTACCGCTTGACGACATTCAGGCGAGTTTTATCCCTCCTCAAAGCCCTTTCTTCTGCGTTCTCATGCGCTTAGTTGGAAAAAAGCGCAATTATTGCTTGACTTGAACGGCCTGAAACAGAAGAATCCAAAGTCCGCTGTATCGGGACTGCCAGAAGCAGGCCCGCTCAGCAGATCATGAGGCGCACATCCGCGCCGACCTGTTACACCCGCAACGCGTTACCTCGCGCTGGGTGGGAAAAGCCCGCAACACTTGGGACGATCCCAATACTTGCTCAGTCAGTGCTGACGTAGTCGGCGACCACCGTCGCTCATGCTCTGTTGAGAAGTAAACCTATTAAGACCCGTCGGTTTTCAACGGACGGTATTCTGGCGTTTTAGAGGTGAACAACGTGGAGCTTTTATCTGGCGGTGAGATGCTCGTCCGCTTTTTGCGTGACGAAGGCGTCGACTATATCTACGGGTACCCAGGTGGTGCTCTGCTGCATGTTTACGACGCACTGTTCAAGGAACCGGCTGTTACCCACATCCTGGTTCGCCACGAACAGGCCGCGACCCATATGGCTGACGGTTATGCCCGTGCCACCGGTAAAGCCGGCGTGGTACTGGTAACGTCCGGCCCAGGCGCAACGAATGCCATTACTGGCATTGCGACTGCCTATATGGACTCCATCCCGATGGTGATCATCTCTGGCCAGGTGCCTAGCACCATGGTCGGTACCGACGCGTTCCAGGAAACCGACATGATCGGTATCTCCCGGCCGATCGTGAAACACAGCTTCATGATCAAGCACGCCTCGGAAATTCCGGAAGTCATGAAAAAGGCCTTCTACCTCGCGCAGTCCGGTCGCCCGGGGCCTGTCGTGGTCGATATCCCGAAAGACATGACCAACCCGGCTGAAAAATTCGAATACGTCTTCCCGAAAAAAGCCAAGCTGCGCTCCTACAGCCCGGCCGTTCGTGGGCACTCGGGGCAAATCCGCAAGGCGGCAGAAATGCTCCTGGCGGCCAAGCGCCCGGTGCTGTACTCGGGTGGCGGCGTGATCCTGGGTGGCGGTTCTGCACCGTTGACCGAATTGGCCAAGCTGCTCAACCTGCCGGTCACCAATACCCTGATGGGCCTCGGCGCCTTCCCGGGTACGGACCGTCAGTTCGTCGGCATGCTCGGCATGCACGGCAGCTACACCGCCAACCTGGCCATGCACCATGCTGACGTGATTCTGGCTGTGGGTGCACGTTTTGATGACCGCGTGATCAACGGCGCGAGCAAGTTCTGCCCGAATGCCAAGATCATCCACATCGACATCGATCCGGCATCCATCTCCAAGACCATCAAGGCCGACGTGCCGATTGTGGGGCCTGTGGAAAGCGTATTGACCGAAATGGTCGCTGCGCTCAAGGACATCGGCGAGACGCCTAACAAAGAATCCGTTGCCAGTTGGTGGAAGCAGATCGACGAATGGCGTGGCGATCGCGGCCTGTTCCCTTATGACAAGGGCGACGGCAGCATCATCAAGCCACAAACCGTGATCGAAACCCTGTGCGAAGTGACCAAGGGCGACGCCTTTGTGACCTCCGACGTGGGTCAGCACCAGATGTTCGCGGCGCAGTACTACAAGTTCGACAAGCCTAACCGCTGGATCAACTCCGGTGGCCTGGGCACGATGGGCTTCGGCTTCCCGGCGGCCATGGGTGTGAAACTGAGCTTCCCGGACACCGACGTGGCGTGCGTCACCGGTGAAGGCAGCATTCAGATGAACATCCAGGAGCTGTCGACGTGCCTGCAGTACGGTCTTCCGGTGAAGATCGTCTGCTTGAACAACGGCGTACTGGGCATGGTTCGTCAGTGGCAGGACATGAGCTACGGTAGCCGTCACTCCCATTCCTACATGGAATCGTTGCCGGATTTCATCAAGTTGGTTGAAGCCTATGGCCATGTCGGCATTCGCATCACCGATCTGAAAGATCTCAAGCCGAAGATGGAAGAGGCGTTCGCCATGAAGGACCGTCTGGTGTTCATCGATATCAAGGTGGATACCAGCGAGCACGTCTACCCGATGCAGATCAAAGACGGCTCGATGCGCGACATGTGGCTGAACAAGACGGAGCGTACTTAATCATGCGGCACATTATCTCCCTGCTTCTGGAGAACGAACCCGGCGCTCTGTCTCGTGTTGTCGGCCTGTTTTCGCAACGCAACTACAACATCGAAAGCCTGACCGTGGCCCCGACCGAAGACCCGACACTGTCGCGCCTGACGTTGACTACCGTGGGCCACGATGAGGTGATCGAGCAGATCACCAAGAACCTCAACAAGCTGATCGAAGTGGTCAAGCTGGTCGACCTGTCGGAAAGTGCCCACATCGAGCGCGAGCTGATGCTGGTCAAGGTCAAGGCCACCGGTGCCCAACGTGCCGAGATCAAACGCACCACCGACATCTATCGCGGGCAGATCGTGGATGTAAGCGCCAGCGTTTATACCGTGCAACTGACCGGTACAAGCGACAAGCTGGACAGCTTCATCCAGTCGATCGGGACGGCCTCGATTCTGGAAACGGTACGCAGTGGTGTCACCGGGATTGCCCGTGGCGACAAAGTACTCAGCATCTAACCCAAATTAGTGAATGGCCTTACGGCCTGGATATATAGAGGAACCTCATGAAAGTTTATTACGAAAAAGATTGTGACCTGTCGATCATCCAGGGCAAGAAAGTCGCCATCATCGGCTACGGCTCCCAGGGTCACGCGCAAGCTTGCAACCTGAAAGACTCTGGCGTTGACGTGACCGTTGGCTTGCGCAAAGGCTCGGCCACTGTTGCCAAGGCAGAAGCCCACGGCCTGAAAGTGACTGATGTTGCTTCCGCTGTTGCTGCTGCCGACCTGGTCATGATCCTGACCCCGGACGAGTTCCAGTCCGCGCTGTACAAGAACGAAATCGAACCGAACATCAAGAAGGGCGCCACCCTGGCCTTCTCCCACGGTTTCGCGATTCACTACAACCAGGTTGTGCCACGCGCTGACCTGGACGTGATCATGATCGCGCCGAAAGCACCGGGCCACACCGTGCGTTCCGAGTTCGTCAAAGGCGGCGGTATCCCTGACCTGATCGCGATCTACCAGGACGCGTCGGGCAATGCCAAGAACGTTGCACTTTCCTACGCTGCTGGCGTGGGTGGCGGTCGTACCGGCATCATCGAAACCACCTTCAAGGACGAGACTGAAACCGACCTGTTCGGCGAACAAGCCGTTCTGTGCGGCGGTACCGTTGAGCTGGTGAAAGCCGGTTTCGAAACCCTGGTTGAAGCTGGCTATGCGCCGGAAATGGCCTACTTCGAATGTCTGCACGAACTGAAGCTGATCGTTGACCTCATGTACGAAGGCGGTATCGCCAACATGAACTACTCGATCTCCAACAACGCTGAGTACGGCGAGTACGTGACAGGCCCGGAAGTTATCAACGCCGAGTCCCGTCAGGCTATGCGCAACGCCCTGAAACGTATTCAGGACGGCGAATACGCCAAAATGTTCATCACCGAAGGCGCTACCGGCTACCCTTCGATGACCGCCAAGCGTCGTAATAACGCCGCTCACGGTATCGAAGTCATCGGCGAGCAACTGCGCTCCATGATGCCGTGGATCGGTGCCAACAAGATCGTCGACAAAGCCAAAAACTAAGTCGTACGCATCAAGAGAAAACGCGGCTTAGGCCGCGTTTTTTCGTTTGGGGGCGGGTTCTGGTATAAAGCTGCATCGTTTGCGGGCGAACACTCGCCGCAAGTATTGGTCGAACTTTTTTCACACCGTTGCAAGGTAAAGTCCATGAGCGAACGTCCCGACGAGCCTAACCAGGCTCCTGACGCCGAAAGCCTGCTACCGATCGATGAGCATGTCGAAGAGGGGCATGACGCGGAAGGCCGTAAGGTCCGGCACCGTGGCATCTATCTGCTGCCCAATCTGTTTACCACGGCGAACCTGTTTGCCGGTTTCTATTCCATCATCAACTCCATGAGCGCCCAGAGTGCGCTGGCGGCAGGTGATGCCGCGAATGCCAGCAAGTACTTCGGTTTTGCGGCTATCGCCATTTTCGTGGCCATGGTGCTCGACGGTCTGGATGGTCGTGTTGCACGTATGACCAACACCCAAAGTGCCTTCGGTGCCGAGTACGACTCGCTGTCGGACATGGTCGCGTTTGGGGTGGCTCCGGCATTGTTGGCATTTGCCTGGGCGCTGGGTGACATGGGCAAGGTTGGCTGGATGGTGGCCTTCATCTATGTTGCGGGCGCCGCGTTGCGTCTGGCGCGTTTCAATACCCAGGTAGGTACTGCCGACAAGCGCTACTTCATCGGGCTGGCCAGTCCGGCAGCAGCGGGTGTCGTGGCGGGTATCGTCTGGGCATTCAGTGACTACGGCATCCAGGGTTCGAAGATGTCGTTCCTGGTGGCGTTGATGGTGGCAGCGGCCGGTATGCTGATGGTCAGCAATATCAAGTACAACAGCTTCAAGGAGCTTGACCTCAAGGGGCGCGTACCTTTTGTGGCGATCCTGGCAGTGGTGCTGGTATTTGCCGTGGTCTTCAGCGATCCGCCGCGGATTCTGCTGTTGGCCTTCCTGGCCTACGCTGCTTCCGGGCCGGTTCAGTACTTGCTGCATATGCGTCGGGACAAAACATTGCCTTAATGTAATTTCCCCCATACTCCGCAGTCTATTGGTGTATCAGTCCTCCAATGCTGCGGAGTTGCCATGTTAATCAAATTGCCTAAAGCGTCCGATTGCCACGAGTCGGACGTCACCCCTGAATCTTTCTACCTCTCTCGCCGCAGCTTGCTCGGTGGTGCGCTTGCCGGTATCGCCGCCAGTAGCTTGCCACGCTGGGCCAGTGCGGATGAGGCTGCGCGTTATGCCGATGTTGAGCCGGGGAAGGCGCCGGGCTGGTTTGCTGACAAGCTGCCAGGCACGAAATGGCAGGCGGTGACGGTTGCAGGTGAAGCTATCACCCCGTTCAAGGACGCAACCCACTACAACAACTTTTATGAGTTTGGCACTGACAAGGGCGATCCTGCGAAGAATGCGGGTTCGCTCAAGACCGAATCCTGGAGTGTTGTGATTGATGGTGAGGTTGCCAAGCCGGGGCGTTATGCCCTGGAAGACTTCATGAAGCCCTATCAGTTGGAAGAGCGGATCTACCGGCTGCGCTGTGTCGAGGCGTGGTCGATGGTCATACCGTGGATGGGCTTTCCGATCTCTGCCTTGCTCAAGCAAGTTGAGCCGACCTCCAAGGCTAAGTACATTCGTTTTGAAACCCTCCAGGACCCCAAGAGTATGCCTGGTCAGCGTTCGAGTTTTGGCTTGATCGACTGGCCTTATGTAGAGGGGTTGCGCCTGGATGAGGCGATGAACCCTTTGGCGATTCTTGCCGTTGGCATGTATGGGCGCGAGTTGCCCAATCAGAATGGTGCACCGTTACGTCTGGTCGTGCCTTGGAAGTACGGTTTCAAGAGTGTGAAGTCCATCGTGCGGATCAGCCTTGTGAGTGAGCAGCCGAAAACCACCTGGCAGAGCATTGCTGCGGACGAGTATGGGTTTTATGCGAATGTGAACCCTACCGTGGACCATCCACGTTGGACCCAGGCACGGGAGCGTCGTTTGCCAAGTGGTCTATTCAGTCCGAATGTGCGTGAGACGCAGATGTTCAATGGCTACTCGGAAGAGGTTGCTTCTTTATATGCTGGCCTCGATCTGCGGAAGAACTACTGATGCGTTATCCCGTCTGGCGTATCGGCGTTTTTATAGCGGCGGCAGTGTGGCCGTTGATATGGCTATATGAAGCGTGGAGTTTTGCCTTGGGTCCAGATCCGGGAAAGGTGCTGGTTGATCGGCTGGGGTTGGGCACGTTGATCCTGCTGCTGATCACGCTGGGGATGACGCCGCTGCAAAAGTTGAGCGGCTGGGCGGGGTGGATAGCGGTGCGCCGGCAGCTTGGGTTGTGGTGCTTTGCTTATGTGGTGCTGCATCTGGCGGCCTATTGTGTATTTGTTCTGGGCCTTGATTGGTCGCAGCTTGGAGTTGAGCTACGTAAGCGGCCTTACATTATTGTGGGTACGTTGGGTTTCTTGTCATTGTTGATGTTGGCGGTGACGTCTAATCGCTATAGCCAGCGTCGACTGGGAAATCGTTGGAAGAAGCTGCATCGCTTGGTCTATGTGATTCTTGGGCTTGGGCTGCTGCATATGTTGTGGATCGTGCGGGCTGACCTGAAGGAGTGGGCAGTCTATGCATCTATAGGTGCGCTGCTGCTGGCATTGCGTATACCTGCGGTAATGCGCCGAATCCCTAGGCTTATTACGAAAAAAGCACCTTCTGCAGAAAAAACGTAATTAATGCTTGACCGAAAATTCTGGAAGCCTATAATTCGCCCCACTTCCGGCGCAGTCGAAACGGAAAACTCCTTGATAAACAATGAGTTACGCAGTTTTCGGCAGCAGGTTGCTTCGGTTCATCGAAGCCAAAAGGAAGTTGAAAAAGAGGTGTTGACAGCAGCGTGTAACGCTGTAGAATTTGCCTCCCGCTGATGAGAGATCTGAAGCGCAAGTGGTTGAAGTTGTTAAGGATTCCTTGAAAACTTCTGAAAATAATCACTTGACAGCAAATGAGGCTGCTGTAGAATGCGCGCCTCGGTTGAGACGAAAGATCTTAACCAACCGCTCTTTAACAACTGAATCAAGCAATTCGTGTGGGTGCTTGTGGAG
>NZ_JAMQAU010000048.1:0-520 GCF_023701505.1 Pseudomonas sp. SR18 | reverse complement strand
CGTTGACCAGCGTTACGGTCGGCTGACCTTCGCCGGTGGAACTGAGGCCACCAGCGTCAGTAACAGTCAGGTCGATTTTCGGCAACTGGTTGCCAGCGTTAACGAACTCTGCACCTTTTGCAGTCAGTACAACGTTGTTGCCCGAGATGGCGTAGTAGCCGTCTGCGTTAGTACCAGCAGTGAAGCTCACGGTCAGACCATCACGAGGAGTTTCTTCGTCACGTGCGTTGAACGTGCCCGCAACAGTGCCCGCTTCAGCGGCGTTCTCGACAATGGTGGTCGGCGTGATGTCGATCAACGGTACGTCATTAACCAAGGTCACAGTCGGCTGACCTTCACCGGTGGAGCTGAGGCCACCAGCGTCAGTAACAGTCAGGTCGATCTTCGGCAGCGGGTTACCCGCGTTTACGAATTCGGCGCCTTTAGCGGTCAGGACCACGTTATTGCCGGAGATGGCGTAGTAGCCGTCGGCGTTGGTGCCTGCGGTGAAGCTGATCGTCAGGTTTTCGCGTGGGGTTTC
>NZ_JAMQAU010000047.1:0-558 GCF_023701505.1 Pseudomonas sp. SR18 | reverse complement strand
GCTGCACTTGCTGCAAAGCCTCATTGCCGACCCGCAACAGCGGCTGGCCGACCTGGCGATGCTGGACCACGCCGAGCAGCAGCAGATCGTCAGCGCATGGAACGCCACCACCACCCACTACCCGCTCGACCACAGCGTCCAGCAATTGATCGAAGCCCAGGTGGCCGCCACCCCCGATGCGCCGGCATTGGTGTTCGACGACCATCAACTGAGCTATCGCCAGCTCAACCAGCGCGCCAACCAACTCGCCCACAAGCTGATGGAACTGGGCGTCGGCCCGGATGCACTGGTGGGCATTGCCACCGAGCGCAGCCTGGAGATGGTCATCGGCCTGCTCGCCGTGCTCAAGGCCGGCGGCGCCTATGTGCCGCTGGACCCGGAATACCCGCAAGACCGCCTGAGCTACATGATCGAAGACAGCGGTATTGGCCTGCTGCTGACCCAGCAACACCTGCTCACGCAGTTGCCGATCCCCGCCGCGCTGCCGGTGCTGGCCCTCGATCAACTGGACGTCAGCGGCTATGCCGACACCAACCCGCAAGTCGCCGTTGACGGCGA
>NZ_JAMQAU010000046.1:0-571 GCF_023701505.1 Pseudomonas sp. SR18 | reverse complement strand
CTCGGCCCCGGCCTGCGTGAACCGATCAGTTTTGACGTGCGCAAAGGCGAGATTCTCGGCCTGTTCGGCTTGGTCGGGGCAGGGCGCACGGAGCTGTTCCGCTTGCTCAGCGGCCTGGAGCGTTCAAGTGCCGGCAGCCTTGAATTGTGTGGGGAGGCGTTGCAACTGCGCTCCCCGCGCGACGCCATTGCCGCCGGTGTTCTGCTGTGTCCCGAGGACCGCAAGAAGGAGGGCATCATTCCGCTTTCCAGCGTCGCCGAGAACATCAACATCAGCGCCCGTGGCGCCCATTCCTCGTTTGGCTGGTTGCTGCGCGAGACCTGGGAAAAGGGCAACGCCGACCAGCAAATCAAGGCGATGAAAGTCAAGACGCCGGATGCGCAACAGAAAATCATGTACCTGTCCGGCGGCAATCAGCAGAAGGCCATTCTGGGCCGCTGGCTATCGATGCCGATGAAGGTCCTGCTGCTGGATGAACCGACGCGGGGCATCGACATCGGCGCCAAGTCGGAGATTTACCAGATCATCCACAACCTCGCGGCCAGCGGCATTGCGGTGATTGTGGTGTCCA
>NZ_JAMQAU010000045.1:0-679 GCF_023701505.1 Pseudomonas sp. SR18 | reverse complement strand
AGGATGTAGGTGGTGAGGTTGGCGATCGGCTGGCCAATCGGCACGCTGGCCTTGCCTTCTTCGCGGCAGGTCCAGTGGGTCACGTCGATGGCGGCTTCGGTAGGGCCGTAAAGGTTGAACAAGCCGGCGTTCGGCAACTTGGCGAACACCTGTTGCTGGGCATCCACGGGCAAGGCTTCGCCGCTGCACACGATGCGTGTCAGGCGGGTGCACTGGGCGACGGATTCATCCAGCAGGAACACCTGCAGCATCGACGGCACGAAGTGCAGGGTCGTGACCTGGTAACGCTGAATCAGGCTTACCAAAATGGCCGGATCGCGATGGTCGCCAGGCCCGGCAACGGCCAAACGGGCGCCGGTCATCAGCGGCCAGAAGAACTCCCACACCGACACGTCGAAGCTGAACGGGGTCTTTTGCAGCACGGTGTCGTCGGCGGTCAAGGCATAGGCCTGCTGCATCCAGCACAGCCGGTTGGTCAGGGCCGCATGCCGGTTGCCGGCGCCTTTGGGCTTGCCGGTGGAACCTGAGGTGTAGATGACGTAGGCGAGGTTTTCGCCGTCAACGGCGACTTGCGGGTTGGTGTCGGCATAGCCGCTGACGTCCAGTTGATCGAGGGCCAGCACCGGCAGCGCGGCGGGGATCGGCAACTGCGTGAGCAGGTGTTGCTGGGTCAGCAGCA
>NZ_JAMQAU010000044.1:0-737 GCF_023701505.1 Pseudomonas sp. SR18 | reverse complement strand
GCCTGCTGGCCGAAGTGGGCATCTGGTACCGCTTCAGCAGCGACGAGCGCCTGGGCATCGATGTGGTCGAGTTCTGCGACGACCAACGCTTGTACCAGTTCAACGTCGAGCTCCCATACCGCCCGCAGTCGGGCCTCGGCAGCACTGCCCAGGACGGCGTGTGGAACCTGCAATCGAACCACCAGGTGGTCGAGCAACAGGTGCACGTTCGCGCCTACCACCACCGCGAAGCCCACGCGCACCTGAGCGGCGAGATTGACCAGACTCGCGGCGCCAAAACCACCTACGGCGAGGCCTACCACTACGCCGAACCCTACACAGCGCTCGGCGACCGGCTGGATCAGGACGAAGACCTGCTCAGCGAAAGCGGCCACTTCTACGCACGCCTGCGCCACGAGCGCTACCTCAACGAGCAGACCCACCTCGCCGGCATCACCAGCAGCGCCACCCTGGCCCCAGGCCAGGTGCTCAACGTCACCGACGGCGCCCCACAGGCCTTCAAACCTGGGGCAGTCATCACCGGCCTGACCACCGTCGCCGCCCGTGACAGCAGCTTCATCGCCACCTTCGAGGCCATCCCTTATTCGCAAAGCGTGTGCTTTCGCCCAGAACTCAAGAACAAACCCCTGATCGCCGGCACTATCCCCGCGCGCGTAACCAGCAACCAGGCCAACGATGCCTACGCCCATATCGACCTGGAGGGGCGCTACCGAGTGAACTTCCTGTTTGACCGCGAC
>NZ_JAMQAU010000043.1:0-1085 GCF_023701505.1 Pseudomonas sp. SR18 | reverse complement strand
TCGGGCGCTATGATAGCGCCCAAATTTGAGGTGTTTGGATATGCGTAAATCTTATTCGAGTGAGTTCAAGCTCAAGGCCGCCAGCATGGTGTTGGATGAAGGTCAGCCAGTTACCGAAGTCTGTGCCAGCCTGGATATCGGCCCCACAGCGCTGCGTCGCTGGGTCGATCAAGTGCAAAAAGAACGCTTGGGCTCGACTCCCGTAGGGGCCAAGGCGATTACCGCTGATCAACGAGAAATCCAGAGGCTCAAAGCTCTGCTCAGAGAGAAAGACCTGGATATCGAAATCCTAAAAAAGGCCAGTGCTCTCCTGCTTTTGGACGCCAAAGATCATTCACGTTGATCGATGAGCTGGACGAGCAGTACGGCGTTAAAAGGTGTTGCCGGGCGTTCGGGGTCAACCGCAGTAGTTTCTACGCTTGGCGCCAGCGCCAAGGCAGAGCAAATCCTGAACGGGACAAGCTCAAGGCCGCGCTGGTCAGGCACCACAAGGCGTCCAGAGAGTCGGCCGGCGCACGTACATTGTCCAAGGAGCTACAAGCCAAAGGGCATCGTATCGGACGTTATATGGCTCGCAGTTTGATGCGCGAAGCTGGCATCGCTAGTCGTCAGCGCAGGCGCCATAAGTACAAATCGCCGGGCGTGGAGGCCTTAGTGGCGCCACACGTGCTCAAGCGGAAATTTGATGTGACGGCGGTTAATCAGGTGTGGTGTGGCGACGTGACTTACATCAAGGTCGGCAAGCGGTGGATGTACTTCGCCGCCGTTCTGGATTTGTACGCTCGCAGGATCGTGGGCTGGTCGTTCTCGATGATTTCTGATGCCAACCTGACCTGCGAAGCGCTACGCATGGCGGTTGAGCTACGCAGCCATCCCCAGAATGTGTTGTTTCATTCTGACCAAGGTTGTCAGTACACCAGTCATAAGTTTCGAAACGAGCTGCTCAAACAGGGTTTTAGGCAAAGCATGAGCCGTAAAGGCGAGTGCTGGGATAACGCCCCGATGGAGCGTTTCTTTGGCAGTTTGAAATCAGAGTGGGTGCCTGAAACGGGCTACAAACTGGAACATGAGGCCCGAGCAGACGT
>NZ_JAMQAU010000042.1:0-1266 GCF_023701505.1 Pseudomonas sp. SR18 | reverse complement strand
AAAGTAACCATGGACTTGCTCCCTCAAAACGTACGCCATAAAGCGAGCGTTAAGCAGTTTGCTTCAGTTGCTTTGCGTAGTCATTAGGTGAGCTGTATCCCAGCGCCGAGTGCAGCCGTGTCGGGTTGTAAAAACCATGGATGTAGCTCGCGATAGATGCGTGAGCCTGTGCTTTGCTGGGATACACACCGGTAGCTTCTTCCTTCTTGAGTGTGGCAAAAAAGCTCTCTGCTACAGCGTTATCCCAGCAGTTGCCCTTACGGCTCATGCTTTGCACAAACCCCCTGTCCAAGATCATGCTGCGAAAACCGCTGCCCGTGTATTGCCGACCTCTATCAGAGTGAAAAATTACACCCTGATCAACTGGTGTATTCGTCCAGGCGTTCAAAAAAGCCTGCTGCACCAGACCCTCAGGCATCCGTTCCGACAGGCTGTAACCGAGTACCTGGCGTGTTTGGATGCTCAGCACCACGGCCAAATATAGCCACCCCTGACGCGTCGAAATATAGGTGATATCGCCCACCCACGCGGGAGTTGGGCTTGTCACAGAAAAACGTCGTTTCAACACGTTGTCGGAAATTGGCTGGATATACCGATTATCCATCGAGTGTTTGAACCGAGCCTTGATTTTCCCTCGCAACATTTCTTCTCGCATCAACCGGGCCACTCGCTTATGCCCAACTGAAAAAGATCGGTTATGAAGTGCCTTGACCATCCGCGGGCGCCCATAAGTGCCGCGACTGGCATGATGAATCGCACGAATTTCCAGGCGAATTTCAGCGTCTGGATCAGGACGTTCCCGGCGTTTCAAATAGCCGTGAAAGCCCGACACCGAGACTTCCATCACTCGACATAACAACCTGACTGGAAAGCGAGTCCGTTCACGGGCGACGAAGGCGTATCTCAGTTGGACTCTCTGGCAAAGAACGCCGTCGCTTTTTTTAGGATTTCTCGTTCCATTTTAAGCGTGGCATTTTCAGCTCGAAGCCGGGCCAGCTCGCTTTCCAGGTCAGAGACCGGATGCCGGGCAGGAGAACTGAGAGGACGCCCGTTGCGTGCGGCGTCCAGCCAATTACCTAAGGTTTTGACCGAGATATCTAACTGTCGAGCTGCTTCTCCTCGACCAATGCTTTCAGCGAGTGTCACTGCCTGAGCTTTGAAGTCGTCGGTGTAACTGCGGCGGGTTTGCTGTGACATAGGTGCCTCCAAGGTTGCGATTAAAATATCGCTTCTTGGCGTCCGCTGCGAGGGAACAAGTCCACCAAA
>NZ_JAMQAU010000041.1:0-1292 GCF_023701505.1 Pseudomonas sp. SR18 | reverse complement strand
GGTGACAGTCAGATCGATCTTCGGCAGCGGGTTACCCGCGTTGACGAATTCGGCGCCTTTGGCCGTCAGCACAACGTTGTTGCCCGAGATGGCGTAGTAGCCGTCTGCGTTAGTACCAGCAGTGAAGCTCACGGTCAGACCATCGCGAGGAGTTTCTTCGTCACGTGCGTTGAAGGTACCGGCGACGGTGCCTGCTTCAGCGGCGTTCTCGACAATGGTGGTCGGCGTGATATCGATCAACGGTACGTCGTTAACCAAGGTCACAGTCGGCTGACCTTCACCGGTGGAGCTGAGGCCACCAGCATCGGTGACAGTCAGGTCGATCTTCGGCAACGGGTTGCCCGCGTTGACGAATTCGGCGCCTTTGGCGGTCAGCACGACGTTGTTGCCGGAGATGGCGTAGTAGCCGTCTGCGTTGGTGCCGGTGGTGAAGCTGATGGTCAGATTTTCACGCGGCGTTTCTTCATCACGTGCGTTGAAAGTACCGGCAACGGTGCCCGCTTCAGCAGCGTTCTCAACGATAGTGGTCGGCGTAACGTCAATCAGCGGAACGTCGTTAACCAAGGTCACAGTCGGCTGGCCTTCGCCGGTAGAGCTGAGGCCACCAGCGTCGGTGACGGTCAAGTCGATCTTCGGCAGCGCGTTACCCGCGTTGACGAAGTCAGCACCTTTAGCCGTCAGGACCACGTTGTTGCCAGAGATGGCGTAGTAGCCGTCGGTGTTAGTACCGGCAGTGAAGGTAACGCTCAGACCATCACGCGGTGTCTCTTCATCACGTGCGTTGAAAGTACCGGCAACGGTGCCTGCTTCAGCAGCGTTCTCAACGATAGTGGTCGGTGTTACATCAATCACCGGAACGTCGTTGACCAGGGTCACGGTAGGCTGAGCTTCGCCAGTGGAGCTGAGGCCACCGGCGTCGGTGACAGTCAGGTCGATTTTCGGCAGCGGGTTACCCGCGTTGACGAATTCAGCACCTTTAGCCGTCAGGACAACGTTGTTGCCCGAGATGGCGTAGTAGCCATCGGCGTTGGTGCCTGCCGTGAAGCTAACAGTCAGACCTTCACGCGGAGTTTCTTCGTCACGCGCGTTGAAGGTACCGGCGATGGTGCCAGCTTCGGCGGTGTTTTCCACGATAGTGGTCGGCGTTACATCAATCACCGGAACGTCGTTGACCAAAGTTACGGTCGGCTGGCCTTCGCCAGTGGAGCTGAGGCCACCAGCGTCAGTGACGGTCAGGTCGATCTTCGGCAGCGGGTTACCCGCGTTGACGAATTCAGCACCTTTAGCCGTCA
>NZ_JAMQAU010000040.1:0-1313 GCF_023701505.1 Pseudomonas sp. SR18 | reverse complement strand
TGTCTAGTCCTGAAATAGGTTTACACCTGTTTGAGTCTCAAAACGCCTGATGCACCGCATCGGGCGTTTTGTATTTCAGGGATAAGTGCGGCCGCTCCCCGTTGTAGATCAGCACCGACTCATCCACCATTTTTACGGCATCCGCCAAATCTTTGGGTCGGTGCAGCAAAAACTCAGTTTTCAAAATCCCATTTACCCGCTCTGCCATCGCGTTCTGATAGCAATCGTAGCCGTCAGTCATTGAGCACTTGATCCCATGCTTGGCGTGCATTTGCTGGTACAGGTCGGAGCAGTATTGGGCCCCGCGATCCGAGTGATGGATCAGCGACTGCATGGATTTTCGCTGGTTAACAGCTTTCTGCAATGCTTTGACCACCGACTCCGTATGCAGGCTGTCATGCACATGATGACCCACGATCTTGCGTGAGTACGCGTCTGTTATCAGGCTGACGTAAACAACACTTTCCCGCGTGGGCAGATAGGTAATATCTGCAACCCAAACCTGCTCGGGCCTGCCAGCGACAACTTGTTCCGGGCCTGCTTTGAGCAGGTTGGGATGGCGGCGGAACCGATGATGGCTATGCGTAGTTTTATGATAAGCACGCTTTCGAGGAACCAGCTCTCGCGCTTCGCGCAAGATGGAAAAAAGACGGTCTCGACCAACAATTACCTGCGCTTCAGCCTCAGTGCTCATCAGATAATGCAGCTTGCGCGTGCCTAGCCTCGGCTGGCGACGCCGCTTTTCCAGAACAAAGTCCACTACTTGCTGGTCTTGGTGAGCTCTCGCATCAACGGCTCGGTTACGTTTGTAATACGCTTGGCGCGAAATTCCCATGAACAGGCAAGCCCTGGTAATGCTCAGGTCTTGGATTTGCCCTTGCGAGAGGACTTGCCGGGTCGCTTTTTTACGATGGACACACCGTAATCATTTTTCAAGACGTTCACGACAGCTTCAAAGAACTGGGCCTTTTGATTGCTCAGCGCCAACTGTTCTTCAAGCTCTTTAATCCGCTGCTCGGGTGTCAGCGGGAGGTTGGGGTCGGTCATCGGCCTGCTCCGCGGCGCTCGGATTGAGGCGCCTTGGCTCCAGTCCTGTCGGCCATGCTTGCGTAGCCAAACCAGTACCGTGGACCGGCCCTGGATGCCAAAGCGCCGTTGAGCCTCTTTATAACTCAACTCGCCTTTTTCGACTTGGTCTACGACCGACAATTTAAAAGCTAGCGTGTAATCGCGTTGGCTGCGCCTTTTTCTCGTATCCATTGAGTCCTCCTGAACAAAGGTCAGAAGGTGTAAACCTTATTCAGGACGGGACA